>JBKJOK010000358.1:0-19903 GCA_046595595.1 Candidatus Limnocylindrales bacterium
GACTCGTAGCCCGTGACCCGGATCGATCCGACCTCGCTCGTGTTCGAGACGTGCGTCCCGCCGTCGGCCTGGAGATCGAGCCCGACGATCTCGATCGTCCGGATCTCCTCGATCCCGGGCGGTAGAAGATTGACCTTGGTCCTGATGAGATCGGGGATTGCGAACGCCTCGTGACGGGGCAGGACGTTGACCCGGACGTCGCGCTTGTGGGCGAGCTCGGCGTTGACGGTCGCCTCGATCGAGTCGACGAGGTCGCCGCTCATCGACTCGAACTCGAAGTCCATCCGGCCTCCGCCGGGCTCCATGTTGCCGCCGGTCACGAGCGCGCCGTGATCGCGCCACACGACGCCGCACAGGGCATGGAGCGCGGTGTGGGTCCGCATCAGGGCGTAGCGCCGCGCCCAATCCAGATCGACGGTCAGGGCATCGCCGACCGACGGCGGGCCGCCGGCCGACGGCTCGAGTTCGTGGACGATGTCGCCGCCCGACTTGCGCGCGCCGCGGACTGTCCACGTCCGGCCGTCGGCGGTCCCGAGCAGGAGCCCGCGGTCGGACGGCTGGCCGCCGCCGCCCGGATAGAACACGGTCCGATCGAGGACGACGAGCGACGCCTCGCCGCTGTCGTCGACCGTCGCGACCCGCGCCTCGACCGTCCGGGCATACGCGTCGGAGTAGCAGAGCTGCTCGCGAACGTCCATCGAGCGTCCCTCGTCGGCGCGGGCCGGATCGTCGGTCGCGCGCGTCCCCGGCCGGGCGCCGCGACAGTGACTACTGGGTGGTCAGCGTCCCGACCATCGTCGTCGGGTGGACCTGGCAGATGTACTTGTAGGCGCCCGCGGTCAGGGCCGGAACCTGGTAGACCCGCTGGCCCGGACCCGTGAAGAACGCTGTGTCGCCCTGGACCGCGACGGCCGAGCCGTCAGGATTCTGGAGGACGAGGTTGTGGGGCGCCTGGTTGTCCTGGTTGTCGAAGGTCAGGCTGAACGCCGTCCCGGCGGCGGTCTCGAGGGTGGTGGGGTCGAAGCCGCCGGTCGTCGCGCCGACGGGCGCGGTCACGGTCAGGCCGGCCGCTCCACCCGATGGGGCGGCGCTGCCACCCGACGACGCCGACGGGGCGATCGACGGGGCGCCGGACGCTGCCGACGAGGGCGTGGCGGAGGCGCCCGCCGACGGAGCGCCGGACGCGGCTCCGGATGCGACCGGTGTGGCCGACGGGGCCGGGGCGTAGGTCCAGCCCGGCGCTCCGCCCGACGAGCAGGCGGAGATCGCGACGATGGTGAGGAGCGCGAAGCTCAGGAGGGGCAGGCGGCGCATGGCGTCAGGTGACCTCGTCATGGCTGGGTGCTGAAAACGATGGCTCGTTGAGGCGCGACGAGATGATCCGCGCCGGCCCTCTGAATCTACCGTCCGGACGAAGAACCTGCCGCGATCGACTCGGTGAGGCCCAGCCGGATCGCGACCGCGGCCGCCTCGACCCGACCCGACACGCGGAGCTTGGCGAGGATGTTGCCGACGTGGACCCCGACCGTCTTCTGGCTGATGAACAGGCGCTCGCCGATCTCGCGGTTCGTCCGACCCTCGGCCATGAGCGAGAGGACCTCCCGTTCGCGCCGCGACAGGCCGAACGTGTCGGCCTTGGCGACCGGGTCCGGCCCGACCACGCCCCGGGTCACCGCCGTCGGCTCGCGGCCGTTCGACCCGCTCCGGCTGCCGTGGCCATTGCCGCTGTTGCCGCTGTTGCTGCCGGCCGGCGCCTGGCCCGGCCCGACCGCGACCAGCGCGGCGTCGAGCGACCCGCCCGGCGCATCGCCCCGATCGTGCCCGTCGGCCGGCCCGTCGAGCCCGGAGTCGGCCCGCTCCACGGCATCGAGCAGGTCGTCGACCGCGGCGGGCAGCCGGATCATCGCCCGGTTCGCGAGCAGCCGGACTTCGCGCAGGAGCGGCCGGGCGGAGAGCTCCAGCCCGATCGCCGCCGCCGCCTCGAGGGCCGTCCGGGCCGGTCCGCGGGCGGTTCGGCCCTCGCCCCGGTTGAGGATCGCCTCCGCCTGGCGCCAGCGCGCCTTGGCCACCTCGTACGGGCACTCGAGCGCGGCCCAGGCGCCGGCGAGGCGGTCCCAACGGGCGGGGTCGTCACGACCCTCGAGCCGATCGCGATGGGCGGCGGCGAGGGCCAGCCACGTGTCGGCATCGCGACGCGACCCGATCGTCGCCCGGACGCCGGACCGCTCGACCGCGGCATGGGCCGCCTTGACGACCGTCCGCGAACGAGTCCGGATCGCGGCCAGGCCGGCCAGGTCGCGGCGGGCCGAGGCATCGCTCGCGGCCATCGAATCCACCTCGGCAACCGTCGCGGCCATCTTCGCGATCAGGCTCCAGTCGCCGCTGTCGTTGACCAGGTCCCAGCCGCGGCTGGCCGCCCGCCCGGCATCGGCGTGGTCGCCCTGCCAGAGCGCGAGCGAGGCGGCGGCGCGGTAGATCGGGACGGCGTGCTGGGCATCGCTGACGGTCTCGAGCTCGACGAGCATCTGGCCCAGCCAGCGACCCGCCAGCTCGCCGGCCCGCGTCTCGATCTCGACGATCGCGAGATTGTCGATCGGCCGGGCGAAGGCGACGCCCGCCGGGCTCCACTCGAGGGCCGTCGCGCTGATCTCGCTCGACTCGGTCCAGCGGCCGAGGACGAACAGCGAATCGGCGGCGTTGGCCCGCAGGAAGTTGCCGTAGACGGCCTCGAGCCCGACCCGGCGGCTGGCCTCGATCCCGGCATAGGCGACCTCGGCCGCTTCGGCCCGCCGGCTGACATGGTCGAGGACGGTTGTCAGGTTGGCATAGACGCGGAACAGGTCGTCGAGGTCGCCGGTCCGTTCGGCGAGCGGCCGGATCTCCTCGAGGAGCGCGACGCCCGCCTCGGGTTCGTCCCCCCAGCCCAGCGCGACGCCGAGGGTGGTGGTCGCGTGGACCACGACGCTCTCCCCGGCAGGCCCGAGCTCGGCCGCGATCCGCATCGCGTCGCGGGCGAGCGTCTCGGCCCGCTCGAAGGAGCCGTCGAGCATCGTCGCCTGGGCGAGGAGGGCGAGGACGTTGGCCCGGTCCAGCGTGCGTTCGTCAGGCACGAACTCGACCGCCCGCTCGAGAGCGGCGAGGGCGCCGGTCCGGTCGCCCGCCGCCCGCCGGTAGCGACCGAGCCGTTCGTGGACGAGGCCGAGCGTGACCCGGTCGCGCCGTTCGTCGAAGCCGCCGAGGAGCGCCTCGATGTAGGCGACGGCCCGGGCCGGCCGACCTGCCGCAAGGGCTGCTTCGGCGGCGCGCAGCTGGAGCGGCGTCGCGAGCTCGCGAAGGGTGTCCGGGCGAGCGTGGGCCCGGGTCTGGCCGCGCGTGGCGCGGCTCGCTGCCGAGCTCGCCGCCGTCGCCTGTCGCCCGGCGGCGTTCGGCGGCTCGTCCGCCACGGCAGGACCGACGCCTGACGGCTCCACGAGGGCGAGGGCGAGCTCGAGGGCCTCAAGGGCGTCTTCGGGCGCGTGGGCGGCCTCGGCCCGTCCCGCCGCGTCCACGGCGGCCCCGAGGGCCCGGTCCGGGACATGGGCCGCCATCCAGTGGTTGGCCGCGGCGCGCGGCTGCCCGGCCAGGCCGGCGGCGAGGGCCAGGTGATGACGATGACGCAGGCGCGGCAGGAGATCGGCCGCGGCGGCACGCCGGATGTGCTCGTGGCGGAACGCGATCCCGTCGGCCTCTTCGACGAGGATCCCGGCCTCGAGCGCGTCCTCGAGACCGGCGGCCAGGTCCGGCTCGAGGGCGCCGTCGGCCCGTCGGGGCATCGACGACGAGCGCGGCGGCAGACGATCGGCGGTCAGCTCGAAGGCCGCTGCGGTGTTCGCCAGCTCGTCCCGATCGAGCGGTCGCCCGGCCGACGCGAGGAGGCGCAGCACTCGCCGGCATTCGGGCCCGCGCCGAGCCAGTCGGGCGATGACGAGGTCCACGAACGATCCGGTCAGGGCGGTGTCGGACAGCTCGCGGCGCGCGGCCAGGAGCTCCTCGGCGACGAGCGGCAGGCCGCGCGACCGGGCGGCCACGAGGACCAGCGCGGACGCGGTCGGGCGCTCGCCCTCGATGGCCTCGACGAGCTCGGCGAGGTCGGCCCGCTCGAGTGCCCGGATCGGCACGAGGGTCGGAGCGCGGGTCGGTCCGCGCCCGATCGCGGTGGCGAAGTCGCCGAGGGTCGTGCTGAGCGGGTGGTCGCGGGTGAGCTCGTCGGGCTGGTAGGTGCCGATGAGGCAGACCCGCTGGCGGCGGCTGATCCGGCTGGCGAACGAGACGAACGCCCGCGATCCGGCGTCGGCGTCATGGAGGTCCTCGAGGATGAGCAGGACGGGCTGGCGTTCGGCAAGCCGGCCGACGACGCCGATCAGGCTCTCGAGGACGCGGCCCTGGCGGCGCTCCGGCGAGGTGATCGTGGGCCGGTCGGGCAGGACGCCGGCGGAGGTCAAGCGGCCGAGGGTCTCCGGGAAGAGGCGGACGACATCCTCCGCCGCGGGCCCGACCAGCTCTGCGAGCGCCTCGTCCTCGACCGCCCGGAAGACCGGCCGGAGCGCCCGGATCACAGCCCCGTACGGCTCGTCCGATGCCGGCCGCCAGGCCCGGCCGCGGACAACGATGAAGGCCTCGGCCAGACCGCTGACGCGTTGCCCGACCTCGTCGAGGAAGCGGCTCACGCCGACCCCGCCGAGACCGTCGATCAGGACGGTCGTCGCATCGCCGGCGGCGGCCGCCTCGATCGACGGAGCGAGCCGGACGAACGCCGCCTCGCGTCCGACGAACCGCGCGCTGTGCCTCGTCGCGGACATGCCCGGCATTCTAGAGGTCCAATCGAGCATGGGGGTGTCCCTTGACCGGCCCGCGATACTCAGGCCGTGCCCAACGGGGCCTCCAGTCGGGCGGTGATCCGTCCGGTCGGCGGTCGCGAACCCGTCGCCCGGTGCGCCACAGCAGGAGGTTGGGAGTCACATGAACAGCAACAGCACCGCCATGGGCTGGGCAGCGCTCGCCGGGATCGTCCTGGTCGGAGCCGGCCTGCTCGGCTTCCTCAACACGTCGCTCGTGGGCGAGGCGGACAACACCCTTGTCCGGACCGGCACCGTCCACAACATCGTCCACCTGCTCACGGGACTGGTCGCCCTGTACATCGCCTTCGTCCTCAAGGGCGAGCAGCAGGTCAACGCCGTCGTCGGCTTCGGGATCCTGTACGTGATCACCTTCGTCGCGGTGATCGCCAGCCCGACCCTGTTCGGGCTCTTCTCCGTGCCGGCCAACTCGGCCGTCCACGTGATCCACGCCGCGGTTGCGGTCGTCAGCCTGGCCGTCGGCTACGTGGCCCGGGGCGCGACCCCGGCCATGGCCCGCTGACCCAGCCCGAAGAACGCGACGGACCGCGGACGTGCAGGCAGTCACGACGATGCCGGCGATGGAGCACGTCGCGACCGAGTGATCCGCCCTGCCCGGCGAACGGTCAGGCGCGGGCCCGAGCCGTCAGGAACGCGAGCAGCACGTCGTCGTCCTCGCCTTCGCGCAGGCCGTAGCCGGCCGGCGGCCCATCGGTCACGATCTCGCCGAGGGTCATCTTGTGCAGCCAGCCCTGGCGCCCGTCGGGGCACAGGACGAGCCAGTAGGAGCCGGACTTCTCGAGGAGCTGGACTTCGTCGCCCCGGTCGAGCTGCCCGACGTCGGCGGAGCGCAGCTCATCGGGTGCATCGAGCAGCCGGACGACGCGATAGCGGATCACCCGCCGCTCGCGGCCGTCGACCGCGTCGACCATGCCGCGGTCGAAGCTCATCCGACTCTCCGCGGATGCGGTCGAACGGGTCGGGTCGGCCTTGCGTGCCTGGATCAGGGACGGCCGGCGCCAGCGGGGCATGCCCGCTTCGGCGTCGAGCGGGGCGGGAAGGGCGGCGGTCCGAACGACGCCGGGCACGGTCTCGTGGACGCGCGCCGCCTCGGCCTGGAGGACCTCGTCGGGGGCGGGTGGCAGCTCGTCGCGGCGCTTCTTGCCGAAGATCGCGAACGCGAAGGCCATCGTCATCGCACCGGTCGTGCCGACCAGCATCGGAAGGATCGTGACCGTCGGCGGGCGATCGATGCCGAGCGTCGCGAGGGCGCTCGCGAGGGCGCCCCAGCCTGGCCCGCTCGCGCTCCAGTCGCGGCCGCCCGCGGCGCCACTGCCGGTGGTGCCGCCGGTACCTGTCGCCGAGCCGCCGGTCGCGGGGCCGGGGTCGGCACCCGGACTGCGGCCGGACGGGGTGGCGCCGGGCGTCGAACCGGGCGCGGTTCCCGGGCCAGAGCTGTCGGGATCAGGCGTCGCAGATGCTCCCGGGGCGCCTGTGGATCCGGCGTCCGGGCCGGAGCTCGAGCCCGGGTTCGTGGACGGATCCTGAGTCGCGCCCGGGCCGGCACCCGATCCGGTCGTCGATCCCGTGGTCGCCGTCGGGCCCGGCACGCTCGATGGCGCCGGGCTGTTGGTCGCTGATGGGGCCGTCGGACCCGGGGTCGTCGTCGGTGCGGGGGTTGGCGTCGAGCGGGGCGTCGCGGTCGGCTGGGTGGTGGGGCGCGGGGTTGCGGTCGGGGCGGGGGTCGCGGTCGGAGTGGCCGTCGGACGAGGCGTCGCCGTGGGCGCCGGGGTCGGGGTCGGGGCGGGCGCCGTGATCGTGACCGTCCCGCCGGCGATCCCGTCGCTGAACCGGCGCGTGTCAGCCGCTTCGAACGAGATCGTGTGGGTCCCGACCGGGAGCCGAGTCGACCACGTGTTCATGACGCCGGCCTTCCAGTCCGTGCCACCACTGCCGGTCATCGCATGGGCGACCCCGTCGATGATGACCGAGACATGGTCGGGAGCCGATCCCTCGCGGTTGCGGTACCCGACCGTGAACACGATCGTCGTGGTCGGGCTGCCGGTCCGCGGGCTGGCCGCGGGATCGTAGAGCTTGGTCGGGCCCTGGTTGGCGAGGACGGGGCCGACCAGGGCGAGGACGAGGACGAGGGCCGCCCAGAGCGAGACCAGCGCGGTCGCCGCCGGTCGCCGGGATCTGATTGGATGCTGCATCGACAAGGAGCTATTGGCCTCCACTCGGGCCAGCTGACGCCCGTGCTGAGGCAACCTTGGCCGTCGGCCGAAGCCGCCGCAATGGTACGGGTGTCCCACGGCCCGTCACCCGGACGGACGACTCCAGGGCCGATCGGCCCAGTGCCGTGCCGCACCGGACCGAGGGCGGTGCGGTGGATTCCGCAGGGGTTCATGGGCCGGACGGCTCGCCCGACCTGACCCGATCTGGTCATTTCCTCGGCGGCCCGCACACGCGAGGATCATCGGGTGCAGGTCCTCGCATCACATCGCGCCGCCCGTCTTCCGGTCGGTGCCGTCGTCGTCGGGATCGCCGTGGGGAGCATCCTCCTCAGCGGCGGTCTGTTTCTGGCGTGGATCGCGTTCACGACCCCGGTCCTGACCGGCCTTACCTCCATGCCGCCGCGGCCCGGGCCGGGCCAGCTTGCGATCGGTGCCGCGGTCTGGGGGATCGCACTCGTCGCCCCGCCGTGCTTCGCGATCGTCGGCGCCCTGCGCCTCGGCCATGTCGCCCGCTCGCTGACCACCCGACCCGTCCTCCGGGCCGTGACCAGGTCGGGTGCCGCACTGGGCGACGACTACATCTCGGCCACGAACGTCCATCTGCCCGACGGCCGCGTCGTCCGCGATCTGGTCCTCGGGCCGTTCGGCATCGCGGTCGTCAACGAACTGCCGCCGCCGAAGGTGACCCGCCACACGGGGATCAGCTGGGAGATCCGGCGCGCCGACGGCCGCTGGGTTCACCTCGAGAACCCCCTGGAGCGCGCCTCCCGAGACGCGGAGCGCGTTCGGCGCTGGATCGCCTCGACCGAGCGCGACTTCGTCGTCAGGGTCTATGCCGCCGTCGCGACCAGCGATCCCACGATCGCCCGCACCGCGACCTGCTCGGTCGTCCGGGACGACGAGATCGCGGCCTGGCTGTCGTCGCTGCCGCCCGCTCGGGCTCTCAACCCGGATCGTCGACTCGAGATCATCGCGGCCGTCCGCGCGGTCCTCTAGCCGGAGGCCCGCCGGGTCCGCGTGGTCCGGGGATCCGCGGAATCTGGTAGGGGAGCCAGGACTCGAACCTGGAACCAGCGGGATATAAGCCCGCCGCTCTGACCGTTGAGCTACTCCCCCGCCGGCGATCCTACTCCCGGATCCTGCCCGACGCGAGCGAAGCGCTGCCTACAGGGCCTGGTTGTCGCCCTGCCCGAGGATCCGGCCGGCCAGGGCGCGGAGGCTCAGTGGCCTCGGGTGGAGCGCCGGATCGGCGTCCCTGCGGGCATGCTTCTCGGCTCGGGCGGGAGCGCCGCCTGGAGCGTAGGCATGGGCCGGGAGGCTGGCTGCGATGCGCCGCTCGTCATCGGTCTGGACGGCCGAGATCGGCAGATCGTCGGGGTCGAACGGACGGGGCGCCGTCTCGACCTCGATCGTCGGACGCGCGTACGCCGGGGCTCCGTAGAGCTTGGGCAGCGCAACATGCTGCTCGTCGATCGCCACGAATGAGTCCTCGCCTGCGTCGTCGGATACCCGACGACTCGATGATATCGGCGTGAGGGTACCGCGGAATGGTACGGATGGACCATTCCATAACACGCGCATCACGGCAGAAGTGGTGCTTCCGGGCCACATTCGCGCGTGGCCGACGGGGCCCGTCCGTGATCAGCCCAGGAGCGGCTCGATGACCTGGACGACGATGACGAGGACCAGGTAGCAGACCGGGACCGCGGCGAAGAACCCGAGGGCTGCACTCCACGCCGAGCGGGTCGTCGTCGTGCCCGAGCCGCGCGGCTGGGGCACGACCAGCCACGTCACGACGCTGCCGCTGACCAGGACGACGATCACGTCGACGAGGAGGTACAGCGTTCGCAGGTCGCCGCCCGGCAGGCTCATGCCCCGGCGCAGGGCGAGGTCGTAGGCGAGATAGCCGACGCCGAGCACGATCGCGACGACGAGGCTGGCGAGGACGGCCCGGACGACCGGCCGCGGGGCGTGCCGGAACTGGCGCCAGCGGATCTCCAGCCAGGATCGCCGGCGGACCTCCGGGCGCGACGGGCGCGCGTCCGTCCCCTTCCCGGGCGCAGGTTCGATCACCGCCCGCTCTGGCCCAGGATCGTGAGGCGGGCGCGCGGCGGCAGCGTCGCGGGATCGTGAGTCGCGAGCAGCTCGACGGTCGCGGCCACGCGCTCGACCTCCTCGTCGGTCGTGAAGAACCCGATGCTGAGTCGGAGCGCATCGACGGCCGGCACGGTTCGGGCGATCGCGAAGATCCGGCCATTCAGCTCGGCGAGCGCCTCGTCGGGCGTCCAACCGGCGATCCGGAACGTGACCAGGGTCGCCATCCGGTCGAGCGGGGTCAGGACCTCGACGCCGGCGATCCCCGCCAGGCGCTCAGCCGCGCTTCGGGCCATCGCCTGGCCACGCTCGTGGATCCACGGCAGGCCGACGTACATCGACAGCCAGCCGCAGCTCCGGGCCAGGCCCGTGATCGACGCCTTGTGGAACTGGGTCGCGTCGAACCGGCGGGCATCCGGCCAGTACGCGCCGCCATCGGGCCCGATCGTCTCGTAGTTGAACCAGCCGACGAGGCTTGGTCGGGAACGGGCGACGATCGCCGGCGCGACCCACAGGGCGGCCGTCGCCTCCGGTCCGAGCAGCCACTTCTGGCCGGGCAGCGCGTAGAAGTCGGCCCCGAGGTCGTGGACGTTGACCGGGATCGCCCCGGCGGCCTGTGCGCCGTCGACGACGACCACCGCCCCGCGCTCCCGGGCGAGCGCGCCGATCCGGGCAACCGGCAGGACCCGTCCCGTCGTCCACAGGACGTGGGAGAACGCCACGAGGCGCGTCGCCGGGTCGATGGCCGCGTCGAACCGGTCGAGGATCGCGTCGTCGGTCAGGGCGCCCTCGAGGTCGACGAAGGTCGCCGCGGCGCCGCTCCGCTCGGCCGCGGCGTGAACCGCGCCGAGGGCAGCGGCGTGCTCCGAGCGGGTCGTGACGATCCCGTCGCCGCGGCCCAACACGACCGAGCCGATTGCGACGTTCAGCGCGACCGAGACCGAGTGGCTGATCGCGATCTCGTCGATGTCCGCACCGACGATCGCCGCGACCGCGCCGCGCGCCTCTCCGAGCCGTTCGAGGAACCCGTCGAAGTAGTCGGGATGGCTGCGCCCGATCCGGAGCTCGTACTCGGTGATCTCGGCCATCGCGGCCGCGGTCTCGGCCGGGAGCGGGCCGACGGATCCGGTGTTCAGGTAGATCCCGGCGCCCAGAGCCGGCAGGGCCGCTCGGACGGCCGCCAGCTTCTCCACATCGGGCAGGAAGGGATCGACCACCCGCCTATGATATCGACGTGACGAATCGCCCCGGTCGACGACTCCCGCGGACGCGCACGCCCGGCGGCCTCGCCCGACCGGAGATGCTGGCGTCGACCGACTGGCTCGCCGAGCAGATCGGTCGACCGGATGTCCGGATCCTCGATGTCCGGTGGCGACCCGACGGGACCGGCCGTGCTGCCTGGTCGGCCGGCCACATCCCCGGCGCGGTCCACGTCGATTGGCGGGAGGACCTGACCGACCCGTCCGAGAGCGGCGACACGTTGCTCCTTGCCGGGCCCGAGCAGGTCGCCCGAACGCTCGGGCTGGCCGGGGTCAGCGACGGGGCGACCGTCGTCGTGTACGACGACACGGTCAGCCTGTACGCGGCCCGGACATGGTGGAGCCTGCGGGTCTACGGGCTCGAGTCGGTCCGGGTCCTCGATGGCGGCTTTCCGGCGTGGCTCGAGGAGGGTCGCCCGACCTCGACCGCGATCGCGCCGCCTCCGCCTGCCCGATTCACCCCGCGGTCCCAGTCGCGGATGCGCCTGACGACGTCCGACGTGCGGGCCCTGCTGGCCTCGCCCGAGGTGACGCTCCTCGATGCCCGAGCCCCGGCCGAGTATCGCGGCCATGAGGGCAACACGAAGCGCCTCGGCCACATCCCGGGCGCCTTCAACGTCCCGGTCGGGGCGATGACCCGGGCGGGCAGCCAGCACTTCCGGGTCGGCGACGAGCTGCGCGAGCTCCTCTTCAAGGCCAACGTGGCCCGGGGCCGGCGAATGGTCTGCTACGACGGGGCCGGGATCGCCGCTGCCAAGCTGGCCTTCGCCCTGACGCTCCTCGGCCACGACGACGTCGCGGTCTATGACGGCGGCTGGGCGGAATGGGGCAACAGGCTGGATTTGCCAGTGGATAGGTGACTGTCGTGCCCGTCTCGTGTGGCGGGCCGGCAAGCTTGGGCGGGCCGGCAACGCTCGGCGGCTGGCCGGCAACTTGGCGCAATAGTCACCCAGGGACTGGAAGATCAGGTTGGAAGCGGTCGAAGCGGTCGATTCGACTTCGGGCGAGGCCGAATTAGCCTCGAGGCACTCGTCCCGAGCGGCTAATTCAACGTCGACATCCATACCGGCCGAGTCGTCGAGTCACTGTTGTAGTCCCCGGGAGACTAGATGGCCAAGTCTCGGGGGCTCGGGCGGGCGGCGCGCGCTCCAGCGGGCGCGGGCGGCGCGCGGCTCGGGCGGGCGGCGCGCGCTCCGGGGCGACCGCGGACCCTACCAGCCGGTCGGGGGCTCCGACTCTGGCGGGGCGGTGGCGGTCTCTCCACTCCGGTCCAGGCCGGCCCACGGGTCGACCTCACGATGCGGGGCAAAGATCTGGGCCCGCTCGTGGTTGATCGCGACCATCGCCGCGGTTGCCCGCGCCTCGCCGATCGTGTCCGACCAGTAGGTCGCGTCGGTCACCGGGATGAATCGGCCGGTCAGCTCGCTGAGCGCCTCGCGCAGATCCCGCTCGGGCAGGAGATGGACCCGGCCGATGACCCGGAACGGCGGGATCGAGATCATTGCCTGCTCCGGAACCTTGGGCGTCCGGAGGTCCGGTCGCGGCTCGATCGGGGTATCGGCCACCGCGAACAGGACGGCCGCCAGGTTGACCTGGGCGAATTCGCTGCGGGTCGGGGTGCCGCGCGATCCGTACTCGTCGACGACCGCGTCGGACAGGACGAGGAAACCTTCCTCGGCCTGGTTGAGGATGTCCGTGATCCGGTTCTGGCGGGAACGCACGGTTCCCTTGACCACGAATGCGTCGGTGTACAGGGTCAGTGGGACGAGGGTCGGCTCAGCCCCGAGGAGCATCGACTCGAACATGACTGGAAGGATACGCGTCCGCGACCCGTCCGGACTGGCCCGGACCGACCAGCCGGACCGAGCTGGACTACTTCCTGGCGCCGGCGGTCACCAGTTGCTCGGCGCCGTGCTGGAGTCCTTCGTACAGCGCGCGGACCGTCTCGAGCGTGTCGATCTCGTCGATTGGCTTGTCCGGCCGGAGATTGGCGATCCGCGGGAACCGTAGCGAGTAGCCCGACTGGTGGCGCTTCGAGCGGACGATCACGTCGAACGCGACCTCCACGACGACCGACGGCTCGACCTGGCGATAGCGCCCGAAGCGCTGGATCGTGTGGGCCTCGAACCAGGCCGTCATCTCGGCGATCTCGGCGTCGGTGAGGCCGCTGTACGCCTTGCCGATCGTGACCAGCTTGTCGTTGTCGGTGTCGCGGACGGCGAAGGTGTAGTCCGACAGGACGCCGTGGCGCTTGCCGTGGCCGACCTCGACCCCGACGACGACGCAATCGATCGTGGCCAGCGCCTTCTTCATCTTCAGCCAGCCGAGGCCGCGCCGGCCGGGCGAGTAGATCGAGCCCGGGTCCTTGACCATCAGGCCCTCGTTGCGACGCTCACGGGCGCCGCTGAACGCCGCCTCGAGGGCGTCGACCGACGTGACCGAGACCAGGTGGCTCAGCGCGAACACGCCGCCGTCGCCGGCCAGTGGCAGCTCGAGCGCCTCGAGCCGGCGGCGCCGGTCCGCGAGCGGGACGCGCAGGAGCGGCTCGACCGCGGTTCCGTCGGTGGTGCCGAGTCCGAGCGCATCGAACGCGACGTAGATGACCGGAATCTCCTCCCGGATCGCGGCCGAGGGCGACTTCCGGCCGAGCCTGGCCTGGAGGCTGATGAACGGCAGGACGATGCCGTCGCGCCAGGCCAGGATCTCGCCGTCGAGAATCCCGTCCCACGTGAGCCCGCGGGCACCCTCGACGATCTCGGGGAACTGGTTGCCGATGTCGTGGAGGTCGCGCGAGTAGAGCCGGATGTCGTCGCCGTGGCGGTGAAGCTGGGCCCGGATCCCGTCGTACTTGTCCTCGACCCAGACCGGCACGCCGAGCCGCTTCACGATCTCGGCGCCGTCCTCGGCCGGCGTGGCGAGCATGAACTTGATCGGGTGGAACAGGACCAGGCTGGCGTCGGCGAGGCGGTCGTCGCGGGCCAGCTCGGCGAGCGCACCGATGTCGCCGGTCAGCATCCCGGCCCACTTGACCGCGTCGAGCGGCCGGTCGAACGCTTTCGCGATCGCGGCCTCGACGAGCCCTTCACGCAGCCCGATCCGGAGCTCGCCCGAGAGGACCTTGACGATCGATTTGGCGGTCAGCGGATCGGAGCGCTCGAGGAGGGCTCGGAGAATCCCGCTCTTCGCCGCCGGTCCCGAGGCCTGCTCGATCGCGGCGTAGCTCGCGGCGACCTCGGGGAGGGTCGGCGCGATCGCCGGATCCGGGGCGTGGCCGGCGACGGACAGGACGTCGAAGACGGCCGTACCGAGGTCGGACGAGCGATCGTAGGCCTCGCCGAGCGCGGTCCGCGGGACGCCGGCGAGGCTCGTCACGGTCGTCGCGATCGCCGACCAGCCGAGCCCTGTCGCCCGCTGGTCGGCTTCGGCGAACGGTCGGCCGGTCAGGAAGACGGCGGCGATCGGAAGCTCCGCGGGCAGCAGTCCGGCGAAGTACTCGGCGAGCAGCGCGGACTTCTCGGAGGTCCGGGTCGTGGCGGCGACACGCTCAGCGACCTCGCTCCAACGGCGCATGGCGGGGATGGTATACCGTCGCCTCCGATGGCCCACCGGAGCTGGTTCCCCGAGTCGTTGCCGGGCGATCTCGTCGTCCTCCGGAGGCACGCGCCCGCCAACCTGAGGGCCTTCCAGCGCTGGTACGCCGACCCGGCGGTCGTGCGCCTGACGCGCTATCAGGACAGCCCGATGCGGCCCGACGAGATCGAGCGCTTCTTCGCGGCCCGCGCCCTGGGCACGGACTCGCTGGCGATGGCGATCCACGTCCGAGTCGAC
The DNA here is from genome assembly GCA_046595595.1 of Candidatus Limnocylindrales bacterium. GTDB lineage: Bacteria > Chloroflexota > Limnocylindria > Limnocylindrales > CSP1-4 > CF-46. The sequence continues at coordinate 14,290 of JBKJOK010000358.1, forward strand.
GATCGACTGATCGGGACCTGCGCCCTGTCTCAGCTCGACGCCGACAACGGCTCGGCCCTGTTCCACATCACGATCGGCGAGCAGGACGCCTGGGGCCACGGCTACGGCACCGAGGCGACCCGGCTGATGATGGATCACGCCTTCGGCGCGCTCGGCCTGCACCGGGTCGGTCTGACGGTCTTCTCCTTCAACGATCGCGCGAACCGCTCCTACCGATCGGTCGGGTTCGTCGTCGAGGGCCGTGCCCGCGAGGCGATCTGGCGTGAGGGTCGCTGGTGGGACGAGATCTCGATGAGCCTGCTCGACTCGGACTGGAAGGGTCTCCGTCGTCGTCAGGCGGCGGCCGACGGGACGGACGATGCGACCGCGGACGAGGTCTCGACGGCCGAGCCGGACGGCCGGGCGGGCCGACCGACCGGCGTCGTCGCCGGAATCTTCGGGCGACGTCGGTGAGCAGCGCCGGTCCCGCGGCCGATGCCGCGCGTCGGGACGTCCGTGACCTGATCGCGGCCAAGGGCCATGTCGTCGACAACGCCCGGGCCCTGATCGCCCGGCTCGACACCGCGTTCGCAAACGGCGATCTGGAGCGGACGCCGGCCCTGATGCAGTTCCTGGCCGACCTGCAGCCGGCGCTCAAGCAGGACGACGGTCAGAAGCTGGGCGGGAAGAGCGCCGAGGCGGCCCGGTTCATCCTCCGGGCGATCGACCGGGAGCTCGACCGGGCATAGGTTCGCCGGATGGCGGCCTAAGGAGACGGCGAGGTGACCGGCGGCTCGCTCGGCGTGGCGAGCGGCGTCGCGGTCGGCGTCGGCGTGGCAACCGGGGTCGGACTCGGCGTGGCAACAGGGGTCGCGACCGGGGTCGGTGTCGGGGCGACCGTGGCCGATGGCTTCGGGGTCGGGGTCGGCGTCGGGGCGACCGTGGCCGATGGCTTCGGCGTCGGGGCGACCGTGGCCGATGGCCTCGGCGTCGGGGCGACCGTGGCCGATGGCCTCGGCGTCGGGGTCGGGGTCGGCGTCGGGGTCGGCGTCGGCAGTCCGGCCCGGATGGGCTGGACGATCACGAACCGGCCGTACCACTCGGACGGCGCGTAGGTGACCGAGCTTCGCTTCCAGCCGGCGCTGTACGAATCGTCGAGCGGGCTGTCCGACTCGCGGTAGGCCCGGAAGCGGAAGCGCAGGTTGCCGGTCTTCAGGGTCAGGCGGCCCAGGTACTTGTTGACGATGACGTTCGAGCGGAGCGGATCCGACAGGTACAGCCCGTTCACGGTGAAGTTCGAGGAGGTCGCCGGGTTCTCGCCGGTCACGCTGTAGCCCGTGATCACCTGGGCATGGCCGCCCGCCCAGCCGAGCATCCCGACCGGCTTGCGGTAGACCGCGATCGCTCGGACGGCGGCCTTGATCGCCGTGTCGAACATCGCATAGGCGCGGTCGTCGTAGACCCGCTTGTTCGGATCGTTGATCGCCTCGGCGCCCCACCCGTAGTAGTTCAGGGCATTCCGCCAGCCATGAGCGTCGGAGCCGGGCCGGCCAAGGGAGAGGGTGTCGTGGTTGCGGGAGAAGTACAGGATCGAGGTCATGTCCCGGACTTGCGCCCGGTCGGAGCTGTTCTGCGTCCGGTAGTTCGTCCAGCGGAAGCCGTTGCCGCCGGTATCCGCCAGGTCCGTGAAGTTCAGCATCATCATCGTCGACGCCGCGACGCACGCCGTGTAGTACGGGTCCTGGTATAGGAAGCCGGAACTGCGGTAGAGGTTCAGCTTCCAGACCGTGCCGGCGCCCACCGTCACCGGGACGAGGGCGGCGAGGAGCATCAGGATCGTGGCAAGCGCGAGCGTGGGCCGGAGCCGGCTCAAAGCGATCGATCCCCTCCCAGGGCCCGGCCGGTGAGCGGTCGGGTTTGGTCGATGGCCGCAGTATGACGGCCCGGACACCCAGCATGCTCTCCGCTGGGCGGCCGGCCAATGGATCGATCGTACCCGCCCGACGATGAACCGACCAGCCCCGCCAAGGTTGCAATTGCCCCGTCTGAGGCCGGGCGGAGGGGTGGGCTAACGGGCCCCCGCGGGCCCGGCTCGGTCGTCGCGGACGAGCCGGCCGGCTTTCGCAACGACGACCGGCCGTTCCAGCTCCGTGACGTCGGCCAGTGGATCGCCGGCGACCGCGACGAGATCGGCGAACCGGCCCGGCGCGAGCGACCCGACCCGGTCGGACCAGCCCATGAGCTCGGCGGCCGTCGTTGTCGCCGTCCGGATCGCGGCGAGGGGCGTCATGCCGGCCCGGACGTAGCTTGCGAACTGGTGGGCGTTGAGCCCGTGCGGGTAGACGCCGCTGTCCGTCCCGAACGCGATCCGGACGCCGCGCTCGATCGCCTTCGTGGTCACGGCCTCCGCGGCCGCCTGTGACTCGACGAGCTTGCGCATCGTGTCGGCCGGCCAGTCGGTCGGACCGTCCGGGCCGAGTGCCCACTCGCCGTCGTACAGGTCGACGCTGAAGAACGTGCCCGTGTCGGCGAGCAGCGCGATCGCCTCGTCGTCCAGGTAGGAGCCGTGCTCGACCGACCGCGCGCCGGCCCGGATCGCGCGCTTGGCGCCCTCCGCGCCGTGGGCGTGAACCGCGACGTGGGTGCCGTACCAGCCGGCCTCGTCGACCGCGGCCCGGATCTCCGCCTCGCTCAGCTCCGGAGCACCCGGCACGCCGCCCCGGGTCAGGACCGCGCCCGTGCCGATGCACTTGATCATCGTGGCCCCGCCGATCAGCAGGCGTCGAACGCGCTCGCGCACCTCGTCGACAGAGCGCACGACACCGAACCGCAGCTCCTCGGGCAGGACGATGTCGCGGGCCAGACCGACGACGTCGCCGCCGCCCCACGGCGCGGTGATGAACGCTCCGGCGCATTGCATCCGCGGCCCGCTGACGTCGCCACGGTCGATCGCGTCGCGCAGAGCACAGTCGGTGAACGCCCGGAAGGAGCCCAGGTCGCGGACTGTCGTGAACCCGGCCCGGATCGTGTCGCGGGCGTGGCGGACCCCGATCAGGACTTCCTCGGCGGCCGAGGTCGTGGTCGACGGCACGCCCGCGGTCTGGACGTCGCCGACGAGATGGGTGTGGACGTCGATCAGGCCCGGCAGGACGGTCAGGCCGCCCAGGTCGAGCACGGCCGCGTCGTCGGGGATCCCGTCGTCGGGTCCGCCAATTCCCGTGATGCGCCCGTCGCCGCCGACGTGGATCACGGGGTCGTGTGCGGTCGCCCCCGATGCGACATCGAGCAGGCGGCCGCAGCGGATCGCAATCGGTCGGCCGTGATCGTCGGGCATCTCCACCTCCGGCACGGACGATACGCAGAATTCGATGCCCGGCGCGGTGCTGTCCCGGTGGCGAGCACGATCAGGTCGTGGGGCGATCGCTCGGCGGGCGGTGTGCCAGCGTCCCGACGAAGTATGCCAAGAAGGTTTGTCGGGGACCACCTGGGTGTGGCGCGCGGCGATCCATGCGTTCCCGGAATATTCGGGCCCCGGAACGTGAAGGCTTGTCTCGATCCATTCGCGGGAGGCATGGAACGCTGATTGCGATGGCAGCCGGCCGATCGATAAGCCTTCTTGGAATAGGGCGATGGGTCACGGGCTCACCGCGGAGGCTCGCGGCGGCGTGGCGGACATAGACTTCGTCCATGACTGACACGACCTTCGGGATCCTCCTCTGGAACCAGGCCACGGACTGGCCGTCCTACGCCGCCGCTGCGCGCCGAATCGACGAACTCGGCTACGAGCATCTCTGGGCGTGGGACCACCTCTATGCGATCTTCGGTGATCCGTACCAGCCGATCTTCGAGGGCTGGTCGTGCCTGGTCGGCGCGGCCGGTCTCACAGAGCGCATCGGCCTCGGCCTCCTCGTCGGCGCCAACACATTCCGGAATCCGGGGCTCGTCGCCAAGACCGCGGCGACCCTCGACCACGTCAGCGGTGGCCGGGCGATCCTTGGCGTCGGCGGTGCCTGGATGGAACCGGAGCACACCGCCCACGGGATCGAATTCGGCTCGGGCTTCGGCCAGCGCCTCGACTGGATGGACGAGTCGGTCGGCGCGATGCGGGCGCTGCTCGACGGCAGGGAAGTCACCTCCGAGCCCGGCGCCCACTACCAGTTCGACCATCTCCGCCACCAGCCGCCGCCGGTTCAGGCCCACCTGCCGATCATGATCGGCGGCTCGGGCGAGAAGAAGACCCTCCGGACGGTCGCAAAGTACGCCGACATGTGGAACGCGATGGGCTCGATCGAGCTGATGCGCCACAAGATCGAGGTCCTTCGCGGCCACTGCGACGCCGTCGGGCGGGACATCGCCGACATCGAGTTCACGCTCGGTATCAAGGCCACGATCCGCGACTCCGAAGCCGAGGCCGACAAGGTCTGGAAGGCGGCGATGGAGCACAACCGGACGCCGCTGGCGGATGTCGCCGACGACGAGACGTTCTGGAACGGCACGCCGACACAGCTCGCCGAGAAGCTGGCGCCGTACGTCGAGCTCGGGTTCCGGACCGTGATCTCGGAGCAGCCCGCGCCGTACGACGGCGAGACGCTCGAGCGCCTGATCGGCGAAGTCAAGCCGCTCGTCGAGGCGGGCTGACGACCGTCTCGTGATGGGCGCACCTCGATGAGCGGGACGATCGGCAGCGCGGTCGGGCGGCTGCTGGCCGTGTTCGACACAACGGCCGCAGCCGAGGCCGCGCGGGCCGAGCTGATCGCCTCGGGCACCGAGCCCGGCCGGATCGAGACGTTCGCCGGGCTCGAGGCGGCCGCGGCGTTCGATTTCCACGGGCCGCCGGCGCGGCTGGCGCGGGCGCCTCTTCCGGATCCTCGAGTTCAGCTGGGCCGACCAGGCGCCGGACTTCGCATGGTACGAGGCCGCCGTTCGAGAAGGCCGGGTCGTCATGAGCGTCAAGGTCGGCGGTCAACGCGCGGTCCGCGCGGCCGCCGCGATCGTCGCTGAGCACGGCGGCCACTTCGTCAACACTTCGACTGGTTCGAAACCGTCGAGCACCAGCGCGGCCCCACGACTCACGAGCGCGCGATGGGCCGGCGGCACGACGTGGCCATCGGCGGTTCCTGGGCCGAGCACCCATTGGTCGTACGCCGGGAGCAGCCGAATGTCACCTGGTCGCTCCCATCGGCGGCCCTAGGATGAGGTCGATGCATTGGGTGCGGCGACTCCTGACTGATACGGAGGACGACGGCCGCTTTCGGGCCGGGTTGGGTGTTGTCATGGGCGTCTGCATCGCGACCCTGCCCTTGTGGTTCGGCATGATGGACGCCCGGACCTTTCTCATCGCTACGCTCATCGGGGCCATCTCCGTCGCGCCCCTCTGGCGGTATGTGGGCGAACCTCTCAGTAAGCCGCTCTCGATCATCGCCTTCATGACGCTGCTGATCGCAATGGTGATCGTTCTGCGACAGCTCCCGGGTCTCGCCTACTTCACATTCCTCGGCGCGTGGACGTTCACGCTCGGACTGCTGCGCTTCGTGAATGGATGGCGGAATCCGGTGCCATCCGTCGCGGATCCTGAACTAGAGCCCGGCCCCGTCCAACCACTTCTCGTGCTCGCCCTCGTCTTGCCCTTGTTGGC
>JBKJOK010000049.1:0-16317 GCA_046595595.1 Candidatus Limnocylindrales bacterium
TCCTGGCTCACGACGACCACGTTGCCGTTCATCCGACCCACGGCGCGGGCTCGCTGTGCGCGACCGGCATCGCCTCGACCCCGACGACGACGATCGGCTATGAGCGGCGCCACAACGCACTCCTCGCGATCCAGGACGTCGAGCTGTTCGTGAAGCGGCTCCTGCGCGGCCAGCCGGCCGTGCCCCGCTACTTCGCCCGGATGCGACCCACCAACCAGGCCGGCCCGGCACTCCTCGGCGGACGGGTCCCTGAGCCGCGGCCGCTCGGCCTGGAGGAGGCCCGCAACGCCCTGGCCGACGGCGCGCTCCTCCTCGACCTCCGGCCGCCGGCCGACCACGCCGTCAGCCACGCGCCCGGCTCGCAATCGATCCCGCTCGGGCCGTCGTTCGGGACGTGGCTCGGCTGGGTCGTGGAGCCGGATCGGAAGCTGGTCCTGATCCTCGAGCGGCCCGCCGACTGGGACGAGGCGATCCGCCAGGCGCTCCGGATCGGAGCCGAGGGCGCCGTCCTCGGCCACCTCCGCGGCGGCTTCGGCGCGTGGGCCGACGGCGGCGGTGCCCTCGAGTCGAGCGGCCGGCTCAACGTCAACGAGCTCGCCCACCTCATGAACCAGGCCGCGCCCGCCGAGCAGCCGCTCGTCATCGACGTCCGACAGGCAAACGAGTACGAGACGGGCCACGTCCCGGGCAGCATCCACATCACCGCCGGGTCCCTCCCGGATCGGCTCGCCGAGCTGCCGCGCAACCGGCCGATCGCGACGATCTGCGCGTCCGGGCTGCGGGCCAGCGTGGCCGCCTCGGTCCTCCGGAGCGGCGGCTTCGACGACGTCTCGTGGGTCTCGAGCGGGGTCACAGCGTGGCGCGCGGCCGGCCACCCGACCGTCCGCGGCGATCAACCGGAACGGGTCGCGGCCCCGGCGGTACGAGCCGGATCCGGAGCGTCCCGGACGTAGGGATTGGTCGGGGCGGTACGTTCGTCACGTCGCCGGAGGACCACGGACCGCTGGCGACCGCCCCCTCGTCGGGGCCACCGTGGAGGCATGAGCGCGCATCCGCCCATCCGTCCACGGCGACGTGGCGGCCTCTCGTCGGCGTCGAGTCGGCCAGCCCGTGCCGGCGCCGACGGCTACCCACGCCCATCGCCGCTCTCGGTCGTGCCGTCCGCGGCGCTGCCGGCTGACCCGACCGACCCGGCCGTCCTCGCCGACGTGAGCGAACGCGCCGCCGCAGCCGATATCCCGGCTCTGCCGATCGCGACCATCCTGGCGGACCCGGCGAGCAGTTCGAACGCGGCTCTGTTCGCCCGCCAGCTGGAAGTGCTCCAGGCCGCCTCCGCCCGCCTGAGCCGGGCCGAGGGCAGCGAGGCGGTCGGCCGTGCCGTCGTGGAGGAGACCGGCCGGATCATCGACTACCACAACGCCCGGGTGTACGTCCTCGAGGCTGGCGGCGACCTCGTCCCGATTGCCTTCGAGGGCCGGGTCGGGGCCTACGAGCAGGTCGACCTCGAACTCCTCCGGACGACGCTGGGGGTCGGCTTCACCGGCTGGGTCGGGCTCCACGGCGAGCCGCTCCTGGTGCGTGACGCCAACGACGATCCGCGTGGCGCCTCGATCCCGGGCACCGACGACGTGGACGAATCGATGCTCGTCGTCCCGATGCGCTACGACGACGCGGTCGTCGGGGTGATCACCCTGTCCAAGCTCGGCCTCGACCAGTTCGACGAGCACGACCAGCGGCTCCTGTCGATCCTGGCCGACCAGGCCGCAACGGCCCTCGAGTCGGCCCGCAACCTGGCCCGCAGCCAGGCCCTCGCCGGTGAGCTGCGCCTGCTGCTCGACGTCAGCAGCCAGCTCGCGGTCAGCCTCGACCGACGCGAGGTCGCCAATATCCTGGCCCGCCATCTCGCGACCTTGATGGGCGTCGACGAGTGCGCGATCTCGGCCTGGGACCGCCCGAACGACCGGATCGCCAGCCTCGGCTACCACCCGCCGATCCCGGCCGACGAGCTCAAGCCGTTCTTCGATGTCGCCGCCTTCCCGCTGACCCGGCGCGTCCTCGAGGATCAGGTCGTCGTCCGCGTCGACACGACCGATCCCTCCGCGGACCCGGCCGAGGCGGCTCTCCTCGAGGCCGACGGCCTTCGATCCCTCGTCATGCTGCCGCTCGTCGCGTCGGGCGAGTCGCTGGGCCTGGTCGAGTTGTTCTCGCGTGGGGTGATCGAGCTGGACGAGGATCGCCTCAGCCTTGCCCGGACCATCGCCAACGAGGCGTCGATCGCCCTGGAGAACGCGCGGCTGTACGAAGAGGCCCGCGCCCTCGCCGACCGCGACCCGCTGACCGGCTTCTTCAATCACCGCTACCTCCACGAGCGGTTCGGCCAGGAAGCGGTTCGAGCGAGCCGGACCAAGAGTCCGCTCAGCCTGCTCATGCTCGACCTCGACGACTTCAAGCTCGTCAACGACACGTTCGGCCACCTCCTGGGCGACGAGGTCCTGCGCTGGACGGCCGACGTGATCCGGCGGACCGTGCGGGCCTCGGACGTCCCGGCCCGCTACGGCGGCGACGAGTTCGCGGTCCTCCTGCCGGATGCCGACCACGATGAAGCGGTCCGGACGGCCGAGCGCCTGACGGACGCGTTCGCGACCTCGAGCTACTCACGCGGCGGCCGGCTGCTGGTCCCGGTCAGTGTGTCCATCGGCTCGGCGACGTTCCCCGTCGACGGTCGGACGGCCGCCGAGCTCATCGCCAAGGCCGACGACGGGCTGTACCGCGTGAAGCGAGCCGGACGCCGCCCAGCGGTCCCACCCGGCGCTTCGCCGGCCTGACCGCCGAAGGTCCGGGGCCGGCGCCGCCGGAAGTACCACGGGTGTCGCTTGCGGCCGAGCCCACCGGACCCCCATGCTCAGCACCGAACGTGACAGCACCCACCGAACGCCGATCGTCGGGAGGAGCGGAGGATCCCCGGATCCGCCGGTCCTGGCTCGTCTTCGCCGGTGCGTTCCTCGGGCTCGGCCTGATCGTCATGGTCCGCCTGATCACCGAGACGCGCGCGACCGACTGGCTGCTCGCGATCCTCCTCGTCGTGCTCGGCGTCGCCGCCGTCCGCCATCGGATCGCCGTCCAGGACCTCGAGGCGGGTCGGAGAGCGGAGGCCGAGAGCTTCGCCCGGATCCTCCAGGGCCTGTCGCGCTCGATCTCGCCGGACGCGATCCTCGGGGCGATTGTCGAGGAGCTCGGGGCCGGGACCGACGCCGATCACATCGTCATCGTCCGTCGCCGGCCCGATGCGCGAGTCCTTGAGGCGACGCTCGTCAACGCCCGGACCGGTGGCTCGACCTCCTCGACTCTCTTCCCGATCGGTGATCTCGAGGATCCGGCCGAGCCGCTCTCCGCCGTCCGCGTGCCGGTCGCCATCCCGATCGAGGTCGCCCCGCTCCCGCCGGCGATGCGCCCGGATCTCGACGCCGGGTCCATCGGCGGCGCACCCGGCGGACCGCGCCGAAGCGGCCGTCGGATGCCCGTCGCCCGCCCGGTCGCCCAGATCAGCCAGGCCGTGCCGGCCGGCCACGACAGCGGGTTTGCTGCCGTCGCCGGCCGCAACGGGCCCCTGCGCGAGTCCGATCTCGACCGCATCGTCGCCGAGCGGATCGCCCGCCGGGCACGGGCGGTGTTCGGCCTGCGCCACACCCTGGTGGCCCCGCTCTCGACCGACGACGGCATGATCGGCGCGCTCCTGATCTCGCGCCGGACGGCGGCGGCCTGGCCGGCGGCGGCCCATCGCCTCCTCGTCGGCGCGTCGGTGGAAGCGTCGGCGGCCCTGTCCCGCGCCTACTCCCACCGCCAGGCCGAGGCGCGCGCCTCGACCGATGGCCTGACCGGGCTGCCAAATCGGCGCTACTTCGACGAGTTCTGCGCGCTGCTCGCCCGGCGCCGCCGAGCCGAGGACAGCGTCGGGGTGCTCATGGTCGACATCGACAAGTTCAAGGTGCTCAACGACACGCATGGCCACCAGGTCGGTGACGAGGTCCTCCGGGCGGTCGCCGCCGCGATCGTCGGGGCCGTCCGAGAGGATGACGTCCCGGCCCGCTACGGCGGCGAGGAGTTCGCCGTCTTGCTCCGCAATCCGACGCTCGATATCGCGGTCGAGGTCGGCGAGCGCGTCCGGGCGGCCGTCGGAGATCTCGACCTCGATCGGTTCGGGGTGGCCCGGGTCAGTGTGTCCGTCGGTGCTGCCGTCGCGGACGATCCGGACGAGCCGATCAGCGCGACAATCGCTCAGGCAGACAAGGCCATGTACGACGCCAAGCGCCGCGGCCGCGACCGGGTCGTCGCCGCGTAGCCGCTCCTCGGGTCGCCGTCCGTTCACCCACCCGGTGAACGAACCGACGTCTGACCGCCTCGCCGCGACCCGTTCGCGCCCGCTCCGCCTTCCGTTCACCCACCCGGTGAACGAATCGACGTCTGACCGCCCCGCGGCCGCCGCCCCGAGCCCGCTCCGCCGTCCGTTCACCCACCCGGTGCACGAACGACCGCCGGACACAGATCTGCATGCGGCCGAACCGCACCGCGTCCCGCTCTGCGGCGAGCGCCTCGCGCGCCTACCATCGGTCGGATGCCACGGGACCGATCCCCGCGCCGAGACGCTCCGACCCACGCTGCCCCCGACCCCACGCCTCGGCCCCCCGATCACGACGCCGACGATCCGCCTGCCGACGTTCTTGCCGACGAAGCCGCCGACCTCACCAACGGCGATCTCGCCCGGATCTTCCACGAGATCGGCGACATCCTCGAGGTCAAGGGCGAGATCGCGTTCAAGACGATCGCCTACCACCGGGCCGCGGACACGATCGGACGGAGCCCGATCGACCTCGTCGCGGCGTACCGCGCGGGCGATCCGCCCAAGGTGAGCGGCGTCGGCCAGGCGATCAGCGACAAGATCACGGAACTCGTGACCACCGGCCGGATGCGTTTCCACGAGCAGCTTCGCGAGGAGGTCCCGGCCAGCCTGGTCGATCTGCTCCGAATCCCGGGCCTCGGTCCGAAGACCGTTCGTCAGCTCCACGAGGAGCTCGGGATCGCGACGATGGACGAGCTCAAGGCCGCCGCCGAGGCCGGCCGCATCCGGACGATCCGCGGCCTGTCGGAACGGACGGAGCAGTTGATCCTCGAGGGGATCCGGCGGATCGAGACGGAGCCGCCGCGCAGGATGTACCTCCACCAGGCCGAGGAGCACCTCGCGACGCTCACGGAGATTCTCGGCGCGCTGCCCGGCGTCGAGTCGATCGAGCCGGCGGGCTCATACCGGCGCCGGAAGGAGACGATCGGCGACCTCGACCTCCTCGCCGAGACGGCGGTCCCAGCGGCCCTGATGGAGCGCTTCACGAGCCTCGGGACGGTCGACCACATCGTCGCCCGGGGCGGCCACAAGTCGGCGATCCGGCTGCTCCGCGGCCCGCAGGTCGACCTGATGGTGATGCCGCCCGGGACCGCCGGCACCTACCTGATCCACTTCACCGGCTCCAAGGAGCACAACGTCAAACTCCGGGCCCGGGCGCGCGACCGGGGCTGGAGCCTGTCCGAGCACGGCTTCCTGCGGATCGGCGAAGACGGCCAGCCGCTGACGGGCGCTGCGGCCGAACTCCGGACATTCGCGACCGAGGCCGAGGCGTACGCCTTCCTCGACTTGCCGTTCATCGAGCCCGAGCTGCGCGAGGACGCGGGCGAGATCGAGGCCGCCCTCGCCGGGTCCCTGCCGGGGCTGATCACGAAGGCCGACCTCCGGGGCGATTGCCACAGTCACAGCGACTGGAGCGACGGCACACATTCGATCGAGGTCATGGCCGAGGCCGCCCGCCGCCGCGGGTACGCCTACCAGGTCCTGACCGACCACAGCCGCTCCCTTGCGATCGCGAACGGCCTGACCCCCGAGCGGGTCGAGGAGGAGCGGACGATCATCGCCGCCCTCAACGCCCGGTTCGCCACCGAGGAGGCCGCCGGCATGGCCCCGCCCGAGACGCCAGCCGAGGGGTTCCGGCTCCTCCACGGCTGCGAGCTCGAGGTCCGGGCCGACGGCGAGCTCGACTACGACGACGACCTCCTCGCCCGGTTCGACGTCGTCGTGGCGTCGGTTCACGTCGCCCGTCGCCAGTCGCGGGCCGAGCTGACCCGGCGGACGCTGAACGCGATCCGCAGTCCGCATGTCGACATCGTCGCCCACCCGGCGGGCCGGATGATCCAGACCCGCGACGACCTCGACCTCGACTGGGAGGCGGTCTACGCCGCGGCCGCCGCGAACGGCACGGCCCTCGAGGTCAACGGCTCGCCGCACCGCCTCGATCTGTCGGCCGAGCGGGCGCGCCGAGCGGTCGCCGCGGGCTGCGTCCTGACGATCGACTCGGACGCGCACCGCACCGGCGAGCTCGACGACACGCGCTGGGGCGTGGCCCAGGCGCGGCGCGGCTGGGTGACTCCGCGCGACGTGCTCAACACCCGGTCGCGGGCCGACCTGCTCGCGTGGGTCGGGGCGAAGCCGGCGCGCATCGGCTGAGCCGCGCCGCCCGAACGATCGTCATGCACCGAGCGGGTCAACCGACGGCCGATCCGAGCGCGTACCATCCGGCCCGATGACGCCGTCACCGTCCACCGCGAGCCGCTCCGCCCGGAGCGCCCCTGGCCGCCTGGTCCGGCACCTGGGCGGAGGTCCGCGGTCGGGCGTGCGCGCTGCCGGGGCGAGCGGCCGGCGCGACCTCGTGATCGTGGCGACCGCCGTCGTCGGGATGGCCGTGGTCCTGACCGGGCCGCTCGTCTGGATCGTGACGCTCCTGCTCCTCGGCGCGGTGGCGCTCGGCGCTCTGCGGGTCCTCGCTGACGACGATCCGGCGGGCGCCGACAGCGGCGTCCCGATCGAGTCGCTGTTCCTGCCCGCGATCGCGGCGATCGGCTGCCTCGGCGCGATCCGCCTCGTGCCGGTCGGCCTCGGCGTCGTACCGGCGCTGATTGCGAGCGCCCTCCTGATCGACCGCTCCCTCGCCGTCGAATCGCGGATCGCGGCGGCCGTTCAGGGCCCCACGGCCGACGACCGCGTCCGGACGCTCGTCGCGATGCTCGTGGTCGCCCTCGTCGCCTTCGTCGGGGTCGCGGCGATCGTGCCCGGCGGCATCGCCGGTGCCGGCCCCGCCGGCGCGCCTGCCAGCCCGCTGCCGATCGGCGACCTGTTCCTGCTCGCCGCGGCGGACGCGGTCATCGCCGGCCTCCTCGGGTATCGGGCCGCGGCCCTCCGCTCGGCGAGCGTTCGCGAGGCACTCTGGGCGGCGGCGACCTACGCGGCGGCGATCGCGGTCGGGGCGGCGGCGCTCCGGGCGATGGGCATCCCGCGACTGATCGGGCCCGCCCTCCTGATGTTCCTGTTCTACCTGTGGGACACGCTCCACGCGGCGGCCCCGTCGCGCCGTCGCGATCCGCGCTGGATCTGGGAGACCGTCGCCCTGGCCGGCGTCGGTGCGGCCGTGGCGTTCTGGAACCTGCGGCTCATCGGCTGATTCGGCGCTCTTCGCCGGTCACGGCCAGACGAACAGGCGATCGCGGTCGACCGGCCACGAGCGGCCGTCGGCAAGGCGGACGAGGTGGACGGCCTCGACCCGATCCGTGACGAGCGCCCAGGCGAGGTCGGGCGACACGGCGACCCGGAGTCCACGACCGGTCAGGTGTCCGATGACGGTCGGCCGAGGATCGCGCACGTGACCGCCGACCGCACGGCCGACTGGGTCGGCGATCGTCGCGAGGTCGGTTCCGACGGCCGTCCGGACCGCGACGAGGAACGTCCGACCGTCGGCCGCGAACCCGATCGCATCCACGCCGTCCGCGCGTCCGGCGTCCGGCCAGTCGATCGCGATGTCGTCGGCCGGATCGTCGTTGATCATCGAGAGCCGGATCGTGTCGCCGTCGAACCACATGAGGTCGATCGGCTGGACCGAGCGATCCGCCGGCTTGAGCTCGACGAGTCGTCGGTCGGCGATCCGGAGCCGGGCCGAGTAGGAGTACCGCCCGTCGCAGCCCTCGGTGCAGATCCCGTGACCCACCCGCAGCTCGGTCGCGGACCACCAGCCCTCGAGCCGGTCGTAGTCGCCGACGAGCGGGATCACGGTCGTCGCCCCAGCAGCCAACTCGGTGACGATGAACGTCCCGAAGAAGTCGCCCTCCTCGGTCAGGGCGCTCGCGCTCGCCGCGAGGGCCTTGCCGTCGGGCCGCCAGGCGATGTCGTCGGCACGGGCCGGCCAATCGGGCGGCAGGATCAGCGGCGTCGGGCCGGTCGCCCCGTCCCACAGCCAGCCCCGGGCGTCGTCCGCGGTCTGGACCCAGGCGAGGACCTCGGCGCTGGCCGGGCGGGGCAGGAGCGTGACGCTCCGCCCGCCGTCCTCGATCGGGCGGCTTGGCCCGAGATCGACCGGAGGCATGGCCGCGGCCGCGCGGAGGCCGCCGTCCTCGGTCGGCACGAGGCGCTCGACGTGGAGGACGTCGACGTCGGTCGCGGTCCGCTCGATCCAGGCCGACAGAACACCGCCGAAGCCGGCCACGTCCGGGCCGCTCGGACCGGCGGTCGGGCTCGGCCCGGGCTCGTCGGCGGGCAGGGCGACTTCCGGCAGCGGCCGGCCGCCGACGATCCGGACGAACAGCGATTGGGCGACCGGGTCGGGCTGGGGGAGGAGCACGCTCCGTCCCGTGGCCGCCTCGACGACTGTGAGGTTCGGGCCCGGCCGGTCGGTCGCGACGCCGAGGTAGTCGCCCCCGGTCGACCAGCCGAACTCGGCGATCGGGTCGGCCCCGCTGTACAGGTCGCGCGCCCGTCCGTCGAAGGCGACGAGGCGGATCGTGTCGGCCACGCCGATCGCGACCGAGGTTCCGGCCGGCTCGATCGCAATCCGATCGACCGAGGCGAACGCGGCGATCTGGCGGGCCGCGCCGCCGGCCAGGTTCCACAGCCGGATCGACGTGCCCTGGTCGCCGTCGCCGAGGATCTGGTCCACGGCCACCCCGGCGCCGGGATGGACGTCCTCCGACCCGTCGCTCGCGGGGCCGACATCGGGCGGCTCGGTCAGATGCTCGACCCGCGTCGTGGCCGGGTCGAAGCGCAGGAACCGCCACGCGGCGGTCGTCGCCTGGGGAGCCGGCAGGCGCTGGCGCAGGATCAGGCCGCCCGCCTGGTCGAAGCCCTGGAGCACCGAGTCCTCCGGGATCGTCGCCCGGACGAAGCGACCGGTCGAGGCCTCGACCACGACGACCTCGCGCGCCTCGTTCTCGCCGCCGACCGTGGTGATCGCGAAGCGGCCGCCGTCGGCCGACCAGACCGCGCCGTCGATCGGGGCGATCGGCGTCCGGACCTGCCAGACCGTGGCCCCGCTCGCGGTCGCGACGCCGACGAGCTCCTGGTCGGTGGCGTCGGGGACCAGCGCGACCGCCAGGCCGCCGGTCGGGTCCACCGTCCACGTCCGACCGTAATCGACATCGGTCCGGACCGCGACCACCCGCGCCGGGGACTGCCCGTCAAGACGGCGCTCCATCAGGCTTGAGCCCGACGCGTCGAGGACTTCGTAAAAGACGACCGGCCCGACGGGCGGTGGCCCGCTGGCGATCGGCCCGCTGGCGCTCGGCCCGGGGGCGGTCCGGCCGGGTCCGAGGAGGGCCATCAGCGAACCGACGACCAGCGCCGTCGCCAGCAGTCCGATCCATCCGGCTCGCCGGCCGCCCAGTGCTCGCATCACCTGTCCATCACCAGTCCATCATCGGGCTTCGACTCCGAGGAGACGTGGCGCTCGTCCGGCCTGTTGCGGGTGTCGCCGGGGTCGCGGCCGTTTGACGTGGGCGGCCTGCGATGCTACAAGTCCAAGCCCGCCCGATCGGCTTCCGGCACCCGGTTGCGACCGTCCCGACGGCCTCGCCACGCATGAAATCGGAGACTCTCCCTGTGACCTTTCCCGACGTCGAGACCCAGGCAACGAGCGCCGTCAACCAGACGCGGCTGAAGCGCCAGCTGGCGGACCAGGCGATCGCCCAGGCGACGGCGGCCCAGTGGAACGAGGCCCGCGAGACCAACCAGCGGCTCCTCGAGCTCGGCCCCGACGCCGAGGCCGAGAACCGGATCGCCAAGGCGTTCTGGGAGCTCGGCGAGCTCGGCCAGGCGCGCGAGCACTACCAGACGGCGCTGGCTCTCGATCCGACGAACCGGATCGCCGAGCGGAACATCGACCGGCTGCGGATCCTGCTCGTGGACGCCAAGGAGCAGACGGTCCCTGCCCAGGAGGGCAGCAAGGCCGCCGTCTCGATCTTCGTCGAGGAGACCGGCAAGACCGGGTTCGCGTTCCTGACCGATCTGCCCCATCCGCGCAAGCTCGCCCAGGTCAACCCGGGCGACGCCGTGGACCTGACGCCCGAGAGTGGCCGCCTGATCGCGACGAGCAACGGGATGCGGATCGGGATCGTCGAGCCGCGGGTGGCCGCCCGCCTGCTCAAGCTCATGGCCGACGGCAACAAGTACGCGGCCGGCGTGACGTCGCTCGGCGACAAGGACGTCCGGATCATCATCCGCGAGATCTACCAGGACCCGCGCAACTACGGCAAGGTGTCCTTTCCGACCGCGGCCAAGTCGACCGACCTGCGGCCGTACACGAAGGGCACCCTCGTTCGCGAGGAGATGGATCTCGAGGAGGACCTCGAGGACGACGACGAGGACGACGAGATCGAGGACCTCGACCGCGTCCTGCCGCCCGAGGCCACGACCGACGAAGCCTTCGAGGAAGAGCTCGACGACGCGGACGAAAGCTAGATTCACCGGCTGTCGCGCCTGAACGACCAGGCCCGCGTTGGAGCCTGCGCTCCTCGCTCACGCACATCCGAGTGCGTTCGCTCCGGTGCTCGGCTCCGCCTTGCCCTGGCCGCCCAGGTGCGACGAACGCAGTCGCGTGCGACGAACGCAGTCGCGTGCGCGGCACGGCGCGACGAACGGCGTCGCGTCGGCGTTCGTGACGTGACCCGCGAGGCGAACCAGATCGGCGATCAATGAGCGTGGCTCAGCCGCGATTTGCGCTGAGTCGAGCGCGGCCACGTCGAATCGGACCCGCGTGGTGACTCACGGCACGGCGGCAGGCCTACGCGGACAGGCACGCGACGACACGGTCCGGCGCGGGTAGGCTTCCGGGATGGCGGGTCGCGCGTCCCTGGTCCGAGCGGAGCCTGGCTTCTCCCTGCCGTTCTTCGACCGCCTCGCGCCGCCGCCGCCGCCCGGGCTGATCGCCGGCCCGATCGAGGCGTACAGCGCCCCGGGCGACGTCGTCCTCGACCTGAGCGGTCGCGGCGGATGGGTCGCGCGGGCCGCGGTCGATCGCCAGCGCCGGGCGGTCAGCCTTGAGTCGACGCCCCTCACCCGACTCCTGGCCGAGCTCGTCCTGCGCCCACCGGATCTCCGTCACCTCGACGCCGCCTTCCAGGCAATGGGCGCCTCGCCGCACGGCCAGACCAGCCTGAAGGTCGCGGTCGGCGACCTGTTCACCACGCGCTGCGCGACGTGCGGCCGGAGCCTGACCATCGACGAGATCGTCTGGCCCGGCCCGGCCGGGGTCGAGGAGCCTGAGCTCCAGGCAGCGGCCGGGTTCGATGGCGAGCCTGAACCGACCTCCCCTGCCGCAACCACCGGCACCACCGGCACCACCGGCCCGGGCGCCGCGGCGCCGTCGGGCGCGGATCGCGATCGGCCGCGGGCTCGCAAGTTCTACGCCTGCCCCGTGTGCCGTGGACAACGCGGCGGCGATCAGCGTCATGCCGAGCTCGACGAGGCGGACCTGCGTCGCGCCCGGGCGATCCCCGGCGACCTGGCCGCTGCCCGGGCCCGGCTGGCGGAGCGGTTCCCGGTGGTCGAAGGCGGAGCGGACCTCATCGACGGCCTGCTCGACCTGCACACCCCGCGCCAGCTCGTCGGGCTCGCGGCCATCCTCGATCGGATCGAGGGCGACCTGCGCGCCGCTCCGGTCGAGGCCGCCCTGCGCCTCGGCTTCCTCCACGCCCTGCTGCCGGCGAGCCGGCTCAACGGCTACCCGGGCCGGGTCGGGACGCTCCGGATCCAGGCCGGCCGCGTCCGGCCGCCGGGTTCCGGGCAGTGGCGCGAGCGCAATCCGTGGCTGGCGTTCGAGGACGGGATCCGGACCGTGCGCGGCTTCATCCAGCGCCTCGAGAGCGGTCCCGGCGGAGCGGTCCAGGCTCGTCTCGGCAATGACCTCCAGGCGCTCGACGAGGGCAGCGCGACCGCGGTCGTCGGGGTCACCGGTCCATCGACGACGCGCGCGATCGGGGCCGAGGCATCGCAGGGTCGTGGCTGGGATGGCGCCCCCACGCTCCGGCGCCGGATCCGGCTCGTCCTCGGCCAGCCGCCGGTTCGACCCAACCAGGAGCGCCTGTCCCTGACGTATTGGGCGACCGCCTGGACGGTCGGTTCGGAGGCCGCGGCCGGGCTGCCTCTCGCGGCCCTGTCCGGACCGCCGATCCGGGCGCCGTGGGGCTGGCAGGCGGCGGCCCTCGCCCGCTCGCTCGCCTCGATCGAGCCGTCGATCGCCCGCGACGGGACGGTCATCCACCTCGTCGACGGTGGGCCCGAGGCGCTCGTCGCGGCCGCGCTCGGCGGCGTCGGTGCCGGGTTCCGGCTGCGCTCGGCCCGCCTCGGTGACGGCGACGACGAGGCCTACGGGATCGTCGAGCTCCTCCCACCCGGCGCCGTCCTCCCGCCCGGTCCGCGAACGCGCGCAAATGTCTCGCTCGATCCGATCAGCGGCGGCCCCGGTGACCCCGACCTCGTCCCGGGCGCCGGCCTGTTCAGCGCTCCCGAGCGCTTCGACCGGCGCGCGTTCTCGGCGACCGACGTCCGGAACACGGTCGTCGAGGTCGCGGTCGAGAGCCTGAAGGCCCGCGGCGAGCCGGCCTCGGGCGATCGTCTCCTCGGCGAGGTCCTGGTCGGGCTCGATCGAGCCGGACAGCTCCGCCGGCTCATCGCCGATCACGGGCTGCCCACGAGCGGCGCCGACCCGTTGGTCGCCGAGTTCGGTGGACGACCCGGGGCCGCCGGACCGGCCGGCGACGCCGAGTCCGCAACCGAACCGGCCGGACCGGCCGAACCGCCCGCCATCGAGCCGCGGCTCGCGGGACCGGAGCCCGCGGCGGCGGCGGGCCGGCCCGCCGTCGGACGGGCGTCGGTCACCGGATCGGCCGAGGCTCGACGCGCCGCCGGTCCAGTGGACGCGCCGCCCGATCAGGTCGAGGCCCTGATCGGACTGATCCGGGAGGCGCTCGCCGAGAGCGGCAAGCGCCGCCTCGCGGAAGTGGCCCCCGGTCGCTGGTGGCTTGTTGACGCCCGCGATCGCGAGACCGCCGCCGTGCCCCTCGCCGACCGCGTCGAGTGGGCCGTGTTCAGTCTCCTCTCGACGTCCGGGCCCATGTCCGAATCGGGGTTCCTGCAGCGGATCGCCGGCTTGTTCAGCGGCCACGACCTGCCCGACGAGACGCTCGTCCGAACCTGCCTCGAGAGCTACCGCAGCCGGGCCAGCACGGCCGATCGGATCGTCACCGGCGACGACCTCCTGAAACGCGCCCACGAGCACGCCGAGCTGATCGCGGCCCTTGCCGACGGCGGCCACAAGCTCGGCCTGTCGGTCTGGATCGGGCGGCGCGAACAGGCCCGGCGCCTGGGTCCCGGCCGCCTCGGCGACCGCCTGGACGAACGCGACCTGCGGACGCCGCTGTCGCATATCAGCCGCTCGGTCGAGGAGATCGCCGAGGTCGACTGCGCCTGGTACGTCCGGGGCCGCCTGGCGTTCCTGTTCGAGGTCGAGTGGACCGCGATGCTCGGCGAGCCGATCCTGCGCCGCCATGCCCGGATCGCCCAGGACGAGGGCACGGTCCGATTCCTCGTGATCGCCCCGGAGCGGACCGAGCTGGTCCGTCACAAGCTCGAGCGCTCGCCCCTGCTGCGCGAGGCGTTCGAGCGCGACAACTGGCACATCCTGAAGTGGAACCACCTGCGGGCATTCCTCCGCCGCGACGACGTGTCGCTCGACGCGCTCGAGCCGTACCTCGGCCTCGATCCGGTCGCGGAGCGGAGCGGCGAGCAGCTCGGCCTGTTCGGCCAGTAGTCGGCGCGTCAGGACCGCCCGGGCCGCCTGCCGCGCGGACCGATCGCGGCCGACCGCGCTACCCTGACCGGACCACTGTCCGGGGCAGACGGCGCGCGCGTCCCCCACCCAGCAGGAGACGACGTGACCCAGCCCGACGATCTCGACTCGCCCGTCAACCGGCTCGCCGATCGATTCTGGGAGAGCATCCTCGAACTCAGCCCGACGACCGCCACCGTCTACGGCGACGAGCGCTACAACGACCGCCTCGATGACCCGAGCCCGGCCGGCCGAGCCAGGGCGCGACAGCTCATGGAGGCGACGAAGGCGGAGGCCGCCGCGATCCCGGCAGACGGCCTGTCGGTCGAGGACCGGATCACGCGCGACATGCTGATCGTCATCGCCGACCAGGGCGTCGAGGAGGACGACCAGGGCGTCCATCGACTGCGCGTGGTCGACCAGATCGGCGGGCCCCAGACGGTCCTGCCCCAGGTCTGCCAGTTCCAGCCGGCCGACACGCCCGAGCGGCTCGAGAAGTTCCTCGCCCGGCTCGAGTCGTATCGCGACTACATGGCGGCCAACACCGACATCCTGCGCGAAGGCCTCGACACGGGCCTGACCGCGCCCCGGATCGTGGCCGAGCGAACCGTCGCCCAGCTCGAGCGGCTGATGGCGATCCCGCTCGACCAGGCGATCGTCCCGACCCTCGCCCAGGTCGCCTCGGATGCCGATCGCGAGCGCGTCCGGAAGGTCACCGAGCAGGTCATCTACCCGGCCGACCGGGCGTTCCTCGACGTGCTCAGCGGCGACTATCTCAAGGCCACCCGCGCGGAGCCGGGCCTGTGGTCCGCCCCCAACGGCGAGTCCCTGTACCGGACCCAGATCCGGTCGTGGACGACGCTCGACCTCGACCCGAGCGCGGTCCACGAGATCGGGATGGAGGAGCTCCGGACCGTCGACGAGGGACGTCGGGCGATCGCGTCGGCGGCGGGTGCCGCCAGTCCCCGCGAGTACCGCCAGCGGCTCGGCGACGACCCCGCGAACACGCCGAGATCCAAGGACGAGCTGCTCCAGCGGGCCCGCGAGGACATCGAGCGGGCGATGGTCGTCGCGCCGCGCTTCTTCGGGACCCTGCCGAAGGCCGGCTGTGAGGTGAAGGCCGTCGAGGAGTTCAAGGAGAAGGACGCGCCGTTCGCGTATTACTTCCCGCCAGCCACGGACGGCTCGCGCGGCGGCACCTATTACGCCAACGGTTACGACCTCCCGAGCCGGAAGTACACGAAGCTCGCGACGACGACCTACCACGAGGCGGTCCCCGGTCATCATTTCCAGATCGCTCTCGAGCAGGAGAACCCCCACCTGTCGGTCTTCCGCCGGCTGGGTGCCCGGATCGTGGGCGGGGCGTACGTCGAGGGCTGGGGCCTGTACAGCGAGAAGCTGGCCGACGAGATGGGCCTCTTCCGTAACGAGGGAGAGCGGTTCGGGATGCTCGACGCGATCGCCTGGCGGGCCGCCCGGCTCGTCGTCGATACCGGACTTCACGCCCTGCGCTGGACGCGCCAGCAGTCGATCGACTTCATGCTCGAGACCGGCCTGTCGGAGACCGACGCGACCATCGAGACGGATCGCTACATCGCCTGGCCGGGCCAGGCCCTGACCTACATGATCGGTTGCCGCGAGATCGAGCGGCTGCGGGCCGAGCTCGAGGCTCGCGATGGATCGCGCTTCGACCTGCGCGCGTTCCACGACCAGGTCCTCGCCCACGGGTCGCTTCCGCTGGCCACGCTCGCCCGGGAGCTGCCCAACTGGGTCGCGACTCCGGCCTGATCGCGGTGCTAGCGGGCACCATCTCCGTGCCGCGCGCTCGAAGCGGCGCTTGCCGAGTTGGCGAGGACGGGTGACCATTGCAAACCCCAGCACTCCCAGGCAAACCGAACCCGGCATTCTCTGGAGGAGGAGAATCGATGGACCTCACTCGGTCCCGTGCGCGCTCGCGCCGGCTCCGCGTCACCGCGACGCTCGCGGCCGGCATCGTCGCCGCGACGGCGATCGGCGTCCCTGCCAGCGCCGGCAATGGCGGCTTCAAGACGAGCGTCCCGTCGATGCTCGACAAGGTCCGCTCCGACGTGAAGGTCGTCCCGATCCTGACCGTCGGCGACCCGGTCGGCGA
>JBKJOK010000072.1:0-12296 GCA_046595595.1 Candidatus Limnocylindrales bacterium
CGCCACCCATGGCGACGACGCCTACTACCTCAACGCCCTGGCCGGCGACCGCCGAACGATGGCCTGCTCATTCGATCCGGACCTCGACTGGGTCCGCGCCACCTGGCCCGGAATGGAGCTCGATCCCCGGATCCCGCTCGTCCCGCCGCGCTCGGGCGCCGCGGCCGGCTGACCCGGCCGGTTCCCGCCGGCAACGGCCGGGCTCGACGCCAGCCGGCGTTGCAGTCGAGCCAGGCGGACCGCGAGCGCCCGGTCCACGACGGGATCGCCGAGTCCGAGCCGCCGCCGCCGTTCGGTGAAGGCCAGGGCTCGACCGGTCGCGTCCAGCGCGCCGCCAAGGTCGGCCAGGCGATGCTCGCGCAGCTTGGCCACCTCGATCCAGGCCTGGACCGCGATCGCACCCGGTCCCTGGGCGAGATCCAGCCACGTCGCGACGGCCTCGTCGTGGCGGCCGAGCCGGCGGAGCAGCCGGCAGCGCTCGATCGAGACCCGCTCGACGGTCCACGGCGAGTCGAGCCGGCCGGTCACGACCCGATCCCAGCCCACGCGCCGTGTCCGGCCGCCGACGTCCGCGGGCCGGCGAGGATCCCACCACGGAACGCCCCCGGCCTCGTCGGACGGCTCGAGCGGGACGGGCATCTCGCGAGCCGCCAGCGGAGCGGGCAGACGTGGGATCTCGTTCGGGCGGTCCAGCGCTGCATCGACGCAGCCCAATGCCTCGGCGTGGCGGCCGACCCGGCCAAACGCCCGGGCCAGACCGGCGAGGTCGCCGAGCGGCGCCCGACGCCGCGCCTCCGGGTCGGCCAGGTCGGCGTCGATCCGGCCGAGGAGCCGGGCGAGGGAACGGACGTCTTCGCGGTTGTGCCGGACGACGTCGATCAGCGGCCACGCCTCGCCGCCGCGCAGGAAGTCGAGGTACAGGCCCGGGATCTGCCAGCCGTCGACATCGCCGTGGCGAGTCGTCCCGAGGAGCTCCGTCTCGACGGTCCGCAGGCGGGCGTCCGGCATCCGGTGGCGGTACACCCGCCGGACGAACGGAAGCAGGTCGAGGTGCCCGGCATGCGCCGGCGCCGGCAGGCGGGCCATCCGGTAGCGGGCGACGAGGAGCGGCCAGTCGAAGCCCTTGCCGTTGTACGTGACGAGCCACGCGTTGGGCGGGATGTGAGCGGCCACACGGGCGAGGAGGCCGGCTTCCGCGGGGTGGTCGGGGAGCAGGAGCTGGGCCTGCCGGAATCGATCGCCCTCCCACCAGCCGAGCCCGACGAGGAACGCGACGGTCCCGGCCGCTGTCGCGAGCCCGGTCGTCTCCGTGTCGAGGCAGACGAGCGGCGCGTCCGGCGGCGGCTGGCCCGGCAGATCGTGGAGTCGCTCGCGGTCCAGCGGCAGGATCATCGTGGCCGGTTCGACCCGGACCACCGGCCCGGCGGGGTCGAGGATCAGCTCGCCGTCGAGTGCTTCGGCAAGCCGCTGCCCGAGCTCGATCGAGCCCCGCGCAACGCCCGCGTCAGCGCGCCCGCCCGGGTCGGCCGGCGCCGCAGGGCCTCCGGACCGGATCGCCGCACGGTAGTTGGCGAGCCGCCGCTCGAGCGTCGCTCCGCTCACGCCGGAACCGTCGCCGGCGGGCGCACAGCCGGTCGCTGCGCGCCGAGCTCGGCCAGGAGCCGCAGCGCCAGGCCCCGTGCGTCCACATCGGGCTCGAGCCGAGGACCCGTGCAGGCCGGACAGCCGCCGTCGCAACCGCAGTCGCGGATCAGTGCCGCCGCGCCGGCGATCAGGTCGTCGTGGCGCTCCCAGAGGCGGACGCTCAGGCCGATCCCGCCAGGGGTCGCTTCGTACAGGTAGATCGTCGGCGCCTCGTGATGGGGCGAGCGGACCTGGGTGACGAGTCCCAGGTCGTGCGGGTCGCCCATCAGCAGGACCGAGGCGACGGTCTGGATCGCCCGGCCCGCGCCGATCAGGGCGACGTCGAGCTCGTTCCGCCGCCACGACCCCGCCAGTCCTTCGGCCGTCAGCCAGTAGGCGGTCGTCTGGAGCTCCAGCTCGGGCAGGTCGATCGGTCCCCAGCCGACGTTCTCGTCGGTCCCGAACTTCAGCTTCTTGAACAGGGTGACGAGGCTCGCGACCATCACCTCGCCGTGGACCCGCCGCCCGCCCGGCGCCGGCGCCTCGCCGAACACGTCGAGCGGCTTGAGGGTCACCGCGCGGTTGGCGTAGGTGTAGTGATCGACGTCGACCCGATGGACGTATGCCTTGCGCTCGTGCCACTCGAGGCGATCGACGTAGTACTGGACCGAGTCGTGCATGTAGATCGCCCGCTCGTGGACGAGGACCTGGGCCGAGAACAGGTCCACCTCACCGAGGACGCGCGGCCGGTCGGGCGTCGTGTCGATGATCACGACGTTCTCCGGGGCGGCCGTCCGGAGCGACACCTCCGACGCCGGGAAGTTCTCCGAGCTCCAGTACCAGCGGCCGTCCTCGGCCTGGCGGATGTGGCCGGACTCGGCGATGAACGCGAGGAGCTCGTCCGCGACGCCCGGCCCGAACATCTCACCCGGCTCGAACGGGAGCTCGAAGGTGGCGCAGCGGAGATGGGCGATCAGGACGTGGAGGTTGTCCGGATCGAGGCGCGCCTCCTCGGCCTGGCCGCCGAGCAGGAACTCAGGGTGGCGGACGACGTAGCGGTCGACCGCTGCCCCGGACGCCACGAGGACTCCGACGCTGACCCCGCCGCGTCGTCCCGCCCGCCCGATCTGCTGCCACGTCGCCGCGACCGAGCCCGGGTAGCCGGCCAGAATCGACACGTCCAGCCGACCGATGTCCACCCCGAGCTCGAGCGCGTTCGTCGACACGACGCCGAGGATCTCGCCGTCGCGCAGGCCCTTCTCGATCGCCCGCCGCTCGGTCGGCAGATAGCCGCCGCGGTAGCCGCGCACCCGGGAGCGCGGCCCGAGGTCCTGGCGAAGGGCCTCGCGCAGGGTCGAGAGCATGATCTCGACCGCAGTGCGGCTGCGACCGAACACGACGGTCTGGCGGCCGGCCCGCAGGAACGGCATCGCCCAGCGATGGGCCACCGCCTGGGCCGATCCGCGCGCCCCGGTCGCGCCGTGGAGGAGAGGCGGCTCGACGAGCAGGACGTGGCGCTCACCCGACGGCGCCCCGTTGCGATCGACGAGGATCGGCGTCCGGCCCGTCAGCGTCGTCGCCAGCTCGGCGGGGTTGGCGATCGTCGCCGAGCAGCACACGATGACCGGCCTGCTGCCGTAGTGGGCGCACAGGCGGAGCAGCCGCCGGATCACGTTGGCCACGTGGCTGCCGAAGACGCCGCGGTAGGTGTGCAGCTCGTCAATGACGATCACCCGGAGCTGCTCGAACAGCTGGAACCACTTGGTGTGGTGGGGCAGGATCGCGGAATGGAGCATGTCCGGGTTGGTCACGACGACCTGCCCGGCGCCGCGAATTGCCGAGCGGATCGGGGCGGGCGTATCGCCGTCGTACGTCGCGGCCGAGATCGTCAGTCCGGCCGCCGCCGACAGCTCGGCGAACTCGGCGACCTGGTCCTGGCCGAGAGCTTTCGTCGGAAACAGGAACAGGGCACGGGCCGCTGGATCATCGGCGATCGCCTGGAGGGCCGGCAGGGCGTAGCACAGCGTCTTGCCCGACGCCGTCGGCGTGACGACGACCACGTCCCGTCCGGCCCGGACCGCCTCGATCGCCTCCGCCTGGTGCGAGTACAGGCGCTCGATCCCCCGGGCAGCCAGCCCCGCCTTGATCCGTGGGTCGAGCCAGTCCGGATGGTCCGTGAACACCGCGTCGCGGGCGGGCAGGATGGCGTGATGGGTGATCCCGTTGGCGAGCGCCGGCTCGGCGAGGATCCCGTCCAGGACGACCTCGGTCGGGGACGGGGCGTAGGTCCGCATCGTTACCTCGAAATCGAACGCCTGTACGAATTGGCGGGAGTGTAGCAGCACGCTCGCGGACGCTCGTGTCAGGTTGCCTGTCACGAGCACGGATCGAGTTGACATGTCAGCTGCCGGTAGCTACCCTCGACCGAACGTGAAGGACAACGACGCCGCCCCGGCCGACGAGTCCCGTCCCCTCGATCGGAAGCCAGCCCACCCCGACCCGCGCGTCGCCGCGACCACGCGCCCCGGCGGCGACGACCTGGCGGACGATCCGACCGCTGCGGCCGGGAGCGTCGACCTGGCCGGCCTGACCGTCGCCGGAATCACCCGTCGCCGGGTGGGCTGGGTCGCCGCCGCCTTCGTGTCGGTCTGGATCGTCGTCGTCTTCGCCCGGCAGGTCGGCGATGCCACCACCGCCGCCAACCGGGCCGCCCAGATGGCCGTCGACAATGCCGCCCTGGCGGCCGAGGTGGAGGCGCTCGAGGGCGAGCTCGACCTGATCGTCCAGCCCGCGTTCATCGGCCTTCAGGCGCGCGGCCACGGACTCGGCGCGCCGCGCGAGATCCCGTTCACCCTCGACCCGTCCGTGCCGGCCCCGGCCGACGGGGCCCCCGGCTCGGCATCGGTCCGGCTCGGCGCCGACGACGATCGCCGGACGCCCCTCGAGTCGTGGCTGTCGCTCCTCCTCGGGCCCGGCGACTGACCTCGCGCCCGTCGCTGCGCTGACGGTGCACGTCGGCCCGGCGCACGGCTATCCTTGGCCCACGAGCGCCCGGTCGGGCGTCGGGGGTGGAGGGAAGTCCGGGCCATGCTCTCGATCCCGATCGAGGATCTGATCTTCGTCCTCTGCACGCTGGTTGGCGGCGGCCTGCTCCTGATCACGGTCCTCGTCGACGACCTCCTCGGCGGGCTGCTCGACGCCCTCCACATCGGGTTCGACATCGGCGGGGTGTCGCTGATGCCGCTCCTCCTCGGCTTCGTCTCGATGTTCGGCGTGGGCGGCCTGTTCGCGACCCAGGTCCTCGATCTCCATGCCGGCCCGGCCGCGCTCGTCGCCGCGCTCGGCGGTCTGCTCGGCCTCGGGATCGTGTTCGTGATGTTCTCGGCCCTCCGGACGTCGGAGGGAGCCAACCCGTTCTCGACCACGAGCCTCGTCGGCCGGCCGGCGTCGGTCGCGATCTCGATCCCGGCCGGGCGCTTCGGCAGCGTCCTCGTCAAGGCCGAGGGTCAGACCCACGAGTTCAGCGCGACGGCCGATGTCGACGTCGCGGTCGGGACCCCGGTCACCGTCACCGGCACCGCGGGAACGGGCCTGATCGTGGTGCCGATCGCGCCGAACAGTCTGTCGACGTCGACGCCGGGCGAGCCGCCGGCCAGGACATCCGGGTCGGCCGGAACAGGAGGGACCCCGGGTGCTTGATTTCCTGCAGTTCGACACGAGCGTGATCGTGGTCTTCGTCGCGATCGTCATCGTCGCCTTGCTCTTCGCCTACCTCGGCAGCCGCTACAAGGTGGCCGGCGCCAACGAGGCCCTGATCCGGTCCGGCCGGGCGACCCCGCTCGGCGGCGGTGACGCCGGCCTGAAGGTCGTGCGCGGCCAGGGCATCGTCGTCCTGCCTCTGTTCCACAAGATCGGCAAGCTCAAGCTGACCGCGCGTCAGATCAACGTGAACCTCGCCGATGCCGTGTCGCGCCAGGGCATCAAGGTCGCGGTCCAGGGCGTCGCCACGTTCAAGATCGGGGCCGACGACGAATCGATCCGGAACGCCGCCGAGCGCTTCCTCGACGCCCAGGAGGAGCAGGTCGATTCGATCGTCAAGAACGTCCTCGAAGGCTCGCTCCGCTCGATCGTCGGCACCCTCACGATCGAGGAGCTGAACCTCGACCGAATGAAGTTCCAGCAGGCCGTCCAGGACGCCGCCAAGGGCGACCTCTCGACGTCGGGTCTTCAGATCGACTCGTTCACGATCCAGGCGATTCGCGACGAATCCGGCTACATGGACCTGATCGGCCAGCAGGAGACCGCCCGCCGCGAGCGCGACGCGCGGATGGCCAAGGCGACCGCCGACCAGGAGGCCGCGGTCCGCGAGGCCGAGGCCAGCCAGATCAAGATCAATGCCGAGCGCGACGTGTCGCTCCGGCGAGCCGAGACCGAGACCCAGATCGCGGCGGCCGAGGCGCGCGCCGCCCAGGCCGGCCCACTTGCCCAGGCCGAGGCACAGCAGGAGGTCACCCGCAAGCAGACCGAACTGGCCGTCCTCGAGGCCGCCCGCATGCAGCAGGAGCTGTTGACCTCGACGGTTCGCCCGGCCGAGGCCGAGGCCGATGCCCAGGTGAAGCGGGCCGAAGGCGAGAAGCTGGCCCGGATCGCCGCCGCCCAGGCCGATGCCGAGCGGGTCAAGCTGGCCGGCCAGGCCGAGGCGTCGATCGCGATCACGAAGGGCGAGGCGAACGCCCGGGTCATATTGGTCAACGCCCAGTCGGAGGCCGAGAAGACCAGGCTCGAGGGCAACGCCGAAGCCGGCATCGTGTTCAGCAAGGGCGAGGCCGAGGCGAAGGCACTGGCCCTCCGGGCCGATGCCTATCGCCAGTTCAACGAGGCGGCGATCATCCAGACCGTCCTCTCGATGCTGCCCGAGATCGTTCGCGCGGCGGCCGAGCCGATGGCCTCGATCGGTTCGCTCACGGTGGTCTCCACCGATGGCGCGTCCGACGTGGTGAAGAACGCGACGCGAACCGTCACCGAGGCCGGGGCCGTCGTGAAAGGCCTGACCGGGATCGACGTTCCGGACCTGATCAGTGGCGCGATCCGGGGCGCCGGCGGCGGGACCGGCGGCTCGGGCGGGACGGGTGGCTCAGGCAGGACCGGCGGCGCGTCGGGCGGCTCGGGCCGCGGCCGCGCGCCGCGTCCGTCAGCGACGGGTCCAGGATCCGCGTCCGCGTCCGCGTCCGTGTCCGCCGCGCCGTCGACCACGCCAGCATCGACACCAACTCCGTCAAGCACCTCCGCCACGTCGGCCGTCGCGCCGACGGGCAGTCTGCCACCTCGATCCGAGCAGGAGATCGACAACGCGGCGGCGGTCGCAGCCGGTGAGGAAGCCACGCGGGCGGCCATGGCCCGCGTCGACGACTCGATCCGGAAGGCCGGGCGGGGCACGACCGCCGCCCTCCGCGCCGCCCCAGCCGCAGCCGCGGGCGCGACGGGCATCACCCGCGACACGACGGTCAACGTGGCCGCCCAGCGGCTCGCTCGCGACCTCGCCGCGATCCCCGGCATCGAGCGCTTCGGCTCGATCCGGCTCGATGAGCTGGACCGGTCGGGGCCGCGACCACTCCGGACGATGTGGCGGATCGCCCGCGGCGAGCTGGCCGAGCGCTACGGCCAGATGACGATCGGGGAGATCGTCGATCGATACCGGAGCGGCGGCGGCCGCCCGTCTGCGTGAGCCGGTGAGCGATGGCCGAGCTGCCGGCGGCGAACCGGACGAATACGCCCGGATCCTCGACGAGAACCGGCGCTATGTCGAGGCGTTCGACCGGTCCGCGCTGACCGCGGCGCCGCTGTCCGGCCTGGCGATCCTGGCGTGCATGGACGCCCGGCTCGATGTCGAGGAGACCCTCGGCCTGCGGACCGGCGACGCCCACATCATCCGCAACGCGGGCGGCCTCGCGACCGATGACGCCATCCGCTCGCTGATCGTCAGCCAGGAACTGCTCGGAACCGACGAGGTCCTCGTCATCGGCCACACCGGCTGCGGTCTCGAGGGCGCCGACGAGAACGCCATCCGCGATGACCTGGCGGCGCGGACCGGGCACCGGCTCGACCTTGCGTTCGGCTCGTTCAGCTCCGTCGAGGTTTCAGTGGTGGCCCAGGTCGAGCGACTGCGGGCCCATCCGTGGGTCCGCCAGGTGCCGATCCACGGCTTGATATTCGACGTCGCGACGGGGCGCCTGATCGAGGTCGCCTGATCGAGGTCGCGAGGCTCGAGTCGTCCGTCGGTCCCGATCCGCGGTGCGGTCCCGAAGTGCGAAGACCCGATCGAGCCCGTATCCTCGGCTCCCGAGCCACGGCAGGAGGGTCGATCGGTCGTGACCGAGTCCAACGCACAGCATCCGGACCATGCCGCCGGCGCGTCTCCGACCCCCGCCACCCCAGCGACCCCCGCCGCGCCGTGGATCCGGGCCGATGGCCAGGCGAAGGCGACCGGCCAGGCCCGCTACACCGCCGATCTCGCGTTCCCGGGACTCGCCCACGCCCGGCTCCTGCTGGCCGGCCGGGCTCATGCCCGGATCGTCCGGCTCGACACCGCCCGCGCCCGGGCCCTGCCCGGCGTTCTCGCGGTCCTGACCCAGGACGACGTCCCGGAGCGCCGCTACGGCTCGTTCGACTACGTGCTCGACCGGACGCTGTTCGCGCGCGACGTCGTCCGGTTCGAGGGCGAGGTCGTTGCCGCGGTCGCCGCCCTGACGCCCGAGCAGGCGGCCGCGGCGGCGGCAGCGATCGAGGTCGAGTACGAGGACCTCCCCCCGATCCTCGACGTCGAAGCTGCCCTGCGCCCGGGTTCACCCCTGGTCCACCCCGCGATCGACACGTACGGCCACGACCCGAACCTTGATCCGGCGGGCAACCTCGCCGGCCGTTCGACGATCGTCAAGGGCGACGCGACCGCGGCCATCGCCGCCGCCCCGATCGTCGTCCGCGAGCGCTACGTCGCCGACATGGCCCATCCCGTCCCGATCGAGCCCCACACCGTGACCGCCGACTGGTCGGGCGACCGGGTCACGATCTTCTCGAGCACGCAGGTTCCGTTCGCGGCCCGGGCCAAGACCGCCGAGGTCCTCGAGATCCCCGAACACCGCATCCGGGTCGTCGTCAGCCATCTCGGCGGCGGCTTCGGTGGCAAGTGCGACTTCCACTTCGAGGGCCATGTGGCAGCCCTGGCGCGCGCCGCGCGACGCCCGGTCCGCCTCGTCCTCAGCCGGCACGAAGAGTTC
Organism: Candidatus Limnocylindrales bacterium; assembly: GCA_046595595.1. Taxonomy (GTDB): domain Bacteria; phylum Chloroflexota; class Limnocylindria; order Limnocylindrales; family CSP1-4; genus CF-46. The sequence continues at coordinate 8,898 of JBKJOK010000072.1, forward strand.
ATCGTGCCCGACAAGGTGACCCATGCGATGGTCGTCGACCTCGAGACAGGCCTCGCCGAGGACGGCACGATCCTCGCCCGGAAGGCCCGGATCCTCCTTGACTGCGGGGCATACGCCAGCGACACCCCGGTTCTCGGCCAGGTCGCCGCAATGATGATCGCGGGGCCGTACCGGATTCCTGACGTGGACATCGAGGCGCTCAGCGTCTACACGAACCGGACACCGTCGGGCTCGGTCCGAGCGCCGACCGGGCCGCAGGCCTGCTGGGCCGTCGAGCAGCACCACGACGTCATCGCCGCCCGGGTCGGGCTGGATCCCGTGACGTTCCGCCGCCGGAACCTGGTTCATGACGGCGACGAGGGCCCGACTCGCCAGCGCCACGAAGGCGACGGAGCGCACGAGACCCTCGAGGCGGCCGTCGCCCGGATCCAGGAGGGCGCGCCGCTCGGTCCCGGCGAGGCCATCGGGCTCGCGTCGGGCTGGTGGTTCAGCGCGCCGGGTCCTTCGGGTGCGTTCGTCCGGATCGAGTCCGACGGCAGCGGCCGGATCGTCACCGGCGCCCAGGAGAACGGCACGGGCTCGGTCATGGCCCTCCCGATCCTTGCCGCCGAGGAGCTCGGGATGCGGCCCGAGGACTTCGCGATCACCTACCAGGACACCGACACGGGGCCGTACGACGGCGGCAGCTCGGGCAGCCAGACCACGTTCAACAACGGCCGGGCGGTCGTCGAGGCCGCCCGCGAAGTCAAGCGTCAGCTGCTCGACCTCGCGGCCGTCGCGCTCGAGGCCAGCGTCGCCGACCTCGAGCTGCGCGACGGCCACGCCGGCGTCGTCGGCAGCCCGGATCGACGCGTCTCGATCGCTGATCTCGCGGCCACGGCCCACGACGGCGCCCTGCTCCTCGCCCGCGGCTCCGGGATGCCCCCCGCCAACCCCGAGCACGACGCGTCGGCCTGCGTCGGCCGGCTCGGCTTCGAGTCCTTCGCGTCGCCGACGTTCTTCTGCCACGCCGTCCGGATCCACCTGGATCCGGCGACCGGCATCGTCCGGACCTCGAAGGTCGTCGCGGCCACCGATGTCGGCCGCGTCCTGAATGCCCCGGGGGCCCTCGGCCAGATGACGGGCGGCGTCGTGATGGCCCTCGGCAACGCCACGATGGAGGGCACGGTCTTCGGCGCCGACGGCCGCCAGCGCAACGCGTCGCTCCTCGACTACAAGCTGCCGACGACCGCGGATGCCCCCGAGATCGAGGCGGTCTTCATCGAGAACCCCGCGTCCAACGGCGGGCCACGCGGGTCGAAGGGCGTCGGCGAGCCGCCGATCGTGCCGACCGCCGCGGCGGTCGCCAACGCGATTGCGGCCGCGACCGGCGTCCGGGTGCGGCGCCTGCCGATGACTCCGGAGCGGGTCTGGCGGGCGGTGACGACCGGCGACGATGGTGCAGCCGAGGCAAATGCGCCGTTCGGGCCGAGCGCAGCTGCTCTGGCCGCCCTCGCCGCCGCCGCAGGCCGGCGATGACCGAGCGATTCGCGGCTCCCACGTCGCTCGAGGAGGCACTGGCCATCCTGGCCAGGGATGCCGCGGCACGGCCCGTCGCCGGCGGCACGGATCTCGTCGTCGCATCGCGCCAGGGTCGCAAGCCGTTGCCCGAGTCGATCGTCGCGATCGACCGAATCGCTGAGCTCGACCATCACGGCGTCGTTGACGGGCAGCTCGTCCTCGGCGCCCTCACGTCACACGCCTGGCTGGCGGGCGCGGCGCCGGTCCGCGAGCACTGGACGGCCCTGGCCGATGCGTCGTCGATCGTCGGCTCGCCCGCGACGCGGGGCACCGGCACGATCGGCGGCAACCTGATGAACGCCTCGCCGGCCGCGGAGACCACCGCGCCACTCGTCGTGCTCGGCGCCAACGTGATCCTGCGGGCGATGGGCCGGGGCTCGCGGATCGTCCCGGTCGAGGGGCTCGCGGTGGGTCCGGGCCGGACGTCCGCGGATCTCGTCGAGCTGCTCACGGCGGTCATGGTCCCGGCGCCGGCTCCGTCGAGCGGCTCCGCCTACATCCGGCTCGAGTACCGCCGGGCGATGGAGATCGCCGTTGTCGGAGCGGCGGCGTTCGTGGCTCTCGCCGAGGATGGCTCGATCGCGGCCGCCCGGTTGGCCCTGACCGCGGTCGCCCCGACGATCGTCCGCGCGCCCGAGGCCGAGGCGATCCTCGTGGGCGCGCCCGCGAGCGCCGAGACCTTCCGAACCGCCGCCGCCGCCGCTGCCGCCGCCGCCCGCCCGATCGACGACGTCCGGGCCAGCGCGGACTACCGCCGGGCCATGCTCGCGGTCGTCGTCACCCGGACCGTCGCGGCGGCTGTCGCCCGGGCGCGCGGCGAGGACATCCCGATCCCGGCGTCGCGCTGGGCCCATGGCCAGGAGGTCTAGGCGTGCCCGAGCTGCTCCAGCTGACCGTCGACGGACTGCCGCTGAGCGTGGTCGTGGAGCCCGGCCGGACCCTGCTCCGCGTCCTTCGCGACGATCTCGGCCGGACCGGGACGAAGGAGGGCTGCGACGACTCCGAGTGCGGCGCGTGCATGGTCCTCGTCGACGGCAAGCCCGTGAACTCGTGCTCGTACCTCGCGCTTCAGGCCGCCGGTCGCGAAGTCACGACGGTCGAGGGCCTCGCCTCGGTCGATGCGCTCCACCCGCTCCAGCGGGCGTTCCTCGAGGGTGGCGGGATCCAGTGCGGGTTCTGCACGCCCGGGATGCTGATCTCGGCGGTCGCCCTGCTCGCCACGGACCCCGATCCGTCCGACGAGGCGATCCGGGAGGGCCTCGCGGGCAATCTGTGCCGCTGCACGGGCTACCAGCCGATCATCCAGGCGGTCCAGCGCGCGGCTGCCGAGATGCGCGGCCACCGCGACGCGGGCGGCTGACGCCAGTCGCACGACGCGAAACAGACGCGGTTGCGGTTGCCCGACGGGCGGCAGGCGAACTCCGGATCGGCCGGTCGGCGTCGACTTTGCCATTCGCAACGGAACCGAGGGAGATTACGATTGGCCATCCTGTAAGAGGAGGAGAGGCATGGCGCTCTATCTGACACGGTTCAGCTACACGCCCGAAACGTGGGCCCGGCTCATCAAGAAGCCGGAGGATCGGCGGGCCGCGGCGCAGCAGTACATCGAGTCGGTCGGTGGCAAGCTGCACGGCTTCTGGTATGCGTTCGGGGAGCACGACGGCTACAACCTCTGGGAGGCGCCCGACAACGTGTCGATGGCCGCCGTCGTGGTGGCGATCGGCGCGGGCGGAGCGCTCGGCTCAATCGAAACGACAGTGCTCCTCACCGTCGAGGAGACCCTTGCGGCGCTCGAAAAGGCGCGGTCGGTCAAGTACGACCCGCCCGGGAGCTAGGGCT
>JBKJOK010000121.1:0-10972 GCA_046595595.1 Candidatus Limnocylindrales bacterium
CTCGGCAACCCCGCCAACGGCAACGCCCCGCGGCCGCCCGGCGCCGTCCGGATCCTGATGATCGGCGACCTGATCGGCAAGCCCGGCCGGGTCGCGGTCGAGCAGGTCCTGCCCGAGCTCCGCGACGAGCGCGGCATCGACTTCGTGACCGCCAACGGCGAGAACGTGGCCGGCGGGATGGGCCTGACCCCATCCACCGCCGACGCGATGTTCGCCTCGGGCGTGGATGTGATCACGAGCGGCAACCACATCTGGGACAAGCGCGAGATCTACCCGTACCTCGACGCCAACGATCGGGTCCTGCGCCCGCACAACTACGGGACGCGCGGCGTGCCGGGTCGCGGCTGGGCCGTCCATCACGCGTCGGATGGCACGGAGGTCGCGGTGATCAACCTCCAGGGTCGGACCTACATGCAGCAGATCGAGAACCCGTTCACCGACGCCGACGCCCTGCTCGACGATTCGTCCGAGCCGCTGCCGCCGGTCCGGATCGTCGACTTCCACTGCGAGCTCACGTCCGAGAAGAACGCCCTCGGGCTGCACCTCGACGGGCGGGTCAGCGTCGTCGTGGGGACCCATACCCACGTCGTGACCGGCGATGAGCGGATCCTGCCCGGCGGCACCGCCTATCAGACCGACCTCGGGATGACCGGGCCGGTCTGGAGCGTGATCGGCTTCGACCCGGCGACCGTCCTGCCGCGCTTCATCAATGCCCTGCCGACGCGGTTCGCGGTCGGGGAGGGGCCGGTCGTGTTCAACGCCTGCCAGATCGACGTCGATCGGACGACGGGCCGGGCCCTCGCCATCGAGCGCATCCAGCGCCTCGTCGAAGTCTGAGAGGCAGCGATGCCATCGGCCCGAGGTCGGCATGGCCGGCGGCCGGCGCCGACTGACGCGAGCGGCGTCTCGACCGTCGACCTCCACAGCCACACGCTCCGCTCCGACGGCGTCCTCCAGCCGGTGGAGCTTGTCCGGGCCGCAGCCGAGGCCGGCATCCGGACTCTCGCGATCACCGATCACGACACGCTCGCCGCCTACCGCGAGCTCGTTTACGGCCGGGCGATGCCGGCCCCGATCGAGCTGATCCCGGGCGTCGAGATCAATGCCCTCGCGAAGGGCATCCCGCTGTCGGAGGGCGAGCTCCACATCCTGGGCTTCGGGATGGATCCCGACGACGAGCCGTTCGAGGCCGCCCTCGCGAAGCAGCGCTCCGCCCGCCGGATCCGGTTCGAGCGGACCGTCGCCGTCCTGCGCGAGGCGGGCATGCCGATCGAGGAGCACCTGACCCACATCGACCTGACCCGTGACGACGCCCTCGGCCGGCCGACGATCGGGCGGGCGCTGATCGCCGCCGGCCACGCGACCAGCGTCGAGGACGCGTTCCGGCGGCTGATCGGCTGGGGCGGGCCGGGCTACGTGGCTCGCGAGGGAATGGGCCCGCGTGAGGCGATCGAGGCGATTCGCGACGCCGGCGGCGTGCCGGTCCTGGCCCACTTCTCCGAGGCGCCGAGCCAGATCCCGCTCCTCCGCGAGCTGAAGGACATCGGGCTCGCCGGGCTCGAGGTCCACTACATCTCGTTCGAGCGCGGCACCGTGGAGCTCGTCGGGGCCGTGGCCCGCCAGCTCGGCCTGATCGCGACTGGCGGATCGGACTACCACGGCGACACCTCGACCTACGCCGAGGCCCACGCCGGGCTGCATGTCCCGGATGGGGTGGGCGATCGGGTCCGGGCTGCAATCGCCGCGTGTCGTCCGCGCCGAGCAGCCGTCGAGGACGAACGGGCCGACGAGCCTCAGCCCGGGGTGGGCGGCTCCTCCGCGGGGTAGGCCGGTCGGAGCTCCACCGGGTTGCCACTCTTTCGTCGCAGGTTGAGGGCTTCCACGAAGACGCTGAAGCCCATCGCCGAGTAGATGAACGCCTTGTCGATGTGCAGCCCGAAGCCGTCCGCGATCAGCGTCACCCCGATCAGGAGCAGGAACGACAGGGCAAGCATCTTCACCGACGGATGCTCATGGACAAACTTCGACAGCGGACCCGACGCGAACACCATGACCCCGACCGACATCAGCACGGCCGCGACCATGATCGCGATCTCGTCGACGAGCCCGACTGCGGTCAGCACCGAATCGATCGAGAACACGATGTCGAGCAGGACGATCTGGACGATGACCGAGCCGAAGGACGCCGCCTTGGCGCCGGGCTGGTCGGCGTGGCCCGTCTCACCCTCGAGCGACTCGTGGATCTCGGTGGTTGCCTTGTAGAGCAGGAACAGGCCGCCGCCGATCAGGATCGCGTCACGCCATGAGAAGTCGCGCCCGAACAACGAGACCAGCGGCTGGGTCAGCCCGATGATCCAGGAGATCGTGAGGAGCAGCAGGATCCGCATTCCGGCCGCCAGCCCGAGACCGATCAGCCGGGCCTGATCGCGGCGCTCGGCGGGCAACCGCTGGACGAGGATCGAAATGAAGATGACGTTGTCGATGCCGAGCACGATCTCGAGCACGGCCAGCGTGGCCAGGGAGATCCACGTGGCGGGGTCGGAGAGCAGGGCGACGATGTCCATCGTCGGAGAGAGTACCGGGGATCGAGCGGCGACGACGTACCATGGCCGGGCTGTGCGTGACACGAACCTCTCGATCCGGACCCTGCCCGTCCTCGACCTCGTCGCCCCGTCGAGTGCGGCCCCGCGTTCGCCGGCCGCGCCCGTCGACGAGCGCCTCGGCGAGTACGTGCCCGACATGGCGGTCCTGCCAACCTTCCATGTCTGGACGCTCGGCTGCCAGATGAACCGGAGCGACTCCGAGGAGATGGCCGGCCGGCTCCTGGCCGCGGGCTGCGCCGAGGCAGCGTCGATGGACAGCGCGGATCTCGTCGTGATCAACACCTGCGCAATCCGCGAGGCCGCCGAGCAGAAGGTCATCGGCCGCCAGGGCCACCTGAAGAAGCTGAAGGCGGCGAACCCCGGGATGCGCGTCGTCCTGACGGGCTGTGCCGTCCGCGAGGCCGAACGGGCGGGGCTTCAGCGGCGCTTTCCCGCCGTCGACCTGTTCCTGCGCCCGGATGAGGAGCCCGAGCTCGTCGACCGGCTCGGGCTGGCGTCCGCCCAGGGAGCCATCGGGCCTGCCACCGGCCTGGCATCGGCGCCGAGCGCGGCACTGACCGTCGTCGGGCGGGCCACGGTCGGCGCCGCTGACCACTTGCCGGACACGCGCGCCCAGGCGGTTGCCGCCGGCGCCGTCCAGCGCGAGTCCGCGATCGGCGCCTGGCTGCCGATCGTCTACGGCTGCGACAAGACGTGCACGTACTGCATCGTTCCGTTCAGCCGCGGCCCCGAGCGGAGCCGCCCGTTCGACGAGATCGTGATGGAGGCTCGCAGCCTCGCGGCCGCCGGCTACCGCGACGTCACGCTCCTGGGCCAGAACGTGAACTCGTACGGCCATGACCTGCCGCCCGACGCCCGCTTCGCCACCACGGACACCGAGCGCTGGGCGGGTCGTCGACTGGATCTGCACGGCCGGCCCGACCTCGCCGCCCTGATCCGGGCGATCGACGGGATCCGGACCGCGGACGGCGTACCCGCGATCCCGCGCCTCCGATTCGTGACCAGCCACCCGTGGGACCTGAGCGACCGGCTGATCGCCGCGATGGCCGACTGCGCCTCGATCTGCGCCCATCTCCATCTGCCGGTCCAGTCCGGCGACGACGCGGTGCTCAAGCGGATGGGTCGCCAGTACACGATCGAGCACTACCTCGAGCGCCTCACCCGGATCCGCGAGGCCGTCCCGGACATCGCGATCTCGACCGACGTGATCGTCGGCTTCTGCGGCGAGACCGACGCCCAGTTCCGATCGACCCTCCGTCTGCTCGAGACGGTCCGCTACGACCAGGTCTTCGCCGCGGCCTACTCCGAGCGGCCCGGGACGCCCGCCACGCATCTCGCCGACGACGTGCCCGCCGACGTCAAGCGCGCTCGCCTCAACGAGCTGCTCGCGCTCCAGGAGGGGATCGGCCTCGCCCGCAACCAGGCGTGGCTCGGACGCGAGCTCGAGGTCCTCGTCGACACCGTGACGCCGCCTCGAAGCCATGACCACGTGGTCGACGGCGAAGGACCGCCTGCGGGCGGACACGGAGACGGGAGCCCCGCGCGCGACGGCCAGGCCGGTTCGCCCGGGAGTGCCTCCCGCGTCTCGGGCCGGAGCCGCCAGAACAAGCTCGTCCACCTCGCCGGCGGCGCGGAGTTCGTGGGTCGCCTCGTCACTGCCCGGATCGAGCACGCCGGCCCGTATGCGCTGCGCGGCGCAATCGTCGGGGAGTGAGCGCCGACCCTCGGCCCGCGGTCCCGCCGCTGCTCGTGATCGCCGGGGCGACGGCGACCGGCAAGACCGGCCTCGCGATCGATGTTGCGGAGCGGCTGATGGCCGACGGGCTCGCGGTCGAGATCATCTCCGCCGATTCGCGCCAGGTCTACCGCGGACTCGACATCGGGACGGCCAAGGCGAGCGTCGCGGAGCGCCGCGGCGTCGCGCATCACGGCCTCGATCTCGTCGAGCCGGACGCGACGTTCACGCTCGCCGACTTCGCGGCCCACGCCCGCGCAGCGCTGGCGGCCCTCGCCGCCCGGGCAGACGCGGACTGCCGACCCGCCCTCGCGATCCTCGTCGGCGGCACCGGCCTGTACCTGCGGGCTGTTGCCCGCGGCATCGCGACCGATGCGCTGCCTGCGGACACGGCCGTCCGCGCCCGGCTCGAGGCGGAGTTCCTGGCCGTCGGCCTTGAGCCGCTCGTCGAACGACTCCGGGCGGTCGCGCCAACCCGGGCCGCGGCACTGGATCTCGCCAATCCCCGGCGCGTCGTCCGCGCCCTCGAGATCGCCGAGGTCGGCGGCACGGATCACGTCCTGCCGGCAGCGCGCGGCTACGACGCTCCGGTCGCGTGGCTCGGGCTCACCGTCGAGCGCGCGACACATCTCACGTGGATCGCCCACCGGGCCCGGGCTCAGTTCGACGCGGGATTGGTCGCGGAGGCACGCGTGCTCCGCGAGCGGTTCGACCCGGGCCTGCCGGCGTTCTCCGCGATCGGCTACCGCGAGGCCTGGGCCGTGCTCGACGGGTTGACGACGCGGGAGGCGGCGGTCGCCGAGGACGCCCGCCGGAACGCGGCATTCGCAAAGCGCCAGCGGACGTGGTTCAAGGCCGAACCGGATGTCGGCTGGTCCGACGCGACGAACGGGCCACCCCTCGCCGAGGCGGTCACGCTGGCGCGAGGCCTGCTCGCGGGCTGACCGCTCGGCGCTGCCCGAACCACGCTCCGGACGCGGCGATCCCGGCGGGCGCCGAAGTCAGGCGGCGGCGGTCTCCTGGGTCGGCGTCGGGGTGCCCCCGCCGAACGCCGGGATGGCCCGGGTTCCGGGTGCCTGTCCGGCCCGCGCCGGGACCACCGTCGTATCGAAGAGTGCCAGGGCCAGCGCCGCCCGGGCGAGGTTCTGCTCGGGCAGGAATTCCAGCCCCACGATCGTCCGGCCGGCGCCAGCGGCGCGTCGCGAGCGGACCGTCGCCTCGATCGCGATCTCCCGCCCGTCGTGCGCGACGACGAGGAGATGGGTGTCCATGTCGGATAGCGCCTTGACGCCGATCCGGGCGCCGGTCAGGGACAGGTCGAGGATCTCGCAGTGAGCTCCGTCGAACGCGCCGGCGAATGTCGTCTCGAACCGGAAGCTCGCCCGGCGCTCGCCGGCATAGCGCAGGTTGCGGACTCGCCCGATCGCGCTGACGACCAGGAACACGTTGACGATGAGCCAGCCGAACGCCCCGTAGGCCGCCCACGGGATCGCGTATTGGGTGAACGTCGAGCCCATGACCGTCAGGCCGAACCACGCGGCGGCAAAGACGTTGAACAGGGCAATGAACCGCAGGAGGCGCGGCTCCGGGGCGGCCCGCCGGCTGTTCCCGGTCCGACCCTTCGGCGTCACCCGGAACTCGACCTTGCGCCGAGTCACGAGGCTGAGCGTGGCGAGCAGGTTGGGCGTCATCCGGACGAACTCGAACAGGATCGACAGGAATGGCCGGTGGCAGCCACGGCTCAGCACCCGCAGGGCGAGCTGCTGGAGGAAGAACGTCAGGCCGAAGAACAGGCTGAAGGTGAGGGCGTCGGCCCGGATCGGGACGGCGCCGGTGAGGAGGACGACGATCGGCAGGAGCAGGTAGCCAAGCGACCGCCACGCATCGAACCAGCCCAGGAGCGTGGCCGCATACGAGAGGCGCTGGGGCAGGGTCAGGCCGGAGACAACCATCGGGTTCTCCGTGCGCAGGACCTGCATCGCGCCCGTGCCCCAGCGATGGCGCTGGAGCTGGTACGTCGCTGCGTCGCTCGCCGCGAGGCCGCGAGCGAGGACCTCGTTGTGGTAGACGGTCCGCCAGCCGCGTCGATGGAGCCGGATCGTGGTGTGGATGTCCTCGGTGATCGTCTCGGTCGCGACCCCGCCGACCTCGCGCAGGGCGGTCACCCGGACGACTGCGCCCGTCCCGCACCAGAAGGCGCCGCCCCAGCGGTTCTTGCCGGGCTGGAGGATCCGGTAGAAGAGGGCCTGCTCGTGGTAGCGGTCGGGCTCCCCGTGGCGTCCGTCCTGGTGCTCGAACGAGTCGGTGTTGTAGAACTCCTGGGGCGTCTGGACCAGGGCGACCTTCGCGTCGTCGAAGTAGCCGAGCGTGTGGACGAGGAAGTCCGGCGAGCCGACGTGGTCGGCGTCGAGGACGGCGATGAAGTCCGCCTCGATCACGCCGAGAGCGTGATTCAGGTTGCCGGCCTTGGCGTGGGTGTGCTCGGGCCGCGTCAGGTAGCGCGCGCCGAGGTCGGTGGCGAGGCGCTGGACCTCCGGCCGCGCCCCGTCGTCGAGGACCCAGGTCTCGTGGTCGACGTGCATCGCCAGGGCGGCAGCGATCGTCGGAGTCAGGATCTCGAGGGTTTCGTTGTACGTCGGGATGAGGACCGCGACCCGGGCATTCGTGGTCGTGACCGGGCGCGCATCCGGCCGGCGATCGACGTCCCACAGCGAGAACGTGAACAGGACGAGGCCGAGGGCGGCGTGGAACTCGAGGACGAGGAGCGGGATCGACACCCACCAGACGCTGAGCTCCACGGTCGCGACCGTCCGCCAGCCGAGATACGCGGCGGTGACCAGGAGAGCGGCCACGGCGATCGCCCGGATCGTCGTCCGGCGGATCGTGGACTCGGGCGCGGGCATGTCGCGCCCCGGCAGGGGCGGCCGAAGCCAGCCGACCGATCGCTCGATCGAGAGCTTCCTGCGTGGGGGAGTGGCGAGGAGCGTGCTGGATTGTTGGGACATCCACCGGAGCATCGACTCGATGCACCGCCGGGACCATGGGACAACGGTTCACGACCGACCGCCATTGGGCCTACCCGGGCCTGCGCCACAACGGTGGCCCGGCGATGCGGCCATTCGCCGGGCCGGCCACCCCCGCGTATCCTTCCGCGGTGCCCCGCAACGAAGCGATCGATCTCACGCCACCCGTCGAGAAGGCGTTCCTGCTCGCGGTCGACATCGGCGACGACGCCGGCTGGACCGCCGAGGAGTCGCTGGCCGAGCTCGCCAACCTCGCCCTGACCGCCGGCGCGGAGGTCGTCGGCGCGGAGTGGCAGAACCGGCGCCACGTCGATCCCAACTGGTACGTTGGCAAGGGCAAGGCCGAGGAGCTCGCCCAGGCGAAGAGCGAGACCGGCTATGACGTCCTGATCGCCGACGACGAGCTGTCGCCGAGCCAGCAGAAGTCGCTCGAGAGCCTGCTCAACGTGAAGGTCATGGATCGCAGCCGGCTGATCCTCGACATCTTCGCCCAGCATGCCCAGACCCACGAGGGCCGCCTCCAGGTCGAGCTCGCCCAGCTCGAATACCAGCTTCCGCGCCTGACCAAGCTCTGGACGCACCTGTCGCGAACCCGCGGCGGAATCGGCGCCCGGGGCCCGGGCGAGAGCCAGCTCGAGACCGACCGGCGCCTGATCCGGACCCGGATCGCGAAGATGAAGGAACGGGTCGAGCAGGTCCGCCAGCAGCGCCAGACGGCGGCCCGCGGCCGCGACCGCCGGCTGTTCGCCACGGTCGGCATCGTCGGCTACACGAACGCTGGCAAATCGACCCTCCTGAACTCCCTCGTCGGGAGCGAGGTCGCCAAGGCCGAGAACAAGCTGTTCGCGACCCTCGACCCCACCTCGCGCCAGGTCAAGCTCGGCGACGGCCAGACCGCGATCGTCACCGACACCGTCGGGTTCATCCACAAGCTCCCGCACCAGCTCGTCGACGCGTTCCGGGCGACCCTCGAGGAGGTCAACCGGGCCGACGTCCTGATCGAGGTCGTCGATGCGTCGGACCCCCACCTGCGCGAGCACCGGGCGACCGTCCAGACCGTCCTCGATGAACTCGGCGCGGGCGACAAGCCGCGCCTCGTCGCCTTCAACAAGGCCGACCTGGTCGAGAAGGCCGCGCTCGATGGCGGCGCTCCGGCGCCCGCCCTCGCGGGATCGGTGCTGGTCAGCGCCACGACCGGGTTCGGCCTCGACACCCTCCGGGCCGAGATCGCTGCGCTCCTCGCTTCGCTCTGGGTGGACGTCGACGTCCACGTCCCGTACGCCGCCGGCGAGCTCCTCGCCCGGATCCGGGAGCGGGGCACGGTCGAGCTCGAATACGGCGAGCGCGACGTTCGGGTCCACGGCCGAGCCGCGACCTCGCTGGCCGGCGAGCTCGAGGCCACCGCCGAACGGTGGCGGGAGTCCCTCGCGGCGGACGACGCCGAGCTTGCCGAGCTGGCCGAGCTGGCGGGGACGCCCGCCGCCGGCACCTGAGCCCGAGCGGCGGCGAGCGCGTGAGCCGGTTCCTGCGGGTGGGCGGTCGGGGCACGACGCCCGGCGGTCGATCCGTCATGTGGTCGCTCGCCGAGGGCGGCAAGGGTCGGCGCTATCGCGAGGTCCGTCGGGCGGGGGAGGGGATCGCCCACTCGCTCCTCCTCGAGACCGATCCGGCCGGTCGGTTCAGCCATCTCGAGCTGTCGACGCCGTCGGGCCTCCTGACCCTCCACCCCGAGCCGGACGGAACCCTCCACGGCCACGCGATCGTGAGCGACGGGGTCGAACATGTGGCCGGCCTCGACTGGGAGCCCGACGCCCTCGTCGTGATCGAAGACTCGGTTGCATGCGTCATGGCCGCCGCCCACCTGCTCCGGCCGACACTGACCGCCGGCTCGTCGCTGGCCCGCCACGCCGCCTGGATCCCGCCGACGCTCTGGGTCGAGATCCGCCCGATCCGCGTCGGGCGTGTGGCCGGCGGCTCGTGGCAGCTCGGCGCGGACGGGCCGATCGAGATGGACCCGACCGGGCTGCCGCTCCTGGTGGGCGGCGAGACGTGGCCGCTCGACGAAGCCGACGAGGCCGCCTCGACCGGCGATTGAGCGTGGCCGGCGCCCGGTTCGTCGGGGAATGTGGACAGACCGTGGATAACCGTCGTGGAAACAGGCAATGTTCGGCGAAACTCGTGGACAAGTCCCTAGCCAAGGGCGGCCGGCAGCCGGTAAGGTAGGTCTTGCCTGAAGGGGCTACGAGATCGAAAGCGACGCCGATGGTGCTTGCATCGGAGGCGGAGGCTACGGAACCGAAGTTCCTTCGGGCGTTTTGTTGTCCGCGGACCCACGTCACAGGCTGATTGGCACCGTGGGGCAGGTGCGCTGGGGCACCCCGGATGGGCGGTCGACCGATCGCATCGCGTCGAGCATCGCCCGCCAGGCATCGACGCCGCCGGCTCGCTCGAATGCCGTCTGCGGATCCGGCGCGCCGGGTACCCCAATTGCGAGACTGCGCTTCGCCGCCACCATCACGGCAAAGGCTTCGAGGACGCGATCCAGCTGGATCATCATCAGCGCGCCTGACGGATAACCCGCGGCCACGGCGGCCTGGCGACGGCCCGCTTCGAGCGTTCTGGTCATGGCGGCGGCGAGTCGATCTGCGGCCGCTCCATCCTTCGCCTCGACCGCCAAGTCGAGCTCCTTGCTCAGCGCGGATCCAGACCCAGTGTCCGGGTTGCCGATCGCCTCGAACATCGAATCGAAGGCCAGACACGTGCTGATCACGAAGCCGTCGAAGGTGATGGCGGGCGGGGACGCCGGGTCGCTTGCCGTTGGCACGGCGCTGCCCGAGCCGGCCTGCCCCGGCCCGGAGGCCGACCCGGCGGAACAGGCGCCGAGGATCGTCGCACTCGCGATCAACCAGGCGACGCCGGTCAGAAGGCGGTTCGTCATCACTCGAGTCTCCGCGGGTCGATGCCGGCGGCTTGGCGCCACGCGGTCGTCCCTCGGGGAGTTGGACGTTCAGTCGGGCGGATCGTTACCCGCCGGAGCCAATGAAGCAGTCTGCTCGGCGAGGATCGCCCGGGCGGCCGCCACGACCCGGGCCACGTTGGCCGCCAGCGGCTCGACCGCGTCGACCACCAGCGGCGCGAACGGCCAGGCGACCCATTCGCCGCGGCGCAAGGTGACCGCCTCCCACGTCGGCTCGGCGATCGAGAGGGCCCGATCGCGTCCGTCGAGCCGGGCTCGATGGATCTCGGGATTCGACAGGACCGCCTCGACGGCGAGGAGCCGAGCCCCAATCCGCCGCGCCAGCTCGATCCAGAACGTCTTCGCCTCGCCCACCGCGTTCACCGCGTCGACGACGACGGTGAGGCCGAGGGCGAGGTTCTCCTCGGCGATCGCCCCGACGACCGCGTAGGCCGCCTGGCCCGGCAACCCGGTCTCCTCGACGCCGGCGTCGGCCAGGGCCGAATCGATCGGGTCGACGGACAGGAGCGGGGCGCCGAGTTCGCGGGCGACGGCCGCCGCGACGGCGGTCTTGCCGGTCGCCGGCAGCCCGCTCAGGACGATCAGCATGGCGGCATCGTCGCAGGTCCGGTCGCATCGGGCGCGACGTTCGTGG
>JBKJOK010000128.1:0-13119 GCA_046595595.1 Candidatus Limnocylindrales bacterium
ACGGTCCGACAAGCCGGCGACCGAAGCCGGCGGCGTCCGATGGTCGCCACCTCGTCGGTCGCCACCCGGCCGATCGCCGCGTCCGCCGGCCGATCGCTCGCTCGCCGCACTTCCGCCACGCCGGACCGGGCACCGTGACCGCCCGGCCAGCGGCGATCGAGCCGCGCCTTCCGTTGGATCGGCTCGCCGCAAGGGCGCGGCGGGCCGTCTTCGGCCGACCGTCGCGGCCGGGGTTGCCGCGATCGCCTCCGCATTCCCCGGCCCGCTGGCCGACCTCCGGGTGGAGCTGGCCGCCGCCTTCATCCTGCTGGTGATGATCGTGAACCTGCGCGGCATCCGGGAGAGCGGCACGATCTTCTCGATCCCGACGTACGTCTTCCTCGTCTCGATGCTCGGCCTGATCGCAGTCGGGATCGGCCGGGCAGTCCTGGGCGACGCGCCCCAGGTGAGCGGCGTCGAGCCGATCGTCGTGCCGACCGAGACCCTCGGCATTTTCCTGCTCATGCGTGCCTTTGCGGACGGCTGCAGCGCAATCACCGGCGTTGAGGCGGTCTCGAACGGGGTGCCGGCGTTCCAGCGGCCGGAGGCCCGCAACGCCCGGACGACCCTCGCGGACATGGGCGCGCTGGTCGGGCTGATGTTCATCGGCGTCTCGATCCTGGCCGGGATCAGCGGCGCCATCCCGTCCGAGCACGAGACGGTGATCAGCCAGATCGGCCGGGCGACGTTCGGCACCGGAGCCATGTACTACATCCTCCAGTTCTCGACGATGGGCATCCTGGTCCTCGCCGCGAACACCGCCTTCGCCGACTTTCCGCGGCTCGCCTCGCTCCTCGCCCGGGATGGGTTCATGCCCGCCCGGGCCGGCATGGTCGTCCACTGGCTGCGCGAGGGCGGATCGGGCTGGCGGCGCGGCGCGCTCATCAACGGGTTCGGGGCAACGGCGACCGGGATCGTTGCGGTCGTGTTCGCGGTGGCCAAGTTCGCCCTCGGGGCGTGGCTGATCGTGATCGTCATCCCGAGCCTCGTGGTCGCGATGCTGTTCATCGGACGCCAGTACGCGCGGCGGCGGGCAGAGACGGAGGTCCGGCCCGAGGCCGTGATCGGGCCGCCAACTCGCCGCCAGCGGGTGCTGATTCCGGCGTCCGATGTCACCCGGGACGTCGTCCAGGCCGTGAAGTTCGGGTGGACGATGTCCGATGACGAGTGCGATCCACGTGACCGACGATCTCCAGCGGGCGGCCGTGATCCGGGAGCGGTTCGCGCGGCAGTTGCCCGGCGTCCCTCTGATCGTGGTCGAGTCGCCCTTCCGGTCCCTCGTCCGGCCGCTCGTCCGGTACCTGGAGGATGCCGCCGCGACGTCAACCGACGACATCGTGATCGTCCTGCTGCCCGAATACGTTCCGCGCCACCGGTGGGAGCGGTTCCTGTACAACGACAACGCGCGCCGGATCCAGCAGGCGCTGCTCGGCCGCCAGGGCATCCTCGTGGCCGCCGTCCCGTTCCGGCGCGAGGCGTAGCGGAGCGTTTCCCGCAACGGGCGAGGCCGCGGGCGCGGCGGGGGTAGGCCCGCGGTCGTCGTTCAGCGGCGTGTCGCCCAGGTTGTCCGAAAGCGAACGCCGTCGACAAGCATCCCGTTTCCCGATGATCCGCCGAAATCGGACTCCGAAAGCGGACCGGACCGTTGAGCCGGAAGCGGACACCGAAATCGGACTCCGAAAGCGGACGAAGGCGCAGGAAGCAGGCGACTTCTGACGGCGTTCGCTTTCGGACGATCCCGTACGGCCCGACGGTCGCCGCCTGCCCGTCGGGGCCACCCCGCGACTAGCGAACGAGGCGCTCGAACAGGTGCTCGAGCTCGACGGCGGGGTCGTCGCACAGGCCGGTGTGGACCTCGGACGGCTGGATCACGGTCGACGACGGCGCGACGAGCCAGTGGAACCGCTCGCCCTGGACGAGTGCGGCGATGGGACCGGCGTCGGGTTCGCCGCGGGCAATCCGCTCGATCACCGCGAGGTGCGTCTCGATCGTCGTCGGGTCGACGTCCGGGGCCAGGCCGCGCAACCGCTCGCGATCGAGCCCGACCTTTGCCGCCAGGTACTTGCGCGGCCGGCACAGCAGGATCACGCCGGCGTTCAGGCACTCGCCGCGCTCGACCCGCGGCATGACCCGGACGATCGCGTACTGGAACGGGTGGCGGGCGGTCATGCGGCGCTCGACCGGAGGCGTTCGATCGGCTCGACAAACGGCCGCGGAGCCTCGAGCCGCCGGCCCAGGTACGCGACGTACGCCCGGCGCTGGGCCGCGGCGTCGCCGATGACGGGATCGGGCGTCAGCCAGTCATCGGGAACGGCCGCGACCAGCGTCTCGATCAGGGCCTCGCCGACGAGCGGGGCAAGTCGTTCGTCGGCGGCGGCGATCGACGACGCGAACGGCAGGAGAACGTGGTCGGCGAGACGCTCGGCGTGGGGTCGCCGGGCGTGCCCATCCGGGTCGCGCCACGTGTGGTGGATGTAGAGCGCGGCGCCATGGTCGATCAGCCACGGCCGGCCGTGCCAGACGAGGAGATTCGGGTTCTTCGGCGAGCGATCGGGGTTCGTGACGAGGCCGTCGAGCCAGATCACCGCGGCCGCCCAGTCCGGGTCCGGCGTCGTGTCCACGACGGGGTTGAACGTCATCGAGCCGGGCGGGAAGTCGAGCCCGATGTTTCGCCCGACGGACGCGACGAGCAGGTCGCGGATCTCCTGGTGGGGCTCGCTGTCGGCGATCGCCGGGTCGAGATCGACAGACACGATCTCGGGCACGAGCAGGCCGAGCGCGCGCCCGATCTCGCCGGCCAGCCATTCCGCGACGAGGACGCGCGGGCCCTGACCTGCGCCCCGGAACTACACGACGTACAGCCCATCGTCGTCGGCCTCGACCAGCCCGGGCAGCGAGCCGCCCTCGCGGAACGCGGTCACGTAGCGGGTCGCGCGGACCGTGCGCAGCGCCGGGGCCGTGGCGCTCGGGCTCACCGCTGCGCCAGCCCGATGCCCTCGATTGCGTCCGCGGCCTTCGCGACCCCGGCCCGAGCCCGGATCTCCGCCCCGGTCCGGGCCATCCGGCCGCGCAGGTCGGCGTCGCCGAGCAGGCGGTCGATCGCCCCGCGCAGGTCCTCGTCGGCGAAGGCATACGTCGGCAGCCGCACGCCGAAGCCCGTCTCATCGACGCGCTGAGCGTTGTCGTACTGGTCCCAGAACAGGGGCAGGACGACCATCGGCTTGCCGAAGTGGAAGGCCTCGGTGGTGGTGTTGTTGCCGCCGTGGGTGATCACGAGATCGACCTGCGGCACGATCCTGGTCTGGGGCAGGAACTCCGCGCCCCACATGTTCGGGGCGAGCTCGTAGTCGGCGTGCTGCGGGCCCTTCGACACGATGTACCGATGGGGCGTGTCGGCGAGGATCGAGACGAGCCGCCGCATCAGGCCGACATCGGCGCTGCCGAGGGACCCGAGCGAGAGGTAGACGAGTGCGGAGTCCGCCGGCCGGTTCGCCAGCAGCTCGGGCAGCTCGAAGTCGCCGTCGGTCGCCCGGACGGACGAGTCGAGGCGCCGCCACGTTGCGTCGAGCGGCCGGCGATCCGCGTAATCGGCGACCTGCGGGTAGACGTACAGGTTCAGGTCCTTCGAGGTGTGCTCGAACTCGAGCTCGGGCAGGGGCGCCGTGCCCTGCTCGCGGCACCATGCGTCGAAGTCCTCCCAGGTCGGGCGATGCGTGCGGTCGTACTCCTCGCGAAACGCCTGCCAGTCGCGACGATCGTCGAGCGCCAGGCCGGAGTACGCCGGCGGGATCTCCGCCCCATGCTCCCCGCGGATCTCCAGCGGGTTGCACGACACGATCCGGACGAACGGCCGGCCCGCGGTCTGGAGCGCCGGAAACGTAACGACGTTGTCCTCGACGATCACGTCGGGGCGATTACGGGCGATGATCTCGCGGAGCTGCGGCTCGCAGAACTTCGCGCCGTCGATCAGCGCCTGCCACGTCGGCACCATGAAGGTCGCGAGCTGCTCGATCGTGGGCTTGCGGAACTCGGGAGCCGTGTCGCGGATGAAGTCCTTCCAGAACTGGCCCGCGTCCTGGGCGGTCCCGGTGCCCTCCGGGTCGGGTGCCGGCGGCGGGGCGAGATCGACGAGATCCTCGACGAACCCGAGCGGCTCGAGCCGGCCGCTCCACGACGCCTCGGCGGCGAACACGACCCTGTGCCCGCGCCTGCGCAGGACGTCGCCGATGCCGATGCAGTTGTTCGTCGGACCATAGGCCGACTCGGGCATGAACAGGATGGTCAGCGGCTGGGCCATCATCTCCTCGTGACTGATCGACTGGCCGCTTCATCCTATCCGGCGGACGACACGCTGCTGGCCGAGTTGCGCGCCGCGTGGCCGCCGGGCGCGCCCGAGTCGGCGACGGGTCGTGGCTACGTCGGCGCGGACCTGGCCGGCTCGGCGCCGGCGGTCGCGCTCAAGCTGTCCGATCGGTTCGCCGTGGCTCTCGTGCCCGGCTCGGCCGGCGACGGTGCATACCGGGTCGTGCCGCTCGCCCGGGACGAGGTCCTCGTCACGTCCTGGCGCCGGTCGATCGCTGGCGACGGGCTGTCGGCGTTCGTCGCCGGCGTCCCGATGGCGTCCGAGCGCCCGATCGAGGCCGACCAGACGAATGCCTCGGTCGTCGTCGGCGAGCGGGCGATCGTCAAGTGGTTCCGGCGGATCGGCCCGGGGCCGGCGCGAGCCACCCGGCTGCTCGCCCACCTCGAGGCCGTCGGCTTCCGCGAGATGCCCGCCCCGCTCGGAGCGCTGACCTGGGCGTCACCGTCGGGCGCCGAGCTGACGATTGCCCAGGGCGACGCGTTCCTGCCCGGTGCCCGCGACGGCTGGGAGTGGTGCGTCGAGCGGCTCGAGCGCCACGTCGGCCACGGCGATGCGGCGTGCCCGGCCGGCTGCGATCCATGGATCGGAGAGCGGCTCGGCCGGCTCGTCGTCCGCATCCACGCGGCCTGCCGGTCGGCCTCGGCCGAGATCCCGAATCCCGGATCCGTCGCCGACCCGTCGGTGGTCACGGTCTGGCGGGGCGCCGCACACGCCACTCTCGACGACGCCCTGCGCCTGACCGCCGACCAGGATCGGGACGCCGGGGCCGCCCTGACCGCCATCGAACCGGCGATGCGCGCCGACCTCGACCTCCTCCCGACCGGGCGACCGATCGACATCTGGCCCGTCCACGGCGACTTCCACGTCGGCCAGGTTCTCGAGTGGTCGGGCGGGCTCGCGGTCATCGACTTCGACGGCAACCCGACGCTCGGTCCCGAGGCCAACGCCATCCGCCAGGCGCCCGAGCGCGACCTCGCCCAGATGGTCTCGAGCCTCGATCATGTGGGGCGGATCGTGAGCGAGCGATCCGCGGGCCACGCCCGGGTCGCCGTCGATCGCTGGATTTCCCGCACGCGGCGCGAGTTCCTCGCCACCCTCGACCCCGATCCCGCGCTCCTCGCCGCGTTCGAGGTCGAGCAGGAGTGCCGCGAGCTTGTCTACGCCGCCCGGTTCCTGCCGCGTTGGCGGTACGCGCCGCTGGCCACGCTTCGCGCCCGCTACGGCCCATGAGCCCGCTACGGCCCGCGAGCCCGACCCCTCGACGCCCGCCCGTGTCACCATCGGAGCGATGAACCCGCTCCACTTCCTGGCCGATCTCGAGACGAAGCCGCGTTGGCTGAACCTCCTCGCGGACCGGTTCGCGCGGGGCAACCCGTTCGCCACCGTCCCGCGCGACGTCGACCGGGTGCTCCTGCTCGGAATGGGCAGCTCGCGCTACGCGGCGAGCGTCGCGGCCGCGGATCTGAGAGTGTCCGGGATCGCGGCGGCGGCCGAGCCGGCGTCCATGGATGCGAGTTGGCCGCCCGACCCGCGAACGCTCGTGGTCGCGATCTCGGCGACGGGCGAGAGCGCCGAGACGCTTGATGCCGTCGGGCGCTACCTCGGCCGCTCCCCGATCGTCGCCCTCGTCAACGAGCCCGCTTCGACCCTCGCCGGCCGAGCCGACGTCGTCGTCGAGATGGGCGCCGGCGAGGAGGTAGGCGGAGTCGCCTGCCGTTCGTTCCAGCACACCGGGCTGCTGCTTCGGGCGCTCGAGAGCCACCTGACCGGCATGGAGGACGATGTTGCCGGCCTGACCCGCCAGGTCGCCCACGCCTCCGCGGACCTGCTCCGGACCAGTTCGACCTGGCTGCCCCGCCTGGGCCCCTCGCTCGCGTCGCCGGCCGGCCTCTTCCTGATCGCCCCGGCCGAGCGCTTTTCGACGGCCGAGCAGGGCGCGCTCATGATCCGCGAGGGACCGCGTCGGGCGGCGGTCGCCTGTGAAACCGGCGACTGGGCCCATGTCGACGTGTACCTCACGAAGACCCTCGACTACCGGGCGATCCTGTTCGCCGGCTCGCGCTGGGACAGTCAGGCCCTCGGCTGGCTGACAAAGCGCCACGCGACGTTCGTCGCGGTCGGGGCCGACGTCGCCGGCGCAACGCACGTGATCCGCTACCCCGGCGACGAGGACCCGGACGTTGCCCGCCACACCGAGGTCCTTGTCCCGGAACTGCTCGCCGCCACGTGGTGGCGCCAGCAGGCCTGACCGCCGCGGGCGATGCGGGAACCTCAGCTCTTCACGCGGTAGTCGATGAACGTCGCGAACGGCGACTGGCGGACGCCAAGGTGCTCGAGCTTCAGAACGCCCGGATGCCGAAGTGGTTCCGGTGGGCCGTACGCATCGGCACACGTATCCGGAGTTCACGTGAGCAACCACCGGATGTGTTGGCGTTGGCCACCCCAACTTCGGCGAGAGGACGATGGCATGGCCGACAGGACGACGAGTCCTCGGTGCATCGAGATCGCTCCATCTGCCTGTCCGGGCCGTCAACGCATTGGACCAGTTCGGCCGCCAGGCCAAGGGGAGACGTGCTTGAACGCGCCGTGCTACGGGTGTCGATTCGACCATCGCGCGCTCGCCCCGCGCGCCGCGCCTGTTCCCGCAGCCGCTACCGGTCGAACCGGAGCAGCGCCCAGCGCCCGCTCTGATAGTCGCCGGCCGCGTTGCAAAGGACGATCCGCTCGTCGGTCGCGGGCGGTCCCTCGAGGGCGACCTCCGTCTCGAAGGTCTCGCCGGGCTGGATCCGCGCGAGCGACCCCGTCGTCCCGCCGCCGTACGGGAAGCGGACTGTGCCCGGCGCGCCGGTGTCGGAGACGACGACTGTGCCGTCCTCAACCGGCAGCGCCGTCGGCGCCATCGAGCCGAGGACGACGATCAGATCGCACGGCTTCGTGCCGCCGTTGTGGAGGATGAGGCGGACCGCCGATCCGGCGTGGTCGGCGGCGAGGACGATCGACCGATCGCCGATCTCGCCCTTCATCGCGGTCGAGCCGCCGAAACATCCGCCGACGAGCAGGACGAGGGTCGCCGCGGCAAGGCCTAGGCGGATGGTAGCGCCGACGGCATGAATCGCTCGGCAGGTGCTCTTGATGCTCATGTTCCTTGGACGCGCGACGGTCGAGTTCGTTGCGGATGGTGACGGGCCTCGACCCGCTTCTCGAAGCCGTCGAACAGGCGCTTCCCGCCGCCGAGCACGACCGGGGCGACGATGATCGTCAGCTCGTCCACCTGCGCTGATGCGAGGGCATGACGGATCAGGTCCGCCCCGCCCATGACGTTCACGTCTTTCTCGCCAGCCGCGTCGAGCGCCTGCGCAATCGCCTCGTCGAGGACCCGACGAACCGGAAGTCGTCGTCGAGCCAGGCCTTGTCCTCGCCGGTCGCCTCGCCCTTCGGCTCCTCGCCGGGCCTACCCCGCGGTGCGGATCAGGCGATCGGTGCCGCCGTTGACGGCCATCTTCTCCTCGAACCGCTTCGCCGCGACCTCGAGCTTTTCAAGGTGCTCCGCGAGCCGGTTGCGGGCTTCTTCAGCGGCGGCATCGAGACCGGTCAACTCGAAGATCCGCCAGTGCTTGATGATCGGAAGCAGGACCTCGTCGCGGTGGATCCGGATGTCGTAGATCCCGGCCTTGGCGATCGCGGCGGCCTTGCGCAGGAAGCCCGGGATGCCGTTGCCGGGCATCTCGAACGCGAGCACCTCGGCGACGATCGCCTGGACCGCGCGCGACGGCTGGATCTTCAGGGCGGCGCCGAGGATGTCGCGGTAGAAGACCATGTGGAGGTTCTCGTCGGAGGCGATCCGGACCATGATTTTGTCGGCGACCGGATCCTGTGAGTAGCGCCCGGTGTTCCTGTGGGAGATCCTGGTCGCGAGTTCCTGGAACGCGACGTAGGCCAGGCCGCGCAGGGTGTCGATCGTGTCCCGGTCGTAGCCGGTCATGAGCTGGGTCATCCGGCCGCGCTCGAGGGCCACCGGGTCGAGGTTGCGCGTCACGGTCAGGTAGTCGCGCAGGACGATCGCGTGGCGACCCTCCTCGGCCGTCCAGCGTCCGATCCAGTTGATCCAGGCCCCGTCGCCGGCGCCGAACATCCCGTGGATGAGGCGGTGATACGAGGGCAGGTTGTCCTCGGTGAGGAGGTTGATCTCGAATGACGTCTGGGCGACCCCGGTCAGGCGCGGCTGGTCGGGTGTCCAGGGCTCCTTGTCGAAGTCGCGCCCGAGCCGATAGGGGATGTAGTCGTGGGGGAACCACTCCTGGGCGACCTTGTCGTGGCGGTCGTACAGGCGTCCGGCCTCGGGCTCGAGCTCGTTGAGGAGGGCGATGTCCTCGTGGACGTTGCGTTCGAGGGTGTCAGTCATGGTTGGTGCCTCCGGGCGCAGGGGCGTCGAGCCGACCGGTGATCAGATCCGTTCGGCCGCCGCAGGGTCCACACCGCTCCAGTTTGACCGGATTCGGTCGAAGGCGATGGCGGCCCGTCATCCGGCCCGGACGAGTCGCGGCGCGCCCGACAGGGCGAGCTTTTCCTCGAACCGCTTGGCGGCGGCGTCGAGCGTGGCGAGATGCGTCGAGAGGGTGGCCCGGGCCGCTTCGGCGGCCGCGTCCAGGCCGGTCAGCTCGAACACCTTCCAGTGGTTGATGATCGGCAGCAGGACGTCGTCGCGATGGACCCGGATGTCGTAGATCCCGGCCTTGGCGATCGTCGCGGCCTTGCGCAGGAAGCCGGGGATGCCGGCGCCGGGCATCTCGAACGCAAGGACCTCGGCGACGATGGCCTGAACGGCAGCGGACGGATTCAACTTGAGCGCGGCGCCGAGGATGTCCCGGTAGAAGACCATGTGGAGGTTCTCGTCGGCGGCGATCCGGACCATGATCCTGTCGGCGACCGGATCATCGGAGTAGCGGCCCGTGTTGCGATGGGCGATCCGCGTGGCGAGCTCCTGGAACGCGACGTAGGCGAGGCCGCGCAGGAGGCCCGGCGCCTTGTTGTCATAGCCCTGCTGGAGCTGGGTCATCCGGCCGCGCTCGAGGGCGATCGGGTCGATGTTGCGAGTGACCGTCAGGTAGTCGCGGAGGACGATCGCGTGGCGGCCCTCCTCGGCGGTCCAGCGCCCCACCCAGCTCATCCACGCACCATCGCCCTGCCCGAACATTCCGTGGATCAGGCGGTGGTACGAGGGCAGGTTGTCCTCGGTCAGGAGGCCGATCTCGAACGCGGTCTGGGCGACGCCGGTCAGGCGCGGCTGGTCGGGCGTCCAGGGCTCCTTGTCGAAGTCGCGGCCCAGGCGGTAGGGAATGAAGTCGTGGGGGAACCACTCCTGGGCGACCTTGTCGTGGCGGTCGTACAGGCGCCCGGCCTCGGGCTCGAGCTCGAGCATGAGCGCGCGATCATCGTGGTTAGGCAATTCTGGTCTTCTTCCGCGGGTCGAGCGACGCGCCCGTCAGGCGCCATGGTCGTCGGCCGGTGTCCGTGAAGAGTACCCCGGGTTGCATCCCGTCCTCGTGTGATCCGTGCGCACGTGCACCGTCAACAGCATTGCAGCGCGGTCTCGGCCCGGCCGCTAGAGTCGCTTGATGGTCCGCCTTCGACGCATCGCGCCCGACGCCCTGGCGGCCCTGTTTGCCGTCTCCGGGGTGCTCCACCTCGTCCGACCCTCGGGCTACGAGGCCCTGATCCCACCCTTCATGCCCGCGCCGGGCGCGATCATCGCGGTCTCAGGCGTCGCAGAGCTGATGTGCGCGCTCGGCCTGCTCCGGCGCGAACGCTGGGCCGGCCGGGCGAGCGCCGCGCTCCTCGTGGCCGTGTTCCCGGGCAATCTCTGGTTCGCGCTCGCGACGACCGCCGACCCCGCGGCCGGGTCGTGGCTGGTTGCCGGCTCGTGGCTCCGCCTCCCGCTCCAGGTGCCCCTGATCTGGGCGGCGCTCCAGGCGCGCGCCAACCGGCCCGAGCTTGACAGATCGGGATCTCGGGGACCAGACTCCTAACGATCGTTAGGTAGGTGTTCAGCATGATCGAGACGGGAACGCGACGTCGAGAGATCGATGAGGTTGCGAGCGAGCTGTTCCGGGCCAACGGCTACGCGGCGACGAGCGTCCGCGACATCGCCCGTGCCCTCGACATCCAGGGGGCCAGCCTGTACGCCCACGTCGCGTCCAAGGAGGACGTCCTCTGGTCGATCGTGGATCGGGCCGCGACGGCGTTCGAGGCCGCCGCCGAGCGGGCGGTCATCGAGACGCCTGACGCCGATCCGACCGAGCGTCTCGCCGCGCTCGTCGAGGCCCACATAGAGACGATCACCGCCAACCCGCAGCACTCGAGCGTGTTCGTGACCGAGTGGCGTCACCTGTCGGGGGCGCGGCGGGCGACCATTGCGGCGCGCCGCGACGCGTACGAGGCGCGCTTCCGCTCGACGATCGAGACCGGCGTGTCGGTCGGCGCCTTCCACGCGATGGACCCCGCGATCGCCTCGACGTTCCTGCTGACGGCCCTCAACGGGATTTCCACCTGGTATCGCCCGGACGGCCGGCTCAGCCCTGACCGGATCGCCGACCACTACATCGATCTCGCGCTCCACTCCCTGTCGGAGGACCACCGATGACCGACCCGCTCGCCCTCGATCCCGTGCTTCCGCCGCGCGAGCGGAGCGCCCTGTCCTTCAACGACGTGGCCCTCGACCACGACGATCGATATCGCCATTTCGAGGAACACGTGACCGGCGGTGGCAAGGTCGAGGCGACCGACTGGATGCCCGACGAGTACCGGACCGCCGTCCTGCGCTTCGTCGAGATGCACGCCAACAGCGAGCTCATGGGCGTCCTCCCCGAGCGCGAATGGCTGATGCGGGCGCCGACCCTCCGCCGGAAGCTGGCCCTGACCGCCAAGGTCCAGGACGAGGTCGGCCACGCCCAGCTCCTGTACCGGGTCGCCGAGGATCTCGGCAAGCCGCGCGAGGCGATGATCCAGGACCTGCTGAACGGCAAGACGAAGTTCCACAACGTCTTCCATTACCCGACCTACGCGTGGGCCGACATCGGGATCATCGCCTGGCTCGTCGACGCCGCCGCGATCGTCGCCCAGCAGGCCCTTCGCGATTCCTCATACGCCCCCTATGCCCGGACGATGAAGAAGATCTGCTGGGAGGAATCGGTCCACATCATGCATGGCCGCGACGTCGTTTTGACGATTGCGACCGGCACGGCCGACCAGCGGGCGTCGATCCAGGAGGCGCTCGATCGCTGGTGGGGCCCGCTGATGCAGATGCACGGACCGCGCAGCGACCGAGCCAAGGACCGCGACATCCACTGGCGGATCAAGGCCAAGACGAGCGAGGAGCTGCGCCAGGAATTCCTCGGCATCTACGTCCCCCGGATTCGCGAGATCGGGCTGACGATCCCGGATCCGGATCTGGCGCTGGACCCGGCGACCGGCGTCTGGGCGTACAGCGAGCCCGACTGGAACGAGCTCCGCACCGTCGTCACGAACCACGGCCCGAAGTCCCAGGAGCGGCTCGACTTCCGGCGCGCGAATTGGGACGCGACGCAATGGGTCCGCGACGCGATTCTGTCAACACCGCGCGCCGAGGCGGTCGCGTGACGGACTCAGCACCAGGCATCCTCGAACCTTGGGAAGTCTTCCGGCGCGAGAAGGACGGCGACCCGATGCGCCATGGCGGCTCGGTGATGGCGCCCGACTCCGTCCTGGCCCTGCATTACGCCCGCGAGATGTACAGCCGCCGCCAAGAGAGCGTCCACCTGTGGGTCGTCCGTCGGTCGGACATCCACGACCTCGCCGATCTCGACCTCCTCCAGCCACCGCTCGATCGGTCGTTCAAGAAGCCCGGCGGCTACGTGATGCGCGACAAGCTGGCGGCCGCGCGGCAGGTCAGCGGCCAGGCAAAGCCGCGGGCGAACAAAGGCGCTCGATGACGGACGACGCCGTGTCCGAGCCGCTCGCGATCGACTTCGAGGGAGCCGGCGACGGCCGCGAGCGGGCGCTCGCGCTGCTCCTCCTGTCGATGGCCGACGACGAGTTCGTCATCGGCTTCAGCGACTCCGAGTGGACCGGAATCGGGCCGATCCTCGAGGAGGACGTCGCGATCAGCTCGCTCGCCCAGGATGAGCTCGGGCATGCCCAGGCGCTCTACGGGCTCCTCGCGGACACCGTTGCCGACGGCCGCGACGCCGACGCCTGGGCCTACGACCGCCCGCCCGAGGGCTATCTCCACGCCCGGCTGCTCGATCATCACCGTGGTGACTGGGCGATGACGATCGCCCGCCGCTACCTGTACGACACCGCGGACGCCGCCCGGCTGGAGGCGATCGCCGGCTCGTCGCACCAGCCGCTCCGTGAGCTCATCGGGAAGATCCGGCGCGAGGAGCGCTACCACCTGATGCATGTCCAGACCTGGATCGAGCGGCTCGCGGATGCGGGCGGCGAATCCCGGGACCGGCTCGTTGCCGCGCTCGCGACGCTGGGCCCGGATGCCGGAACGGTGCTCGCGCCACTCCCCGATGAAGCGGCACTCGTCCGACACGGGCTCGCGACCGAGCCGTTCGCGACGATGGAGGCGCGCTGGCGCGACGGCGTCGGCGCCACGTTCCGGAGCCTCGGTCTGCCGGACCTCCCGCCGACCGCCGATCCGGCTCACGCCCGATCGGGCCACTCTGAGGCATTCC
>JBKJOK010000257.1:0-6387 GCA_046595595.1 Candidatus Limnocylindrales bacterium
ATGGGCCTCAGCCCTTGACCGCGCCGGCCAGGCCCCGGACGAACCAGCGCTGGACGACGATGAAGAACAGCAGGATCGGGAGGACGGTCATCGTCACGCCGGCCGCGATCGAGCGGAAGTCCGACGAGAAGAAGCCCTGGAGCGCCGCCAGCCCGACCGGCAGGGTCATCCCGTCCCGATCGTGGAGCATCAGGGACGGCCACAGGAAGTCATTCCACGACGAGACGAACGTGAAGATCGCGACCGCCGCCATCGACGGCCGGACGATCGGCAGCAGGATCTGCCACCACACCCGCCACTCCCCCGCCCCGTCGACTCGGGCCGCATCGATCAGGTCGTTGGGGACGCCGCGGAACGCCTGGCGCATCAGGAAGATGTTGAACGCCGAGGCGAGCCCGGGCAGGATCACCGCCGCCAGCGTGTCGTAGTAGTGGAAGACGTTGACCGCGAGGATGAAGCTCGGGATGTAGGTCAGCTGGGCCGGCACGATCAACGTCGCAAGAAGCAGATAGAAGATCGCCTCGCGGCCTCGGAATCGCATCTTCGCCAATGGGTAGGCGGCCATCGCCGACACGAGCACGTTCAGGCTCGTGACGAGGACCGCCACGATGATGCTGTTCTGGAAGAAGGTCAGAATCGGCAGGCTGGCGAGGACCTTCTCGTAGTTGGCGAGGGTCGGGTGGGCGGGGATGAACTGGGGCGGGACCGAGGTGATCGCATCGGCCGGGCCCTTGAGCGACGTCAGCAGCATCCACAGGAACGGGAAGACGGTGATCGCCGCGAGCCCCGTCAACACCACGTACCAGCCGGCGGTGCTCAGCGTCTGGCGGCGTCGGCGCCGGCGGCGGACGGATCGGGCGGTCAGGGCCGCGGCGGGCTCGAGCACCACCGCGCTCATCGCTCGCCCTCGGCTCGCTCGAGGAGCCGGACGTTGACGATCGAGAACACGAGCGTGAGCGCGAGCAGGACGATCGCGATTGCCGCCGCGTAGCCGGCATGCTGGAGCTGGAACGCCTGCTTCCAGATGTAGAAGACCATCGTCACCCCCGAATCGAGGATCCCGCCGGTCCGGCTCGTCAGGACGTAGATCTCGTCGAAGACCTTGAGCGCGGCCAGCGACGAGATCACACCGACGAACACGATCTGCGGCCGGATGCCCGGCAGCGAGACGTGCCAGTGCTTCTGGAGGTCGTTGCAGCCATCGATCCGGGCGGCGTCATAGAGCTCCTCGGGGATGTTCTGGAGCCCGGCCAGGAAGATCACCGAGTAGTAACCGACGCCCGCCCAGACGGTAAGCATGATCGCGATCGGCAGAATCAGCGACGGCGTGGTCAGCCAGTTGATCGGCTCGGAGATGACTCCGAGCGACTGGAGGGTGCTGTTGATGAAGCCGGTCCGCTCGAAGAGCCAGCGCCACGACAGCCCGATCGCGATCGAGCCGCTGACCGCCGGCACGAAGTACAGCGCCCGGTAGATCTCGATACCGCGCAGCTTGCGGTTGACGATGATCGCGAGCGTGACCGACAGCCCGATCAGGATCGGCGTCGCGACGAGGTACATGATCGAGTGGGTGAGGGCCAGCCAGAACGTCTTGTCGGCGAACACCTTCTGGAAGTTGGCGAGTCCGACCCACACCGGCGGCCGGACGATGTCGTAGTCGGTGAACGAGTAGTAGACGACGGCCAGGATCGGATAGACGACGAACACCGCGATGAGCGCGACAGCGGGAAAGAGAAAGAGGTACGGGGTTGCTCGGAAGCGGCTCGTCATGGCGACAATCCTGATCGATGGTGGAAGGTTGATCGCAGCCCGCCGGGGGGAGGTCGACGAGCCGCGATCGAGTGGCAGGTGGCTTCGGTGGTCATCGGAGAGCGGTTGCCCGCTCTCCGAGGTCCAAGGCCGAGCTCCGCGAGGCCATTGGCCCGAGGAGGAGCTCCGCGACGCCATCCGCCTGAGGATGACTACTTGATCAGCGCGTTCGCTGCGGCGGCCGCGTCCGTCAGCGCCTGCTGGGTGGACACCCCGCCGAACAGCGCCGACTCGACGGCCTTCAGGACGAGGTCGTTGACATCGGCCTTCTTCGGGATCGTCGGGACGATGTCGGCGTAGGTGGCGATGATCGCGCCGGCGAGGGGCCGGGCGCTGTCCTCGATCGCGGTCGAGCCCGAGGCGAAGAACGGATCCTCGAAGGCCTTGGGCGACGACGGATAGACCGATACCTGCTGGGCGAACTGGACCATGCTTCGGGGGTTCGTGAAGAACTGGGCGAGCGCGATCGACGCGTTCGGGAACTTCGTGTCGCCCTTGACCGAGATGCTCATCAGGCCCTTGCCCGTGACGCCCGACTTGCCGAGCGGCGCCATCGCGACCGCCAGGTCGTTGTAGAGCGTCGCGTTGTTCGACTTGACGTCGCGGATCAGGTTTGGCCCGGTCGCGTAGAACGGGGCCTGCCCGGCCGAGAAGAGGAGGAGACCGGTCCGGTCCTCCTTGGTCGTGATGATGCTCTGGTCGACCGTGCCGGCCTTGACCATTTCGACGTACATCTGGAGCCAGGCGACCGCCTCGGCTGAGTCGAATGTGAAGGTCTTGCCGTCATCGCTGATCGGCTTCACGTTGCCCTCGTAGACCATCTGGGCGATCAGGTCGTTGACCGTGAGCCGGATGTCGCACACGGTGTTCGCCTTGTCCTTGAGGGTCTGGCACAGGGCCGGCAGGCCGTCGATCGTCTTGGGGAAGGCCGCCGGATCGAGCCCGGCCGTCGCAAAGATCCGCTTGTTGATCAGCTCGACGTTCAGGCCCTGGTACCACGGGAACTGGAAGTTCTTGCCGTCGATGAGCTGCTGCTTCCAGAGCCCGGGGAAGTAGATGTCCTTGACCGACTGCTCGACCTTGTCGTCGAGGTTCAGGAGGAGGCCCTTCGACGCGTAGTCGGAGACCCAGCCCTCGCTGACCGAGAGGTTGATGACGTCCGGCGCATTGCCGGCCGCGAACGAGTTGTTCAGGTCGTCCTGGAATGTGCCCTGGTGGTCTTCCCAGTTGACCTTGACGCCGGGGTACGTCGCCTCGAAGCGGGCGATCGTGTCCTTGAGGTAGCCGTCGAACGTCGGCGACAGGTAGAACGTCCAGAAGCCGATCTCGGCGCCCGCCTCGACGCCCTTGATCACGGCCTCGGCCGGATCGACGGCAAGGGCAGTCGGGGCGACCGACGCGGGCGGCGCGACCGACGCGTCCGAGGACGAGGCGGCCGTCGGCGATGCGGCCGGCGGGGCGCTTGCGCCGCTCGACGGCGACGGCGAGGCGGACGAGTTGCAGGCGACGGCGAGCAGGCTCGTCGCCAGGAACAGGGTCAATGTTCTCTTGAGCTTCACCGGGTGTCTCCTCCTCGAATGGGCTGCTGACTGACTCGGGCTGACCGCAACGCGGTCCGGTCCCTCAACCGACGACTTCGCGTGCGACCACCTCCTTCGCCATCGGGCCGAGCAGCGCGATCGCGCCGCGCGTCCCGATGTCGTGATCCGCGCCGACGAGACGGACGTCGGTCTCGGCGAGGAGCTCGGCGGCAAACGCCGACGGGGCGCCGATCCGGTCGAGGCCGGCCTTGACCCGCTGAAGCAGCGGGTCGCCGGCCCGGCTGATCCCGCCGCCGATCACGACGAGTTCGACGTCATAGGCGAGGACGAGCTCGTGGACCATCCGGGCGATCGCATCCGCCGCCCGGTTGACGATCCGGGCGGCGGCCTCGTCGCCCGCGGCGGCGGCCGCGAACACGTCGGCGGCGGTCGGGTCCGCGAGGGCAGCCAGGGTCGTGGGCTGGATCCCGCTCACCGTTGCCGCCTCGACGGCCTCTCGGGCGGCCCGGGCAATGCCGGCTCCGGCGGCGATCGTCTCGAAACAGCCGCGCAGGCCACAGGCGCAGGTGGCGCCGTCGGGATCGAGGACGACGTGGCCGATCTCTCCGGCCAGGCCGCGCACTCCGCGATGGAGCCGGCCGTCGAGGATCACCCCGGCCGAGATCCCGGTCCCGATCCCGAGGAACACGAGGTCGTCAGACGCCCCGAACGTCTGGCCCTCGTGGAGGCCGACGGCGGCGGCCCGAACGTCGTTCTCGACGACGCACCGGACCCCGAGCGCGTCCTCGAGGCGGCGCCCGAGCGGCAGGTGCTGCCAGCCGAGGTTGACCGCGAACGTGACATCGCCGGTGGCCGTGTCGACCCGGCCCGGCACCCCGAGTCCGACAGCGGCGACGTCGGCGAGCGTGGCGCCGGCTTCCGCAACGGCCTCGCGGATGACCGCCGCGATCTGGGCGATGGCCTCATCCGGCACGGCCGAGGCCGCGGCCACGAGGCGCCGGGCGCCCACCGCATCGTCGGCATCGACGACGAGGACGGCGATCTTGCTGCCGCCGATGTCGACCCCGACGCGGAACGGGCGCGGAGGGCGGGCACCGGCGGCGGGTGCGCGGTCCGGGGGCGGGGTCGAGGTCACGGCGGTCACCGCACGAGGCTCAGCCCGAGCTCGCGGGCGACGAGAAGCGCCGAGGCGCCGCGGATCACCACGTTCGTCGTCGGCCTGGCCACGCCGATCTCGATGTCGTCGGCAAGGAGGGCCAGGGCCCGGCTCGAGGCCTCGCGCCGAACGGCCGCAAGCCACGGAGCGCCGAGATCGGTGACGGGCCCGAGGAGCACGATCCGCTGGACGTCGAGGGCGCCGATCAGGCCGGCGATCGCTCGACCGAGGGCCGCGCCGGCGGCATCGGCGATGCCGAGCGCCCACGGCTCGCCGGCGTCGATGGCCGCGCGGATGGCCGCGAGGTCGGTCGGGCGGCCGGTGGCGGCCGCGGCCCGGGCCTCGATCGGGCGCATCCCGGCGACCGTCTCGAGACAGCCGGTGCGCCCGCAGCGGCAGGCAGCGCCGTCGTCCTCGACGACGACGTGGCCGATCTCGCCGGCGCCCGAGCCGTCGCCCTGGAACAGCGCCCCACGCAGGATCAGGCCGGCGCCGACGCCACGCCCGACCCGGATCGCGATGAGATTCGGGACGCGATCGCCGCCAGCGTAGGTGTACTCGGCGAGCGCCGCGGCCTGCGAGTCGTTGGCGACGTTGACCGGCACGCCGTAGCGCTCGGCGACGATTGGTCCGAGCGGCAGGTCGCGCCAGTCGAGATTGACGGCGCGCCGGATCGTGCCGGTCCGGCTGTCAACGAGACCGGGCGTGCCGATCCCGATCCCGAGCAGCGGACCCGTGCTGTCGGCGAGAAGCCGGTCGAGGAGCTCGAAGACGAGGGCGAGCGCGTCGTCGCCGTCGCGGCCGTCGACGGCGAGCTCGACTGTGCGGCGGATCTCGCCGCGGAGGTTGACCAGCGACCCCGCGAAGTGCTCCTCGCCGAGGTCGAGGCCGACGACGAGGCGGGCGTCGTCGTTGACTGCGAGCAGGATCGGGGCCTTGCCGCCGCTCGACGGGCCGCGCCCGGTTTCGCGCACGACGCCGTCGTCGAGGAGCGTCGTGACGACGTCCGACACCGTGGTCCGGGTCAGACCGGTGAGGCGGGCGACCTCGGCCCGGCTGATCGGCCCGAGGTCGTACAGGGTGCGCACGACGAGGTGCTCGTTATGGACGCGGGTCTGCTGGTGGGTCGCCTTGGTCGGGAGCGCCATCGGCCGGGTCGAGCCTCCTCACCGGCCGAATCCGCGCTCCTCCGCGCCGACTTCGTCCAGTCGGTGGACAAAGTGCGCCATCCCGGTAGTCTTTGTCAAGTCGCTGGACAAAGATGCCGTCTGGAGTCTCCACACCAGCGACTTCACCCCGTCCGAGGGCCTCGCGGTTCGTGGCGCGGTCCGGACCGTCTTCGTCCGTGGCCGGCCGGTGATCCGCGGTGGCGTGGCGGTCGGCGATCGCGGCTATCGCGGCTTCGGTCGGTTCGTCGAACGCGGCAGGGTCGGCGATCTTTGACGGTCTGACCAGGACTCGGAGGCGGCGAGGGCCCGGGTAAGGACGGCCACGGACCGCGTCATCGGTGGATCCTGGTCCGATCGTCGTGGATGAGTAGCAGCTGGATGGTCTCTGTCGGGAATCCGAACACAGAGCGTGCCGGCGGGGTTCAGCGGCGGCGCGCCAGCCGGATCGTCGCGGCCCCGATGACGACCGCGAGCAGGAGCAGGGGCAAGAGAGGATTCGTCGTCCAGGTGTTCGCATCCGACGCGACGACCGCGGCGGCCACCGTGTCCGTCGGCGGCGCGCTGAGCCCCGGTGCACGGCTCGCAGCAGGGGCCGATGGCGCAGGGACGTTGTTCTCGAGTTCGGCGGAACAGATGACGAGCGCCCCGCCGCCGTTCGCCGACCCGTTGCACTGGTTGATCGTCACGGCCAGGCCCGCCGACTGCGTGCCTG
>JBKJOK010000051.1:0-3628 GCA_046595595.1 Candidatus Limnocylindrales bacterium
GCGATGTCGACGCCGGTCTCACCGTCGGGCGCGACTTCGACGTTGTGGCGATCCTGCTCGAGGAGACGGGCCAGCGATCGGCTGAGGCGCTCGTCGTCCTCGACGAGGAGGATCTTCATCGGGCGGAACCTCGGTTGGTCGCGGCCTGGTCGCGGTGGTGAGTGGATCGTGCCAGAAACGGGGAGGGGAGAGTCCCGGCCGTGAATCGGAGGAGGGAGACGACCCACGGCCGGGTTCGCTGATCACATTCGGCCCGTCGGATGAGAGCGTCCTGAGACGAGAGCAAGCCGGCGCGCCCCCACGCGGCCCCTCCGTCCGTCAGCGGACCCCACCGTGGTACCAGCGACTAGCCCAAAGTACGGCTTGGCGACCCGTGCGCCTCACCTCTACGCTCCGCCCATCAGCGAGCCGCACTCCACCTCTGGCCACCCCACGGGTGCGGACGCCACGAACGCTCACAGAGAGGCAACGACCACATGGGGTCCATGGCCGTCAACGAACTCGGACCGATGCTCACTGCGACCGAAGTCGCCGAGATGCTCCATCTCCACGTCAACACGGTGAAGCGCCTCGGCGATCGCGGCGAGCTGCCCTTCTATCGCGTCTGCAAGCGGGGCGACCGTCGCTTCC
The DNA here is from genome assembly GCA_046595595.1 of Candidatus Limnocylindrales bacterium. GTDB lineage: Bacteria > Chloroflexota > Limnocylindria > Limnocylindrales > CSP1-4 > CF-46. The sequence goes on from JBKJOK010000051.1 coordinate 631, forward strand.
GGCTCGACGACGTGATGAAGTTCCTCACCCAGAACCGCTGACCGCGTTCGTCACCCGCTGATCGAGCGCTGATCGGGCGGCGCTTCGCGCCGTCCTGCCGCAACCCGATCATCCACGAGGCGCTCGTCCGACTGCGACGGGCGCTTCGCCACGTCCGGAGATCGGCGTCATCCGCGGTCTCGGCGCAGAGCCGCCGCGCGGTGGCCAGAATTGCACCGACGGAACGTTGGGACCGGTGCCGGGCGGCAACGGGACCGACTCGGGCGTCTCTTGCCTCCGCCAGCGACGGATCCACTCTCAGAACCTTGTGGTTGGTTACCGAATGGGGCGGGGCGCATCCCATGAACCGAGCCTAACGTTCGGTGGGTGACCGTCTGGCCATGATGGCGCGAGGCGGATCGAGCCGTCAGACGGTGCGGAGCGTCTCCCCGAAGATCTCGACCGCTTCGCTGATCTCGGCCGCGGTCACGTCGATCGGGGGGATCCAGCGGATTGTCTGGCCGTGGTTGCCGCAGGTCAGCAGGAGCAGGCCCAGGTCGGCCGCCTTCGCGATCGCCGCCTTGGCCAACGCGCCGTCCGGCTCGCGTGTCTCGCGATCCTTCACGAACTCGACGCCGACCATCAGGCCCTGGCCGCGGACGTCGCCGATCCGCGGCTCCTCGGCCGCGATCCGGGCGAGGCCGGCCCGCAGCTCCGCCCCGCGCGCAGCGGCGTTCTCGATCAGGTGCTCATCGGCGATGGTCTCGAGGACCGCGATCCCCGCTGCGCACGCCACCGGATTGCCGCCGTACGTCGAGCCGTGGGCGCTCCGGCCCCAGCGCTCCATCAGGGCGCGTGAGGTAGCGATCGCCGAGAGCGGCAGGCCGTTCGCGATCGCCTTGGCCATCACGACCACATCGGGCACGATCGCCGCGTGTTCGAAGCCCCACATCCGGCCGGTCCGGGCGAAGCCGGTCTGGACCTCGTCGGCGATCAGCAGGATCCCTTGCTCATCGCAGATCCGGTGGAGCCCCTGCAGGAATGACGCCGGCGCCGGGTTGTAGCCACCTTCGCCGCGGACTGGCTCGATCAGCATCGAGCCGACCAACGACGGCGCGATCACCGTGTCGAGGAGCGAGCCGAGGATCGCGAGCGCCGCCGCGGAGGCTCGCTCCTCATCGCCGTCGAAGTCCGGATACGCCGCGGGATAGGGGGCGAAGTACACGCCCGGCAGGAGCGGCTCGTAGCCGGTCCGATAGTTGAGCGATGACGTGGTCACGGACGTCGCCCCGAACGTCCGGCCGTGGAAGCCGCCTCGGAACGCCACGATCCCGGGCCGACCGGTCACCCGCCGGGCGAGCTTCAGCGCCCCGTCGATCGCCTCGGAGCCCGAGTTCAGAAACATCACGCTGTCGATGGGGTCGGGGAGGGTCGCGGTCAGCATGTCGGCGAGGCGGACGACGGGCTCGGCATAGCCGATCGCACCTGTCGGCCCGATCAGGCGATCGACCTGGGCGTGGATCGCGGCCGTCACCCGCGGGTGGTGATGGCCGAGCGCCGTGACCGCGATCCCGTTCGCGAAGTCGAGGTATGCCCTGCCGCTCGTGTCGAACAGGCGATGGCCCTCGCCGTGGCTCCAGCTCCGCTCGAAGTAGCGGCCGAGGACGGGCGTCAGGTGGTCGGCGACCGTCGCGAGATCGGCGGGCAGGGCGGAGGAGCGAACGGCATCGGTCATGCGATCGAGTATGCCAGCGGGCGCCGCGCCCCGACGAGGGCCTCGGGGCCGGGCTAGCATTCGGCCATGGTCGAATTCGCGCTCACCGACGAGAACCGCCTCGTCCAGCAGGCCGCCCGGGCGTTCGCCGAGGCCGAGATCCTGCCCCACATCCGGGAATGGGACGAGAAGGGCGAGGTCCACCGCGAGCTCTTCACGAAGATGGCCGAGCAGGGCTTCCTGGGCGCGCCGATCCCCGAGGCATGGGGCGGCGCCGGGATGGACTATGTCAGCTTCGCGCTCCTGTGCGAGGAGCTGGAGCGAGCCGACACCGCGTTCCGGGTCGTCCAGAGCGTCCACGTCGGGCTGAACTCCCTGGCCCTCCTCCAGTGGGCGACCGACCAGCAGAAGGCCCGCTGGCTGGTGCCGCAGGCGAAGGGCGAAAAGCTCGCGACGTTCGGGCTGACGGAGCCGGGCGTGGGCACGGATGCGGCGAACCTGGCCACGACCGCCCGGCGCGACGGCGATTCGTACCGACTCAACGGCCAGAAGGTCTGGATCAGCCTGGCCGACCTCGCCGACCACTTCCTCGTGTTCGCCTCGGTCGATCGCTCGAAGGGCTGGCGCGGCGTCACGGCGTTCCTCCTCGAGCGGGGGATGGCCGGGCTCTCGACGGGAACCCTCCACGGCAAGCTCGGGATCCGGGCCGGCAACACCGGGCTGATCAACCTCGACGAGTGCATCGTCCCGGTTGAGCACCGGATCGGCGAGGAGGGCGAGGGCTTCCTGATCGCGATGAGCGCGATCGACCAGGGCCGGTTCACGGTCGCCGCCGGCGCCGTGGGGCTCGCCCAGGCATGTCTCGACGCATCGCTCAAGTACGCCCACGAGCGCGAGACCTTCGGCCAGGAGATCGGCCGTCACCAGCTCGTCCAGCAGATGCTCGCGAAGATGGCGGCCGGGACCGAGATGGGCCGGCTCCTCGTGTGGCGCGCGGCGTGGCTGAAGAACCAGGGTCTCCGGAACACGCGCGAGACCTCGCTCGCGAAGTGGCACGCGACCGAGCACGCGGTCCAGTCGGCGATGGACGCGATCCAGGTCCACGGCGCGAACGGCTACTCGAACGAGTTCCCGGTCGAGCGCTACCTGCGGAATTCGAAGGCGGCGGTGATCTACGAAGGCACGAGCCAGCTGCACACGGTGATCCAGGCGGAATATGCGCTGGGCTATCGCCAGGACAAGCCACTCCGCTGCGAGCCGCTGCCGGCCCAGGGCTGGGAGCGCGGCGGACCGGCCGCCCGTTGA
>JBKJOK010000096.1:0-20714 GCA_046595595.1 Candidatus Limnocylindrales bacterium
ATCGAAGGCGACGTCGGAGCCGACGACGGATGGGATCACACGGCCGAGGACACCCGGCGCTGACGGGTCGCCGCTCAGGGGATCGGCTTCGTGTCGAAGAGCGTGCTCCGGAGCATCGGATCGCCAGCCGGCCGGCCCGCGTTGAACGCCGCGCGGAACACGCCGCCCGAGACCGTCTTCGTCCCCAGGCTTCCCGTCAGGGTCACGCTGATCAGGCGCCCCGACACGCCGCGGCGCGACAGGTCGAGCCTGGTCAGCGTTCCGACGTTGGTCCGAGCGTCCTTGGCGAGGATCGCGGACAGCGCGGCGCCCGTGTATTTGAGCGTCTGCCACGTCGCGTACGGCGACGCCTTGTCGTAGGCCGTCCCGTCGGGCGCCCGGTCGCTCGACCCGCGCAGGTACGAGACCGCGCCCGCGACGATCTTGCCGCTCGAACAGTTCGACGTCGTCGTGGCAGGGCGGGCCCCACTCGTCATCGTGATAGCGGACCATGATCGGGTCAGGACGCGGGCCCGTGGCGCCCGCCCACGGACAGCGCGCGACGTCAGGATCGAAGGCGACGTCGGAGCCGACGACGGATGGGATCACGCGGCCGAAGATACCCGGCGCTGCCGGGTCGCCGCTCAGGGGACCGGCTTCGTGTCGAAGAGCGTGCTCCGGAGCATCGGATCGCCGGCCGGCCGGCCCGCATTGAACGCCGCGCGGAACACACCGCCCGAGACCGTCTTCGTCCCGAGGCTTCCCGTCAGGGTCACGCTGATCAGGCGCCCCGACACGCCGCGGCGCGACAGGTCGAGCGTGGTCAGCGTTCCGACGTTTGTCCGAGCGTCCTTGGCGAGGATCGCGGACAGCGCGGCGCCCGTGTACTTGAGCGTCTGCCACGTCGCATACGGCGACGCCTTGTCGTAGGCCGTCCCGTCGGGTGCCCGGTCGCTCGACCCACGCAGGTACGAGACCGCGCCCGCGACGATCTTGCCGCTCGAGCTCACGTAGACGTTCTCGTTGTTCTCGGTCCAGCCCCCGGCGGCCGAGTGGAACATCGCGTTGACGACGGCCGTGCCGCTGAGCAGGACCGTTCCGGCAGTCGCCGTGATGGCGGCCGTTCCCGCGGTCGTCTCGGCCTTCTGGCCGCGATACACCTGGGAGCGCGTGTCGTCGAAGACGTCGTAGGTGCCGACCGTCGGGTGGAGCCGGTACACGGCGTACGAGCGGGCCGCGATCGCCTGGGCCCTGAGCGCCTCGACCGGCCAGGAGGACGGCATCTCGAGGGGCACGACCCCGCGCAGATACAGGTCGAGCCCGACGTGGTTCATGACCATCGCGGTGGTCGAGAGGCGGAGCCGGAACAGCCCGCGATAGATGTTCGTCGTCGTCGCCTTCGACACGAGCTGGAGGAGGGTCGTCGATGCGACCGGCCGGACGTACTGGTAGCCGGTCAGCGTGCCCGTGTGGAGGATGGCGCCGGCCGCGGACGTCACCGTGAGGGCCCAGGTGGTTGCGCCCGTCGCCGTCGGGGCGAGGGCCGCCTTCGCTTCAGCGGGAAACGTCTTGGCGATCCCGTCGATGGCCCACGTGCCCGCCCGGCCGACGATCGTCAGGGGCTTGGCCGGGGTCGACGCCAGGTCGGTCAGGAGGAGGACGCGGACCGTCGTGTTGACATCGCGCTTGCCGAGGGTCGTCTTCGCGAAGTAGTGGGCCAGGATCACCGGCGCGAGCTGGCCGGCGAGAGCGCGACCGCGGGCGCCGTACTGGGACATCCCGACGCCGTGGCCGTAACCCCGGCCGAAGAACATCGTGTCGGGGAATGCCGGCGGCGACACGCCATCGGCGGCCACCGGACTCACCCGGACGCCGAGGCCAGAACCCGTGAGCACGAGCGCGGCGGCGATGGCGGCGAGCCACGGCGACCGGGCCGCGGGTCGGCGCGCGGGGAGCGAGGGACGGGGGCGGTCGGTCCGGTCCGGGAGCGGCGTGGGCATCGTGGTCGTCTCTTCCTCTGGCATCCGGTTCACCATGCCCGGTGCCGTCGAGCACCGGCCATGGCCCGACGGGGCCAGCCGTTCCATCCGATCGGGTCAGGGCGCGCTGAGCGCGGAGCGTGGACGAAGGCGATCCCGGTCGCCGGCGTCGGCGGTCTACCCTGTGCCGATGGCGATCCGATTCTACGTCGGTCACGGGGCCAGTGGTTCGGCTGCCAGCATGGCCGGTCACGTTCGCGGTCTCGCAGCGCGCGGAATCGATGCCCGGGCGATCGACCTGCCGCTCAAGAAGGCCGAGGCGGCTGTTCCGGCGCTCCGCGCGATCGTTCCGGACGGTCCGACGGCGCCCGACGCCGACGGCCTGCCGATCGCGGTCGGTGGCCAGTCGTACGGCGGTCGCGTCGCCAGCCTGGCCGCGGCGGAGCCCGACACCGACTACGCCGGTCTCGTCCTGTTCAGCTTTCCGCTCCATCCGCCGGGCCGACCCGAGCAGGCCGAGGGCCGGACGGCGCACTTCCCATCGATCCGCTGCCCGGTCCTCTTCCTGTCGGGTGAGTCCGATCCGTTCGCGAACCTCGACCTGCTCCGGGCTCGGGTCGCCCTCCTTGGACGGGCCGAACTCGTCACGTACCCGCGCCTCGGCCACACCTTGAAGCCGGTCCTCGACGACGCCCTCGATCGAGCCGCGGCGTTCCTGCTCGCCCTCGCCTGACGGCGAGCGATCCGCCGGGCCCTCGCCGGCCCTGCTCGGTCGCCCAGACCGTCCCGGCCCGCCCCGGCTCGCCCCGGCCCGCCCCGGAATGGGCGGGACTGGACAAGCCCCGTATGCTGTCCCGTACCCCCAGAGGGCCGGAGCGGACGGGAGGACGCACGGCCGAACCGAAGACGTGGCCGCCGGAGGTGCCCACCCGCGGCGCGCGCGCACTCACCCAGGCGCCCGCGTGGTCCCTCCGACCGGCATGCGTCCGTCCATCGCTCGGCGCGCTCACCGCGCCGTCCCGGTAGGAAGGAGCACCATTGCCAGACGTGGTTGGCCGCCGCCGTGCGGTCCCCGCGGCACTCTTGACCGCGGTCCTTCTCGTGTCGATCTTCCCGGCGGTCGGCACCTCGGCCAGTGCGCCGCCGAACATCGACCGGTTCCTGTACGCGCTCGGTCGGGTCGAATCCGGTGGGCGATACACCGCCCGCAACGCGAGCAGCGGCGCGTACGGGAAGTACCAGATCATGCCGGCCAGCTGGGCGGGCTGGGCCAGGGCCTATCTCGGCAGCTCGTCGGCCCCCCAGACGCCGAAGAACCAGGAGACCGTGGCGCGCCGCAAGGTGACCGCCCTCTACAACTGGCTCGATGTCTGGCCGACGGTCGCCCACTGGTGGCTGACCGGATCCTCTCAACGGAATGCGAAGCTCTGGTCGTCGTACTCGCGCTCGTACGTCGCGAAGGTCATGAAGGCGATGGGCAGTGGCGGCGCTGCGGCCAAGGGAACGTCGTCGCGCGCCTGGATCGACGCCAAGGACACGCGCCTCAACGACACCGCGGCGGCGATCGCGTACGGCCCCGGCTGGCGGAGCGCGAACTACTCGGCGTACGCTGGCCGGCAGGTGACCTACTCGACCCGGAAGGGCTCGTGGGCGACGATGACCTTCACCGGGACGGGCATCGCCTGGGTCGGGCCGGTCGGGCCGACACGGGGCACGGCGAAGGTCTACGTCGACGGCAAGCTCGCCGCGACCGTCAACCTCCGGCGGTCGAACTTCGACGCCCGCTCGATCCTGTTCGCCAAGTCGCTCAAGGCCGGCGAGCATACGATCCGGATCGTCGTCACCACGAGCGGCAAGCCGGTCGCCCTCGACCAGCTGATCGTGGGAACGTGATTTCCTCCCGGCCCTGAGCCCCCAGGCCCGGCGCTCGACGCCCGTTCCGGGTCACCGGAGCGGGCGTCGTCGCGTCTGGAACGGATCCGGGCGAGTCGGCGGGGCCCGATCAGCGGGCTGCGAGGACCTCGATCTCGATCCGGGCGCCGACCGCGAGCCGGCCGACCTGGACGGTGGCCCGGACGGGGGGCTCGGTCTGGAAGTACTCGCGGTAGATCGCGTTCATCGCCGCGAACTCCTCGAAGTCGGTCAGGTAGACCGTGCACTTCACGACGTCGTCAAAGCCGAGCCCGACCGCTCCGAGCAGCCGGCCGACGTTATCGAGCATCGCCCGGGTCTCGGCCTCGACCCCGCCCGGGACCGGGCCGTTGGAGCCCGCCACATCACCGATCTGGCCGGCGATGAACACGAAGCCATTGGCCTCGACGACCTTCGAGAACGGCAGGTTGCCCGGCTCGAGCCCGGGGCCGTGGGGGACGGTCTTCGGCATCGGTGACGGCTCCTCTGCAACGGCGGGATGGGACGAGCCCTGAGTCTACGTGCGCCGAGCCCTCGACCGACGCGCTAGCCTAGGCCGCGTGGATGCCATCGTCACGTCCGGCCTGACCAAGCGCTACGGCCACCGCGAGCTGTCGATCCGGCGGCCCGGGACGGGCGCACGCGGCGGCGGCGAGGTCCGGGCGCTCGAGGACCTCACGATCGCGGTCCGCGAGGGCGAGATCTTCGGCTTCCTCGGTCCGAACGGGGCGGGCAAGTCGACGACGATCCGGCTCCTGCTCGGCTTCCTCCACCCGTCGGCGGGCTCGGCGTCCGTGCTCGGCCTCGACATCGTCCGGGACTCGGTCGCGATCCGGAGCCGGGTCGGCTACCTGCCCGGCGGGATCGCCCTCTACGACTCGCTCAGTGGCGTCCGGCTGCTCGACTACCTCGGAGCGCTGACGGGCCGCCCGTCGACGCGCCGGGCCGAGCTCCTCGATCGGTTGGAGCTGTCGGCCAGGACCCTGGCTCGGCCGGTCCGCGACTACTCGCGCGGGATGCGCCAGAAGATCGGGATCATCCAGGCTCTCCAGCACGACCCCGAGCTGGCGATCCTCGACGAGCCGAGCGAGGGACTCGATCCGCTGATGCAGCGGGCGTTCTACGCGATCCTCGACGACCTGAAGGCGGCCGGCCGGACGATCTTCTTCTCGTCCCATGTCCTGTCCGAGGTCGAGCGCGTGTGCGACCGAGTCGCGATCGTCCGGCGTGGCCGGCTCGTCGCGCTCCAGGACGTCGCGAGCCTGCTCGAGCATCGCAAGCGGAACGTCGAGCTTCGGGCGGCCGATGGCGATCTGCCGGCCCTCGACGGCGTCGCCGGGGTGAGTGGGCTCGCGCGGACCGCCGATGGCCGGCTGACCGGCCAGCTCGAGGGCGACGTTGGGCCCTTCCTGGCGGCGATCGCCGGTCACCGGATCCTGGACCTGACGATCGAGCCGGCCCACCTCGAGGAGGCTTTCCTCGAGCTCTACGAGGACGCCGAGCCCGACGCCGGCAGCGACGGGTCGGCCAGCGCGCCAGAGCGGGCGTCGACGAGGGCGGCCGCCCGATGAACGCAGCGCTCTTCGGACACCTCTGGCGCTCGCAGCGGACGAAGCTCCTGATCGTGTGCCTCGCGATGGCCGCCTGGAACGCGTTTCTGCCGGTCATCTACAGCGCGTTCGGCGCCCAGATGCAGACCCTCGTCGATGCCGGGGTCATCCCCAGGCAGATGGCCGAATTCGGCGGGGCGGACGTGTTCAGCCTCGGCGGCTCGATCGCGCTCGGGTATCTCCATCCGATCTCGATCATCCTGATCTCGATCTTTGCGATCGGGTTCACGACCGCGGCGGTCGCCGGCGAGCGCCAGCGCGGAACGCTCGAGGTGCTCCTCGCCCGGCCCCTCTCGAGACACGCCGTCTACGCGACGATCCTGGCCGCGGCCGTCACCTTCGTCGGCCTGATCCTCGTCGCAGCATCGATCGGGACGCTGATCGGGGCGACGATCGCCGGCGTGATGGACCAGCTGGCGATCGAGCGACTGCCCTTCGTCTGGCTGAACGGGATCCTGGTGTGGGGCGCGATCGCGGCGATCGGCCTCGCTGCGTCGGTCTCGTTCGACCGGCTGACCCCGGCCATCGGGATCACGCTGGCGATCGTCATCGTGTCGTACTTCTTCTACGTGCTCGGATCGCTGTGGCCGGACGCGAAGGGCCTCGAGCCGTACTCGCTCTTCACCTACCTCGACGCGCGCGACATCCTGTCGGGCACGCTCGACCTGCTCGCGTTCGCCGTCCCGGGAGCGGTCGGCGCGGTGGCGATCGCAGTGGCCCTCGTCGTGTTCCCGCGGCGCGACCTGGCGGCTCCCTCCTGATCCCGCGGCTCGAGACCGAGCGCCTGCTCCTCCGCGAATGGCTGCCGGCAGACCGCGAACCGTTCGCCCGGCTGAACGCCGATCCACGCGTCGCCGAGTTCCTCGGCAAGCCCCTCGATCGGGCCGCGAGTGACGCCCTGGTCGATCGGATCGAGGCTCGATGGGCGAGCGACGGGCACGGCCTGTGGGCCGTCGAGCGGCGCGAGGACCGGGCATTCCTCGGCTTCGTGGGCCTGGCCGCGCCGTCGTTCGAGGCGGTGTTCACGCCGTGCGTCGAGGTCGGCTGGCGGCTCGACCCGGCGGCCTGGGGCTTCGGCTACGCGACCGAGGCGGCCCGGGCGGCGCTGGCGTTCGGCTTCTCGGACCTCGGCCTCGGCGAGATCGTGTCGTTCACCACGGCCACGAACGTTCGCTCGCGGGCCGTGATGGAGCGCGTCGGGATGACGCGCGACCCCACCGACGACTTCGACCATCCGAGCCTCGCGGTCGACAGCCCGCTCGGCCGCCACGTGCTGTACCGGCTGCGAAGGCCCTGATCAGAGGGCCCGCCGCGCCGCTTCGACCGCGCGGTCGCACCACCAGGCGAGGTCGTCGGCAGCGGCGATGCCCGATGCGTGAATGATTCCGGCTTCCGTGTCTGCGCCTTTTCGCCAGCCGCGGAGCAACAGCCCGACGAGGATCGCCAGGTCGTTTTCGCGGGTGCCATCCTGGCTGCGCGACCGCCAATAGCGCGCGAGGACCTCGTCCGGGAGCAGCGTCAGGGCCGCGACGTTCGAGACGAGGAACCAGCCGAGCTCGATCGCGACCGGCGCGACCATGACCATCTGCCAATCGACGAGCTCGACGGCGCCGTCGGCAGCGATTCCGGCGTTGGCGAGCTTCAGATCGCCGTGGATCAGCGTGGCCGGCACGGCCTCGAGGGCATGGACGAGCGGTCGGGGGTCGGCCGCCAGCGACCGGACCAGCGCACGGGCAGCCGGCGTCGCCCGACGATCCCAGGCATCCCAACCCGGCAACAGTCGATGGGCGACCGCGTCGCGTGCCGGACCAGGGCGTTCGAGTGAAGGACGGCAGATCAGCGTCACGCGCTCGCGAAGCGGACACCAGGGGCCGTCGTTGATCGGGCCGGATGAGGTCGATGGATCGGCATGCATCGCCGCAAGGGCAGCCAGCACGATCTCCAGGGAGTCGACGGGGAGTGGCGCATCCCAATCGAACAGCGTGCCGCTCAGGTCCGGCATCAGGATCCCGACCTCGTTCGAAGCACCGTCCCAGCCGGCGCCGAGCGCAGGATTCCGGATGCCGCGCGGCAGAGCGGGACCGTGGGCCGCGAACCAGGCTTCGCGGAGGAATGGCCGGTCGGCGGTCGCCTGCGCGATCCAGTCCTTACCGAGCGAGTCGCGCTTGAGGACGTAGGCGTGGCCGCTCGCGTCCAGCAACCGGGTCATCGTCGCACCCGACCATCCATCGTTCGGGAACGGCTCTTCGGCGGCTCCCGCGAGTCCGTGGCGCGCGAGCAGCGCGTCGAGCGCCTCGAGCTCGTCACCCGGTTCGAGCCCGGCCGCCGTCATTCCTCGTCGAGGTAGTGGACGACCGAGCCCGGGCAGTTCCGGCTGATCACGACCACGAGCGGCTCCGTATCGGACGCGTTCTCCTCGACGTGGACCTCGCCGGCGGCGATGTAGACGAAGTCGCCGGCTTCCGCCTGCATCGATTCCTCGAAGCCGGTCGGGCCGAACGTGTAGCGCGCCCGTCCGCTGGCAATCCAGATCGACGTCTCGCACTCGCCGTGGTGATGGACCCGGGTCCGGGCGCCGGGCGCCGTCGTGACGACCGACGAGTACAGCCCGACCGAGCCCAGCGTCTCGGCGCTGATCGCGATCGAGCGCTCCATGTCGGCGTTCTGGCCGGTCGAGGTCGAGCGCTCGTCGGGGCGGATCCGGATGGCCATGCGACGAGGCTAGACGACGGCGGGATCGGGCGCCCACGCGACGCGCCAGACGCGCCACAGCGCGGACGGGTCCGAGAGCGGGTCGCCGTGCACCAGGACGAGGTCGGCCGGGCCGCCTTCGCGGATCGTGCCGGCGTCCGGCTCGCCAAGAAGCTCCCCACCACGCCAGGTCGCCGACGCCAGCGCCTCCCACGGCTCGAAGCCGGCGGTGACGAGCGCCTCGACCTCCCAGGCGAGCTGGTTGGCCCGGGGCGAGCCGCCGCCGAAGTCGGTCCCGGTCGCGACCCGGACGCCGGCGGCGCGGGCGAACCGGATCGACTCCTCCGCACGCTCGCGCTGGGCGGCGACCCGTGCGCGACCCTCGCGGCTCGTAAAGCGCTCGAGGGTGGTCGTCGCTTCGAATGACGACCACGATCGGAAAACGGTCAGGGTCGAGACCAGGAATGTCCCGCGCCGGGCCATCTCGGCCGCGACATCTGCGTCGAGCTCGAAGCCGTGCTCGATCGCGTCGACGCCGCCGGTGACGCCCGCCCGCGCGCCGTCGAGCCGGCCGCTGTGGGCCGTCACCAGGGCGCCGCGGCCGTGCGCCGCCTTCACGGCCGCCCCGATCTCGGCGACCGACCATGGGCACACTGCCGGGTCGGCGCCGTCGAGATACAGCTTGATGAAGTCCGCACCGTCGTCGAGCTGGCGATGGACCGCCGCGACGAGGGCGTCGCCGTCGGCCTCGACCGACCATTCGTCCAGGGCGCCGGTGCTGCCGATCCAGGCCCCCGCAGCCCTGATCTGCGGCCAGCCGGCCCGCCCCCGGGCGCGGTCACGCACGCCGAGGCTCAGCGCGCGGCGGCGACCGTCGAGCGGGTCATCGGCGACCGGCGCCCCGACGTCGCGCGCCCACCGGACCCCGGCCTGGGTCATGAGCGCGGCGTTGCGGGCGGCAACCGCGACGAGCGCCGCGGGCGAATCAGACGCGCGGTCGATCCAGTGCGAACCGCCGGGCAGGGTGAGGTGGCTGTGGGCGTCGACAAGGCCGGGCACGATCGTGCTGCCACCGGCGTCGACGACCTCCAGGCCGTCGGCCGGGCCCGGATCCTCCTCCGCATCGGTCGGCCGGATCCAGGCGATCCTGTCGCCCGTCACCAGGACGCTCACGCCGAGCTGGAGGCGGTCGCCTCGGCCGTCGGCGAGGGCGGCGTCGCGGTACAGAACGCGGCGAGCGGGTGGCATGTCGGAGTCGGTCACGGTGTCGCGAGCCTAGCACCGGCTACGATCCGTCTGATGGTGATCCCGCCGGGCATCGCGGCCCTGCCCAGATTCAGGCTCCTCGACGGGCCGTCGCCGCTCTCCCCGCTCTGGCGCTTCTCGGACGCGCTCGGCGGCGGGGCGGAGATCTGGGTCAAGCGCGAGGACCTCCTGCCACTGGCGTTCGGCGGCAACAAGCTGCGCAACCTCGAGTTCCTTGTCGGGGCCGCGCTGGCCGCCGGCGCCGACTCCCTGATCACGTCCGGGCGGCGCTGGTCGAACCATTGCCGGCTCACGGCCGCGGCGGGTGCCCGGGCCGGGCTGGCCGTCCATCTCGTCCTCACCGGCCCGCCGCCGCCAGCGGGCCAGGAGGGCCCGAACCAGCGGCTCGACGAGCTGCTCGGTGCCTCGGTCCACGTGACAGCGACGGGCGACCGAGCCGAACGGGCGGCGATGGTCGAGTCGATCGCGGCCGCCGAGCGCGCTGCCGGGCGCCGTCCATTCGTGATTGGAGTCGGTGGGACGGGGCCGATCGGGGCCGCCGGGCAGGTGCTGGCCGGGCTCGAGCTCGCCGACCAGTTGCAGGCAGCCGGTCTTGGCGCCGCGACGGTGGTCCTCCCGTCCGCGACGGGTGGCACCCAGGCCGGAATCCTGACGGGGCTGACCGGTGCGGCTCCGCCTGTCCGGCCGGTCCTCGGGATCGCCGTGGCGACGCCCGGCGTGGAGCTCCGGCCCGTGATCGAATCGATTCTCGACGGACTCGAGCCGCTCGTGGGGTCGCGGGTCGCATCCGCCGCGGTCGTGCTCGAGGACGATCAGCTGGGAGCCGGGTACGGCCACCGGACGACTGCCGCCGACGAGGCCGCCGCGCTGCTCGCGCGGACGGAGGGCATTCTCGTCGACCCGATCTACACGGCCAAGGCGCTCGCCGGGCTGATCGCCCGGGTCCGCGACGGCCGGCTCGCAGGGCCAGTCGTGTTCTGGCACGCCGGCGGAACCCCGGGCCTGTTCGAGTCGCTTCCGGGCGACGACTGAGCGCCTGCTCGGACGCGCCGAGCCGCCGTGCCCCGCCCCGCGCCGCCGCCCCCCGGGGGTTTGTTGGTCAACCAGTCGTGGCAGGACTCGTACGGCGCCTTTCCGAGCCAGAACCGGGTCCAATCAGCCGCCGGCAGCTAACGGCACTCGGGGTTTCGTCCGCAAAGCGCCGTGGAAGGCGCCGTTGGAGTCCCCCGGAGACTGGATGACGAAGTACGACGCCCGACGTCGGCCCTTACCGTCAGCCCCGGCCCGACGCCCGCCACGCATCCCGGAGCTTCATCCGCGCGCCAGTCTGGAGCACGGCCCCCGAGTACACCCGCCCGCCGACCACGAACAACACCCAGATCGCGGCGCACATCACGACGGCCGACAGGATCATCTCCCACGGCTCGATCGCCCCGAGTGCCGCCCGGAGCGGGACCACCATCGGGGCCACGGGCGGGATGAACGTGGCGACCCGGGCGGCCGTCCCGGCCGGATCGTTGAGGGCGACCAGGAGGGCGAAGAAGTAGCCGCCCATCGCGACGAACGTGACCGGGCTTGACGCGTTCGACGCCTCCTCCATCCGCGACGCGAGCGCACCGAGCACGCCGAGCGCGGTCGAATAGAACGCGTAGCCGAGGATGAACCAGAGAACCAGGTTGGCTACGGTCGGAACGGTCGTCGCGGGCAGGGTGAATCGGCCGCTGATCACACCCGTCGCCAAGCCGGCCGTGATCATCAGGGTCAACTGGATGAGCCCCAGGATCCCGATCCCGAGAACCTTGCCGATCAGCAGATCGCGCGCCTCGATCGTCGCGAGCACGACCTCGACCACCCGGCTCTGCTTCTCCTCGACAACCCCGGTCAGGACCCACGTCCCGAACGTGAAGATCGCGATGAAGAGCAGGATCACGCCGACGTTGGCGAAGATGAACGAGGTGTCCTGGGCCGCGTCCGCGGGCTGCAGCTCCCGGAACGAGATCTGTGGTGCGGGCGAGAAGCTCGCCAGCACGACCTGCTGGAGGAGGGCATTGCCGCGGGTCCTCACGACATAGGTCGGGGTCGAGCCGTCAGCCGGGAAGACGAGCAGGGCGTCGAGCGAGCCGTCAACCAGACGCGCCTCGCCCGCTCCGGAGTCGGCGACGGGCTCGGAGACGACGACCAACCCAGCCAGCTGCGCGGTGGCCGTCAGTCCGGAGACGAGGCCGGTGGGCGCCGGTCCGACGACGCCCAGGCGCTGGCTCCCGGGCGCGCCTCCGAACAGGCTCGGCAGGATGATCCCGGCGACGATCAACCCGACCGACACGATCAGCGACAGCGCAAACGCCCGGCTCCGGCCGCGCTCCAGCAGCTCGCGTCGGGCGACGAGCCAGACCGCTCGACCGCGGCTCACGAGCGAACCACGTCGCGGAAGATCTCGGACAGGGTCGGTGGCTGGAAGGCGAAGCGCCGGACGTCGCCCGCGGCCGACGCGGCGGCGAGGACCGCCCCGAGGTCGACGTCGGCGGGCACGAGCAGGCGGGCGAAGTCGCCGCGCCGCTCGACGGGGTTCAGGTCCGCTCGGCCGGCCAGCCAGGCGTTGCCGTTACCGACGACCTCGACCTCGAGGTGGCGCCGGGTCGACGCGGCTCGGAGCTCGTCGATCGCTCCAGCCGCCGCGATCCGGCCACGGTTGATGATGACGACGTCCTCACACACGTCCTCGACGAGGTCGAGCTGGTGGCTTGAAAACACGACCCCGACGCCGGCCGCCGCGCGCTCGCGCAGGATCGCGGTCATCGTGTCGATACCGAGCGGATCGAGTCCGCTGAACGGCTCGTCGAGCACGAGCAGCTCAGGGTCGTGGACGAGGGCCGCCCCGAGCTGGACGCGTTGCTGGTTGCCGTGCGAGAGGGCCTCGAGCTTGGCGCCCGCCCGGTCGGCCAGGCCGAGGCCCTCGAGCCAGCGAGTCGTGGCCGCCTTCGCCTCGCGGGCTGCGAGCCCGTGCTGCTGGGCGAAGTAGCTCAGCTGGTCGGCCACCTTCATCCGCGCATACAGGCCGCGCTGCTCGGGCATGTAGCCGAAGCGCAGTCGATGCGACCGGTCGATCGGCTGGCCCTGCCAGGTGATCGAGCCGCGATCCGGCCGGGCAAGGCCGAACACGCAGCGCATCGTGGTCGTCTTGCCCGCCCCGTTCGGGCCGAGGAAGCCGACGAGACGGCCCGGTCGGACCGTGAACGTCGCGCCGTCGAGGGCGACGACGGATCCGTAGCGCTTGGACAGATCGGTGATCTCGAGCATGCGCCGGTCAGGGCCTCGTCACGCCAGGCCGACGATCCGGTAGCGGACCTCGCCGCGCGGCGCGGCGACGGCCACGTCATCGTCGACCGATCGACCCATCAGGGCCTTGCCGACCGGCGACACGTTCGAGATCCGGCCGGCCCCGGGGTCGGCCTCCGCCGAGCCGACGACGACGAACGTCATCGTCGCCCCGGTCTCGTCCTCGACCGTGACCGTCGAGCCGAGCGAGACGCGCTCGGCTGCGTCGCCCGACGGCGCCTCGATCACGGTCGCCGCTCGGAGGGTTGCCTCGATGGCCTTGATCCTGCCCTCGAGGAAGGATTGCTCCTCGCGGGCCGAGGTGTAGTCGGCGTTCTCCTTGAGATCGCCGAGCTCCTTGGCCGACTTGATCCGGGCGATGACCTCGGGCCGCTTGATGCCGGTCAGCTCGGCGTGCTCGGCGTGGAGCCGGGCGATCCCGTCGGCCGAGACCCAGGTGGTCTCCGTGGCGGGGCGGTCGCCCGGTCGCCGGGTCGCGGCCCGCGGGGTGGCGGGCGTCGCCGCGGTCCGGGCCGGGCGGGGACGAGGTGGAGCCCCGGCCGTCGCCGCTCGCGGGGCGCGCCGGATCGTGCCGCCGGCGGTCCGGCCGCGGGTCGACTCGGCCGCCCCGTCCGCGGCGCCCCCGGCCAGCTCGACGACTCGGCCTGTCGGAACGACCTGCTTCGGCTCGGCCGCGACGAGCGAGTTGGCGAGCCCGGTGATCTTGCGCTCGCCGGTCACGGTCCGGAGGTTGGCGAACGGCAGGACGACCGTCGAGTCGTGGAGGGCGGTCCGCTCGGTCGCCGGGATCGATTCGGCGAACGCGCTGAGGAGCGCGTCCTCGGCCTCCTCGACGGCCCGCGTCTGGGCCCACCACACACGGGCCGTGTCGAGACCGCTCAGGGTGTGCAGCCAGTGGCCCCCGGCATGGGGCCGGCGGTCGCCGAGGATCGTGTTCCGGATCGCCTCGATCCGGCCGCCGATCGAGCCCTCGGTGGCGCCGATGAACAGGACCCGGCTCGAGGGCAGCCAGAACGCGCCGAGGCGAGCGGCCAGGCCACGCGACGTCGGGTGCGCCTTGTCGACCAGGAGCTCGGGCACGTGCTCGAGCCACTTGCCGATCCGGTTGATCTCGAGCGGGGCGTGGAGCAGGGGCGCGGGCAGCTCGACGACGTACACGCCCGGCCCCCTCGCCGGCACCGGCCGACCCCAGACCACCGGCCCGTCGGCCATGAGCCCGACCGTCCGGAACAGCCCCGCAGCCCCGTTGTCCTGGGCTGCCGTGCGTGCCGCCGGCTCGCGGGTCCCGTCTGTCATGGAGCTCCGATCCAGGTCTGATCCGGCGCGGTGGTGGGCCCGACGGGCCGCCCGGCCGACGGGGGTATCGTCGCACCCACATGGCAATGTCCGCCGCACAGCCGCATTCCGACCGCAACGGCAGCCGTCCGCCGCGCCGCCGGGCGGGTCGCTGGGCGGTCGCCGTCGTCGCGACGATCGGCGGGCTGGCGGTCCTCGGCGTCGGACTGGCCCGGACGGTCGCCGGTCCGGTCTCGAGCGGTCCGCCCGTCGCCGGCGGTCCGGCGTTCTCCGGCTCGGGGTCGCCCGGGAGGCCAGGGTCGGCCTTGGCTGGTGGCCCGTCGGCTTCCCCGATCGCCTCGCTCGGACCGGGCGCCTCGCCGGGGTCCGGGCCGTCCGCGGCACCCAGCGCAGCCAGCGCGGCCGAGCGCCGCCTGGCCGTCCTCGGCGTTCGTCTCCACGCCGATCTGGATCGGGTCCGGGCGAAGCTCGCCATCCCGGGCGTGTCGGTCACGATCCTGTTCCCCGACGGATCGAAGTGGTCGGGCGCCAGCGGCCTCGCCGACGTCGCGACGAGGACGCCGGTCGGGGCGACGACGGCGTTTGCCTTCGCGAGCATCAGCAAGACGTTCACATCCGCCCTGATCCTCCAGCTCGCGGGGGAGGGCCGCCTGCGCCTGGCCGACTCCGCCGCCGGCCTCCTGCCGCCGCTCCGCTTTGCGGTCGACAAGCGGATCACGGTCGCGATGCTCCTCGATCACACGAGCGGCCTCGCTGACTACTTCCTGAACCCCAAGATCGATCGTCCCCTTCAATCGCGCCCGTCCGCGACCTGGACACCCGACCTGGCCCTCAGCTACGTCGGCAAGCGACTGGCGCCGCCCGGCAAGGCGTACCACTACTCGAATACGAACTACCTCCTGCTCGGCCTGATCGCCGAGCGGCTGACCGGCGAGCAGCTCGGCGCGTCGATCCGAACGCGCCTGCTGGAGCCGAGTGGGCTGACCGCGACCTGGCACCAGGTCGACGAGGCGGCCCTGGCGCCGCTCGCCCACGGCTATCGCCTGCCCGGGACGAAGCTGACCGCGAAGCCGATCGACCTCGCCGATGACAGCGGGATCGCCCCGTTCCGGTCGGTCGTGACCGCGGCCGGTGGGGCCGGGGCGATGGCGGGCACGAGCGACGACCTCGCCCGCTGGGCCCGAGCGCTCTACGGCGGGCGGGTGCTTGGACCGGTCGGCACGGCCCTGCTCCTGAGCGGCTTCAGCCGGACGACGAGCTACCTCCCGGGCGCCGCCTACGGCTACGGTGTCCAGGCCATCTCGATCGACGGCCATCCGAGCCTTGGTCACAGCGGCCGGCTCCTCGGCTTCCGGGGCGCGGTCCGCCACTTCGCGATCGACGGACTCACGATCGCCGTGCTGACCAACCAGAGCCGGGCCGATCCGGGCGAGATCGTCCGGGCCCTGCTCTCGACCGCGCTGCCGAGTCCGCCCGCCTGCCGGATCTGCGCGCTCCCCGAGTGAGGGCGGTGCGGCCCGTGACGAACGGACCGCCCGCGACGGTACCGACGGGGGATGCGGACGGGTCGCCGCCGGCGCAGACTCGCGGCCAGCCGGAGGGACCGGGCATGCCGATCCGGGTCGAGGTCTACGGGGCCACGGGCGTCACCATCGGGGTCGTCGCTCGGACGGGGCGCCTGCGCGAGGTGCTCGAACGCGGCGCCGACCTCGTCGTGGAGCGGGCCGCCTGGCATCCGCTCGATGGCTCCGCGCCGCGACCCCAGGGCGAACTGACGATGGCCCTCGACGACATCCTCGTCGCGGTCGCCGATGACGGCAATGATGTCCCGGTCCACGTCCAATGGCACGACATCGTGGTCGACGTCGGTCCGTATCGGGTCGCCGGCCAGATGGCGACGATGCCCGGCTTCGATCCGGGTCGCGCCCTCGCCCGCCCGACCGGCGAGTTCGTCGTGCTCAGGGACGTCCGGATCGCCCTCAGCGGCGATCCGGACGGCGGCGCCGTCGCGCAGGCCGCCGCCTTCGTGAATCGCTACATGGTCGATCGGGTGGAGGCCGACATGATGCTCGGGTTCTTCTTCCCCGGCGCGACGATGGTCCTGACCGTCGGCCACGAACGGGTATCCGCCGGAGCATCGCCTCCGTCAGCGCCCGCCCCGGCCACGGCCGCGGACCCGGCCCTCGACCCGGCCCCGAGCCCCCTCGCCTAGGAGCGGCCCGCCCCGGCCCGGCTGTACTGGACCGGCTTGCGGTGCGGATGGTGACTCGGACGGGCGCCGCCGCGACTGCCGCCGCTGCCCGAATCCGGACCTCGGAGCGGACGCGGCTCGATGTTCCGATCCGGCACGAAGCCCTCCTCGACCGTCCACGGAATCGCCTTGCGGAGGAGGCGCTGGACGCCGCGGAGCAGGTCGGCTTCGTCGATGCAGACGAGGCTGATCGCCTCGCCCGTGGCGCCGGCCCGACCCGTCCGCCCGATCCGGTGGACGTAGTCCTGGGGGTTCCACGGCAGCTCGAAGTTCACGACGTGGGGCAGGTCCTCGATGTCGAGGCCGCGGGCCGCCACGTCGGTCGCGACGAGAACCCGGATCTCGCCGTTCTTGAACTCCTCGAGGGCCCGGGTCCGCTCGGGCTGGGAGCGGTCGCTGTGGATCGCGACCGCGTTCAGGCCCTGGCGGTCGAGCCAGGTGGCGAGCCGGGTCGCTCCGATCTTCGTCCGGGTGAAGACGAGGAGCTGGCGCAGATCGTCCTTCCGGATCAGGTGGGCGAGCAGGGCCTCCTTGCGGTCGCGATCGACCGGATAGACGATCTGCTTGATCGCATCGACCGTCGCGTTGCGCGGTGCGACCTCGACCTCGTCGGGATTGTTGAGGATCGTCCGCGACAGGCGCCGGATCTCGTCGGAGAACGTGGCCGAGAACATCAGGTTCTGGCGCTTTGCGGGGAGGAGGGCGGTGATCCGCTGGATGTCCGGCAGGAATCCCATGTCGAGCATCCGGTCGGCTTCGTCGAGGACGAGGATCTCGACCTGGCCGAGGTTCGCGACCTTCTGGCCGACGAGGTCGAGCAGCCGACCGGGCGTCGCGACGAGGATCTCGATCCCGCCCCGGAGGACCTTGATCTGGGGGTCCATCGGCATCCCGCCGTAGACCACGGTCGAGCGCAGGGGGACGGTCCTGCCGTAGGTCCGGACGCTCTCGTCGACCTGGACCGCGAGTTCGCGGGTGGGAACGAGGATCAGGGCCCGGACCGGGTGGCGGGCCGGCGAGAACGAGGTGTTGGCGTGCTGCCGGAGGCGATCCAGGATCGGCAGGGTGAACGCTGCGGTCTTGCCGGTGCCGGTCTGGGCGGCGGCGAGGACGTCCTTGCCGGCGAGGACGAGCGGAATCGCCTTCTCCTGGACCGGCGTCGGCTCGGTGTAGCCCTCCTCGGCGACGGTCTTGAGGAGATCGGCCGACAGGCCGAGGGTATCGAAGGTCATCTGGCTCCTGGCGCGCCGCATCGCGCGGGTCAGCGCGTGTGCGGGGCAATGCTGGCGTCTCCTGCTCGCCGCCCTTGACGCCGTCCAAACGACGCGGTGCGAGCCCGGATCCGCCCGAGCATAGCCGATGGCCGCTCCGATGGCATCGACATGCGAGCATCGGACTCGCTGGACCGACCGGGCGCACCGACCGGGTGGGCACCGGCGCACCGTTCCTGCACGAGCCCCGGTCCCATCGGCTGGTCCGGCCATGGTGCAACTGGGGGAGGCGGACCGCGGTCGGGACTGCCATACTCATGCAAGGCCCCCAGGCCAGTCCAAGCCCCGACAGACAGGCTGAAAACAGAAGACCGCCGCCCCCACGGCAGGACCCTGTCGTCATCGGCCGTCGTTCGCATCGCCACTGATCCGGACCTCGACCCCGCCTCCGGTCGGACCTCGGCCCGATCGCCCCCATCCCGCGTCTGCGCGTTCGCGCGTATTCGCGCCCGACCCTGCCCAGGGGCGACACCACCCACCGTCACCGCGCCCCATGCACGGTGTTCCGGAGGAGAGGAGGCAAGAGCGTTGTCCGTGGCCACAGAAGGCGTCCAGAGGTCGTCTCGCCGTCAATCCTTCCGACCGCTTCGTCTCGTCGCGATCGCCGTTCTCGCCTCGGTCATGGCCGTCGGCGGACTTGCCGCCCAGCCGCAGGTTGCCGCCGCAGCCGGCAAGAAGGTCGTGATCGTCGTCGGCCCGGCCGGCTCGAACACGGCGAACTACATCTACAACGCCAAGCTGCTGACCGCCCAGGCCCGCTCCTACGGCGCGACCGTGTACCAGATCTACACGCCGAACGCGACGTGGGCGAAGGTGAAACAGGTCGCCCAGGGCGCCAACCTCTTCATCTACCTGGGTCACGGCAATGGCTATCCGAGTCCCTATGGCGCGTTCAACAAGTACACCAAGGACGGCATGGGGCTGAACACGGTCGCCGGCAGCTCGCGCTACACCTACTACGGCGAGTACTACGTGGATCGCTACCTGAACCTGGCCCCGAACGCGGTCGTGATCCTGAACCGGCTGTGCTACGCCTCGGGCAACTCCGAGTGGGGCGCGGCCAACCCGACGAAGGCCACCGCGATCAAGCGCGTCGACAACTACGCGGCGGGCTTCCTGCGCACGGGCGCCCGGGCCGTCTTCGCCCAGGGCATCAGCAGCGTCTCGTACATCGTCTACAGCCTGTTCAGGACGAACCGGACGATGAAGCAGATCTTCTGGTCCGATCCCAAGCGGAGCGGCGCCTACGACTTCGGCTTCTCGTCGGTCCGCAACCCGGGCAAGACCGCGATCATGGATCCCAAGTCGCCCGGTCGCTACTACCGCTCGGTCGTCGGCGATCTAGGGATGACGGCCGCCACGTGGCGCGCCGCCGGGGGCTGACCCTCCGATCCTGACCGCGCCCGGCGACGCCCGGGCTCACGCGCAACGCTTCGGACGCGTCCGCTTCGGCGGGCGCGTTCGGCTGTCCGGCGCGGATCATCGGGCAGACATCTGATCTAACATCCGGGCATGCCGACCACGACGACGACCGACCGACTCCAGTTCACCGGCGACGAAGCCGCCGACCGTCTCCTCGTCAGCGATCCGCTGGCCCTGCTGATCGGCTTCGTCCTCGACCAACAGGTCCCGCTCCAGAAGGCCTTCTCGGGTCCGCTCGCCCTGTCCGAGCGGATCGGCGGACTCGACGCGAAGACGATCGCGACGATGGATCCCGACGCGCTCGACACGGCGTTCCGAACGCCGCCCGCCCTCCACCGCTTTCCGAGCAACATGGCCAAGCGGACTCGCGAGATGGCGGCCTGGCTGGTCGAGCGCTACGACGGCGACGCAGCGCGGATCTGGACGGAGGCGAAGGACGGGGCCGACCTGCACCGGCGGCTGCTCGAGGTGCCCGGCTTCGGGCCGATGAAAGCGGGCACGCTCGTCGCGATTCTGGGCAAGCGCCTGGGTCGCGCGCCGGCGGGCTGGGAGGCGTTCGTGCCGGATCACATGACCCTCGGCGACGTCGATTCACCCGAGTCGTTGCGGCGGTACCAGGACTGGAAGAAGGGGATGAAGGCCGAGGCGAAGGCGGCCGCCCAGGGCTGAAAGCCTCGACCGGATTGGTCGAGCAGGGCCCGCGGACCGAGGCCCGCCTCGACGCGCGGCTGAGCCGCGCCGCCGGCCGATCATGCACCGAGTGGGTCAACCGACGGCTCGGCCATCGCTGCCACGACGTCTGACGCGCTGGGTGCATGGAGTGGCGGCTGGACGCCCGGATCTCATCGCTCCTGGGCCCACGCCGGCCGTTCGGACGTCCGTTCATGCAGTCGCTGCACCAGACGCGCCCGGCCGGTCGAGTCGGCGCAGCGCGGGCCGGCGCTGCGCCGGCCGGCGGCGCGGGCCGGCGCTGCCTGGCCCTACGGAGCGGGGATTTCGATCGAGAGCAGCCAGCCGATCGCGGTCACGATCAGCCACAGCACCCCGATCAGGACTGCGCCCAGCCCGAGCAGGATGAGCCGGTCGTCACGGGTGGAGGCTCCCGGCTCGAGGGCGTGGAGCCGGAACAGCGCCAGGTTCCGGGCATTCGAACGCGACACGATGTCGAACAGGTCACCGAGGACCGGGACGAACCCGAGGATCAGGTCGGCCGCCGTGTTCAGGACCATCCGGGCCACGACCACGCGCGGCACGCCGAACCGGGTCGCCTCCGCGATCAGCCAGAACCCGACCACGCCCGACGCCGCGTCGCCGACGACCGGGATCAGCCCCACGATCGGGTCCAGCCCGATCCGGTGGCTCGTCCCGGGCACCACGACCAGGTCGTCGAGGAGACGGCTGACCAGCGAGAAGCGCCGTTCGAACGCGCGGAACCGCTCGGAGCGCTCGTCCCCGAGGACCTCGCCTCGGACGCTCCGCGGCGGATCGCCGGCCACGGATCGGTTCAAGCCGTCGGGCGCCTCGCCCGGGTCAGAGGGTCGTGGCGTTGAACGTGTCGCAGTCATCCGGATTGCCGGACTCGTAGCCGGTCGTGAACCAGCGGACCCGCTGCTCGGAGGTCCCGTGGCTGAAGCTGTCGGGATCGACCCCGCCGCCGCTCGACTGCTGGATGTGATCGTCGCCGACCGCCGCGGCCGCCGCG
>JBKJOK010000136.1:0-6132 GCA_046595595.1 Candidatus Limnocylindrales bacterium
CGGCCGGGCGACGACGAGTTCGCGGAGCTCTTCGCCGAGTTCGTGATCGAATCGTCGGGCGGGGCGGACGAGCCCGTCGATCGCCGGGTGTTCGAGCTCGTCGACGGCCAGCTCGTCGAGTTTCGCGGCGTGGCCGCGCCGGCCTGACCGGCCGACCCTGGCTCCGCGGACCGTGCCGGACCTTCGCCTCGAGACCGTCGCCGGTGTCGCCACGCTCACCCTCGACCGACCGGACGCGCTCAACTCGCTGACCGTCGGGCTCAAGGAGGAGCTGTTCGACGCGTTTGCGACGATCCGTGCCGACCCGGCGATCCGGGCCGTCGTCCTGACCGGCGCCGGCCGCGCATTCTGTGCCGGCCAGGACCTGCGCGAGCGCCTGGAGCCGGACGCGGCGCCGCTCGCCGACGAGATCCGGCTCCGCTACAACCCGCTGATCCGGGCCATGCGCGACCTGCCGAAGCCGATCGTGGCCGCGGTCAACGGGATCGCCGCCGGTGCAGGCGCCTCGCTTGCGTTCGCCTGCGACGTCCGGATCGCCGCGGACGGCGCGAGCTTCCTGCTGGCCTTCGGGCGGGTGGGCCTCGTGCCCGATTCCGGCGCCACGTGGCTGTTGCCGCGGCTCGTCGGTGGGGCCAAGGCGGCCGAGCTCGCCCTGCTCGGCGAGGCCCTGTCGGCGGCCGACGCCGAGCGGTTCGGGCTGGTCGCACGGGTGGTTGCCGAGGACCGCGTCGTGGCCGAGGCCCAGGCGGTTGCTGCGCGGCTGGCTGTCGGCGCGCCGCGTGCGCTCGCCCTCACGAAAGTCGCCCTGGACCGGTCGTGGACGAACGCGTTCGCCGACCAGCTCGAACTCGAGGCCGACCTCCAGGGCGAGGCCGGCGCCACCACCGACCATGCCGAAGGGATCGCCGCGTTCCTCGAGAAGCGGCCGCCGCGGTTCAGCGAGGAGTAGCGGATGGCCCGGATCAAACTCACCTACATCGGCGGCGGCAGCACGCGGGCGCCCGGGACCGTCGCCTCACTGATCGTTCGGGGCGCTGCGTTCAGCGGGTCGGAGGTCGTGCTCGTCGACCTCGATCCGGACCATCTCGGGGTCGTCGAGCGGCTCGCCCGGCGGATGGCGGTCGCCCGCGACCTCGACCTCCGGATCACCTCCACGACGGATCGTCTCGAAGGCCTGCGCGACGCCGATATCGTCCTGGCCAGCTTCCGCCCGGGTGGCTTCGAGGCGCGCGTTCTCGACGAACAGATCCCGCTCCGCCACGGCATCGTTGGCCAGGAGACGCAGGGTCCGGGCGGGTTCTTCATGGCCCTTCGCTCGATCGCGGTCCTGCGCGACATCATGGCCGAGATCGAGCGCGTCGCGCCGCGGGCGACGCTGATCAACTACACGAACCCGGTCAACATCGTGTCCGAGGCCATCACCCACCACAGCCCGATCCAGACGATCTCGCTGTGCGAGGGACCGCTGACGTTTCCCGCCGACATCGCCCGGGCGGCCGGCCTCGATCCCGCGCGCCTCGATGCGACCCTGGTCGGGCTGAACCACACCGGCTGGACGGTTCGCCACGAATACGACGGCGTGGACGTGATCGACCGGGTCCGGGAAGCCGCCGACGAGCGGGCGATCCGTCCGTCGGCCGATCCGGTGGCAGATCGCCTGCTCCGGCTCGCGGCGACGATGGGGTCGCTGCCGTCGGGCTATCTCGACTACTACTACTTCGCGCCCGAGACGCTGGCCGAGGCACGGGCCAAGCCGACGACCCGGGCCCAGGACATCGTCGCCCAGGTGCCGGACTATTGGCGTCACTACGAGGAGCAGTCCCGGGCTGACGACCCCACGCTCGATCCAGCCCGGTCGCGCGGCGGGATCCACGAGCTCGAGCTCGCGATCGACGTGATCGACGCGATCGTCAACGATCGAGGCACGGTCTGGCCGGTCAACGTCCCGAACGCGGCCGGTGCCCTGCCCGGCTTCCCGGACGATCTCGTCGTCGAGGTCCCGGCGGTCGTCGGCCGGGCCGCGGTCGTGCCGATCGCCCAGCCGCCGCTGCCGGCCACCGTCCGCGGCCTGATCGAAGCCCTCGGCGCATACCAGGCGCTGACCGCCGAGGCGGCCTGGTCCGGGTCCCGGCGCGACGCCGTTGCCGCCCTGACGAGCCATCCACTCGTCGGCTCATTGACCTTGGCCGAGAACCTCTACGACGAGTTGGCGGCAGCCCATCGCGCCCACCTGCCCGACCGACTGCTGCGGTGACGGCCGGCCCGATCCTGCTCGGGGTCGACGGCGGGAACACGAAGACCGTCGCGGTCGTGGCCGCGGTCGACGGCACGATCCTGGGCGGAGCCCGGATCCTCCGGACGAGCGACATCTACGCCGTCGCGCCGGACGTCGCCGTTGCCATCCACCACGAGGTCGCCGACGCCGCGCTGGCATCCGCCGGGCTGGACCCCGACGCCGTGTCCGTCTCGGCGGCCTTCAGCCTCGCCGGCGCCGACTGGCCCGAGGACATCGCCCTCCTTGAGCGGAGCCTGCGACCGCGCTGGCCGGGCGCGACCGTCGTGAACGACGCGATCGGCGCGCTCCGGGCGGCTGTCCCCGAGGGCCCCGGCGTCGTCGTGGTGTGCGGGACCGGGGCGGCGACCGGGGCCCGCGGCCCGGACGGGCGGATGTGGCACACGAGCTTCTGGCAGGAACCACAGGGCGGCTACGAGCTCGGCGTCCGGGCGCTCCGGGCGATCTACCGGGCCGACCTCGGGATCGACCGCCCGACGCTCCTGACCGAGCGGATCCTGGCCGCGACGGGCGAGCCGTCGGTGGAGTCGCTCCTGCACCACGCGAGCGGCCGGGAGGTCGCCGACCGGCGCGACCCAGCGGCGCTCGCCTGGATCGTGCTCGAGGCGGCCGACGCCGGGGACGCGGCGGCGCTCGCAATCGTCACCCAGCAGGGGGTCGAGCTGGGCCGGACCGCCCTTGCCGCGGCGCGCCGGGTCGGCATCGAGCCGGCCGATCGCTTTGGTCTGGCGCTGGCCGGCGGCGTGCTCCGCCATCCGGGCAACGAGCTCCGCGACGCGATCGTCCGGACCGTCCTCGACGGGGCGCCCCGGGTCGAGCTCCTCGGTCCGCCCCCGGAGCCGGCCGCCGGCGCGCTCCTGCTCGCCTTCGACGCGGCCGGGATCGCCGTGGACGGTCCACTCCTCGATCGAATCCGACTCGGGCTCGAGGCCGTCGATCTCTTCGACACCCACCCGGCCCGCGCGACATGAGTGGCGTTCTGGAGCGCTGGAGGCGTGGCGTCGCGCAGGTCCTCGGGCCGCGGCCAGATGCCCGGAGCGTCGCGATCCGTCTCGGGCTCGTGGGCCTGACCCTCGGAGCGGCCACCACCGTGATCGCCATCCTCGAAGGCCCGCCCCTCGGACTGCCGGACGCATCGCCGGTCTACTTCGTCGCGATCGTCCTGGTCGGCTCGCTGGTCGGGACGTGGCCGGCTCTCGCCGCTGCCGTCGGCGCGTTCATCGTCTACGACCTGCTCTTCACCGAGCCGCGCCTGACCCTCATCGTCGAGGATCCGCGCGAGTGGCTCGATCTCGTCCTGTTCCTGGTGCTTGCGGTCGTCGTCGGGCGGCTGTCGGCGCTCGGCAGCGAGCGGGCCGCGGAAGCATCCAGGCGAGCGGCCGAGGCGACCGGGCTGTTCACGGTCGGGCGGATCCTGGCCACCGCGCCGGACGTCGAGACCGCGGCCCCGCTCGTCGCCGCGCGGCTCCGGGACGTGGCCGACCTGCGCCGCGTCTGGATCAGCGTCGATCGACCGTCGGTGACGGGCGCCCGGATCCTCGCCGACACCGACCCGTCCGAGCCTCTCCCGACATCGGCGTTCGTCACGAGCCTGGTCCGGATGCCGGGCGCGACGCCGGCCCGGTGGCAGCGCGCCCACGAGCCTGTTCGCGGCTCGGCGCCCGGGAGTGCCGGGCCGAAGGCCATTCTCCTCCGGATCCGGATGGAGGCCGACGGGCTGCCCGTGGGCTCGATCCACGCGGTTGCCGGATCGCCCGCAGCCGAGCCGGATCGGTCGGCGACGCGTCTCCTCGGACTCGCGGCCGACCAGCTCGGCCTCGCGATCCGGCGCGATGCCCTCCGCCGAGCGGCGACCGAGACCGAGATCGCGCGCCAGGCCGACGCCCTCAAGAGCGCCCTCCTCGACGCCGTCTCGCACGACCTGCGGACGCCGCTCGCGAGCATCCGTGCCCAGGCCGGCACCTTGGCCGACCGCGAGGTGCCGCTGACCGACGCGGCCGCCCGGAGCGCCGGGGCGGCGATCGACATCGAGGCGGAGCGCCTCGACCGGCTGGTCCGCGAGGTCCTCGACTACAGCCGGGTCGAAGCCGGTTCGCTCCGGCCGGAGCTCGTGGCGATCGACCTCGGCGATGCGGTCCGGGCGGTCGTCGACCGGCTCCGGCCCCTGCTCGGCGCCCGCCCGATCGAGGTGGACATCGCCGATGACCTCCAGCCGGTGGCGGCCGACGCGGTGCTCCTTGACGGGATCGTGTCGAACCTCGTCGAGAACGTCGCCCGGCACGCGCTCCCGCCGGCCGCGCTCCGGATCGCGGCCCGGGTCGTCGATGGCGCGATCGAGCTCACGATCGACGACGGCGGTCCAGGCGTTCCGGCGGCAGCGCTCGGGCGGCTGTTCGAGCGCTTCGACCGCATGCCCGAGGAGCGCGCCGGCTCACGCCGAGGGATCGGCCTCGGCCTGTCGATCGTGCGCGGCTTCGCCGGGGCGATGCGGGCCGGCGTCCACGCCGAGGCGAGCCCGCTCGGCGGCCTGCGGCTGGTCGTGCGCCTGCCCGTCGCCGAGGCGCTCCCAACGGCTGGCCCGGCATGAGCGGCGCCAAGGGCGGCTCGACCGGCGGTCCGCGCCTGCTGCTCGTCGAGGACGATGAGGCGACCCGCCGATCGGTGGCGGCCAACCTTGCCGCCCACGGGCACCGCGTGATCGAGGCGGTGGACGGCGCCGACGCGCTCCGCCACTGGGACGCCGAGCGGCCCGACCTGATCCTGCTCGACCTCGGGCTGCCGGACACCGACGGCGGAACGCTGATCCGGCGGGTGCGCCGCGAGGCGACGACCCCGATCCTCGTCCTGTCGGCGCGCGGCACGGAACGCGACAAGGTGGCGGCCCTCGAGGCGGGCGCCGACGACTACCTCGCGAAGCCCTTCGGCCTGGCCGAGCTGCGGGCTCGGATCACGGCTCTGCTCCGACGGACGGGCGGTCCCGCGGCCGACGCCAGCGGGACGATCCGGCATGGCCCGTTGTCGATCGACATCGGCGCCCGAGTTGCCCGGGTCGGCGACACGGTCCTCGACCTGACTCCGCGCGAGTACGAGCTCCTCAAGACGATGCTCGCCTCGCCCGGCCGGCTCCTGACCAAGGGCCGCCTGCTCCGGGCCGTGTGGGGAACGGCATACGCCGAGGAGGGCCACTACCTCCACGTCTACGTCTCGAAGCTGCGCCGGAAGCTGGCCGCGGCCGATCCGACCGGAGCGTCGCGCGACCTGATCGTCGCCGAGGCAGGGGTCGGCTACCGGATCGCGGAGGACCCCGAGCGCGGACGCTGAGCGGACACGAACCCGACGCCGAGCCGGAACCGGGCGGGACGTTGAGCGGTTGTTGAGCGCCCCGACCACCCGACAGCCGTCTCGCCTCTTGGACACCTGCCTACGGTGAGGGCATGGAACCCTCACCCGTCCTTGCCTTCCCCAACTTCGACGCCGGCCTCGACGCCTCTGCGGTCGCCGATCGAGCCCTCACCGAGATCGACGTCGCCATCACCCTCGTCGCAAATCACGTCGCCCGGCGCGTCCGCCTGACCGCCCTGCCGTTCGTCGAGGATGCCGCGGCGATCGGCCTCGCCCACGCCCACGCGGCCGGCATGGCCTTCACGTTCGAGCGCGGCGAGCGCGTCGGCGTCGCCACGGTCACGGTCGGCCCGGTCGACCACCTCGACTGACGTCCGAGGACGGTCCGACAAGCCGGCGACCGAAGCCGGCGGCGTCCGATGGTCGCCACCTCGTCGGTCGCCACCCGGCCGATCGCCGCGTCCGCCGGCCGATCGCTCGCTCGCCGCACTTCCGCC
>JBKJOK010000312.1:0-1148 GCA_046595595.1 Candidatus Limnocylindrales bacterium
GGTCCGACCGCCGGATCGAGCGAGATCACGCGGCTGAGATACGCCCGCTGGTGCCACAGCTCGGGGGCCGCGGCGAGCTCGCCGATGACGAACTCGACGAGATCGGCGGCGGCGATCGTCGGCCGGTCGGCCACGAATCCGAACCGTTGTCGGGCGATGTGATCGGCGATGACCCGGGCGTTGTAGCGCGCCCCGTGGACCGCCCCGGAGTTCGCCGGCAGGCCGTGCTTCTTCAGCCCCGCCGACCCCTGGCCGATCGTTCCCGCGAAGTAGATGCCGGGCACCGAAGCACTCTCCCAGTACGCCGATTGGGCCGGCAGGCGGGCCTGCCCGAACGTCGTCACCCCGAGCTCCGGCAGATCGAGGAGGGGCGTGACGAAGCCGGTCGCGGCGATCACCTCGTCGGCCTCGATCGCGAGCTCCTCGCCGCCCGACGAGGGCCGAACCCGGACGATGAACGGGCTGCCGCCGTCGGGCCCGCGCTCGATCGCCCCGATCGACGCATCGAGGACGGACACGCCGCCGCCGAGGACGTGGTCCTCGAACGGCTGGAGGTAGCGCGCCCGGACGCCGACGAGCGAGCGAGTGTTGACCGACAGCTTGGCCGGCGACGGCGAGGCGAGCGTGATCCGGCGGGCCCATGGGAGCAGGCCGGACGCGAGTTCGAAGCCCGAGTTCTGCTTGCCGAGGATGAAGATCCGGCGGCCTGCGTACGTTTCCGCGGGGCGCGTGTCGGCATAGTGGGCGGTCAGCTCGATGCCCGGCGTCGACGGGGCGAACGGCTCCGCGACGCCGACCGCGAAGACCACGATCGGGGCGCGGTACTCGCCGTCGGTGGTGGTCAGGACGAAGCCCACGCCGTCCGGTCCGTCCTCGCGCCGCGTCGATGTCCAGCGACATCCGTAGCGGATCGGCAGGCCCGTCCGTTCGACGAAGGCCGCGAGATTACGCTCCATCTCGGGCCGCGACGGAAAGTACGAGGTCCCGTCCATGAAGTCGGGCATGATCGCCCGCACCCCCGGTCCGTCGCCGAGGAGCGAGTTCCAGTCGTAGCGCTCGTAGGCCCGCTCGGTCCGGTCGACCGGGGCATACGGCTTCGTCCACGACAGGAGGCGCTGGAAGAACGGCCAGCGCCGGAACATCCCGCC
>JBKJOK010000366.1:0-15431 GCA_046595595.1 Candidatus Limnocylindrales bacterium
GCCCGGGAGTTCGAGGTCGCCCGGCTGATCGCCGAGGGGATGACGAACGGCGAGATCGCTGGCGAGTTGGGCATCGCCCCGCGCACGGCGGGCGCGCACATCGAGCACATTCTGGCCAAGCTGGGCGCGACCCGGCGGGCGGAGATCGCGACCTGGGTCACGACCGTTTCCCGGCCGACCGGCGATGGCGTCGGGCAGGCGATCGGCGCCGGCCGACCCTAGCCGCCGAGGCCGTCCAGGCGGGTCCGGGCGGCCGCGATCGCGGCCGCGACCCGGGCCGGTGCCGTGCCTCCGGTCACGTCGGCCGCGGCCAGGGAGGCGTCGATCGTCGCGCCCGCCAGGAGCGCCGCCCCGACGCCTGGCTCGTCGGCCAGGCTGCGGGCGGCCGGGTCGTCGGCTCGGGCGAGGATCTCCTCGAGGACGGCGGGTGGGACGTCGGACAGGAGCCGGATCGCGTCCCGCTCGGCCCGCCCGACGAGCTCGCCGACCACGTGATGGGCCGCCCGGAACGGGACCCCGCGGCGAACCAGCGCGTCAGCCAGCGTGGTCGCGGTCGTGTAGCCGTCGGCCGCGGCGTCGGCCATTCGCGCGCGATTGATCGCGATCGTCGCCACGAGCCCGGCGAGAACGTCCAGCGAGGCCTCGAAGGCGGCGACCGCGCCGAACAGCGGCGGCTTGTCTTCCTGGAGGTCGCGCTGGTAGCCGAGCGGCAGTCCCTTGAGCATCGTCAGGACCGCAGTCAACGCCCCGATCATGGCCGCCGACCGCCCGCGGATCAGCTCCGCCGGGTCGGGATTGCGCTTGTTGGGCATCATCGAGCTGCCGGTCGAGTAGGCGTCGGCGACCCGGACGAAGCCGAACGCCGGGTTCGACCACCACACGATTTCCTCGGCCAGGCGGCTGAGATGGACCATCCCGAGGGCCACGGCGGCCAGCGTCTCGACCACGAAGTCGCGGTCGCCGACCGCATCGAGCGAGTTCGCGGTCACCCCATCGAATCCGAGCTCGGCGGCCGTGGTCTCGCGATCAAGCGGGTAGCCGGCGCCGGCCAGGGCACCCGATCCAAGCGGGCTCACATTCAACCGGCGGCGGGCGTCGGCGAGACGGCCCCGGTCGCGCTCCGCCATCTCGACGTAGGCGAGCAGGTGGTGGCCGAACAGGACCGGCTGAGCGGGCTGGGTGTGGGTTGTCCCCGGCAGGACCGCGTCGCCGTCGCGCTCGGCCAGGCCGACGAGGGCGGCCTCGAACACAAGGAGCGCGGAGTCGAGGCGGTCGATCGCGCGGCGGGTCCAGAGGCGGAGATCGGTCGCGACCTGGTCGTTCCGCGAGCGGCCCGTGTGAAGCTTGCCGGCGACCGGCCCGACCCGCTCGGTCAGCGCCGCCTCCAGGTTGAGGTGCACGTCCTCGAGGGCCGGATCCCAGGCGAGCTCGCCGTTCTCGACATCGCGCCGGAGGTCGGCCAGCCCGGCGACGAGCGTCGCGACCTCGTCGACGGTCAGGATTCCGGCCCGGCGGAGGCCGCGGACGTGGGCGACCGACCCGTCGAGATCGTCGAGGGCGAGCTCGGCGTCGACGTCGATCGATCGCCCGAACGCGGCGACCTGCTCGTCGTTGTCGGCCGCGAACCGTCCGCCCCAGAGCCGCATCGTGCCTCCCGCGCGTTGAGTGCCTGCAGCGCATGCCGTGATCCGACGCGCGCTCGGCCAATGATGCCGTGAACCGAGCCCCGCTACTTGATCCCGCTCGTCGAGACGTTCTCGACGTAATAGCGCTGAACGACAAGGAAGGCGATGACCGGGACGGCGACCGCGATCGAGACTCCGGCGAAGATCAGCTGTGGGGCATCCTGGGCCCGACCGCCGAACTGCTGAAGGGCGACGGTCAGGACCTGGGCCTCCGTGTTGCCGGTACTGATCACGATGAACGGCCAGACGAAGCTGTTCCAGGAGTAGAGAAATGAGAACGTGGTCAAGGTCGCCACGGCCGGCAGGGACAGCGGGACGAAGATCCGCCACAGGATCGTCCAGCGGCTGGCTCCGTCGACGATTGCGGCTTCCTCGAGCTCGCGCGGGACGGAGATGAAGAACTGGCGCATCAGGAACGTGCCGTAGGCCGTGATCAACCACGGAAAAATCAGGGACGCCACCGAATCGACCCAGCCGATCGCGACCATCAACTGGTAGAGCGGAATGATCAGGACCACGAACGGAACCATGATCGAGCCGAGATACAGCAGGAAGATCTGCTCCCGGCCGGGGAACCGGATCCGAGCGAAGGCGTAACCACCGAGGATGCTCGTGATCAGCTGGCCCAGCACAGTAAAGATCGTGACCAGGAGAGTGTTGGTGAGGTTACGATCGAAGCCCGAGCGCACCAGGACATCGGAGAAGTTGTCGGGATTGGCGGTCGGCGATTCGACCCGGACCGCAGTCCGCAGGACGCCGTAGCCGACGGCGCCGGGATCGCCCGGGTCAACGAACCGGGCGACCGCTGTCTCTCGCTCGAGGGCCAATCGGCGGACCGTACCCGCGACATCGACATCGAACAGGGGCAGCTCAGCGCCACCGACCGGCGCCGTCTCGGGCGACCCGTCGGCGCGGGTGACGGCCGTGGCAAACTCGATCGGCCAGGCGATGGCGTCGGTCGCCGAACCGGCCGGGTCGCGATAAACCCCCGCGGCCACGCCACGATCGCTGGCGTACATCTCCCGGGTCACGCCGTTGACGGTGATCGCGTAGAGCGCCTGCGGCTCGTCGAACCCGTCCACGATCGCGGTCTTGGGCGCCTGGGGCAGGAGCGTCGGCGGGTAGCGATAGACCTCGGGTCCGGTCTTGAGCGACGTCGTCATCATGAACACGAACGGGAAGACGACGATCAACCCGACGGTGAGCAGCAGGACGTAGACGAGAACAGACCCGAGGGCGGCCCGCACGCGGCGGCCCTGGTCGCGACGGCGAACAACGTTGGGCCGGGCAGCGAGATTGGTGGTCATCGATCTGTCCTCATCCACCAAAGGCCGCGGCATCGCGCCGCTGGCGGCGGTACTGGACCAGGGTGAACGCGAAGATGAGCGCGAACAGGACCCAGGCGACGGCCGACGCGTAGCCGAACTCGAACTGCTGGTACCCGGTGTTGTAGAGGTACATCACCGGAGTCAGGGTGGCGTTGTTTGGGCCTCCGGGATTGGGGCTGGTCAGGACGTACGGCTCGGTGAACAGCTGGAGCGACAGGATCGTCGTGGTTGCGACGACGAAAAAGGTCGTCGGCGCGACCATCGGCACAGTGACATTCCGGAACCGCTGCCAACGGTTGGCGCCGTCGATCGCAGCCGCCTCGTAGAGGTCGCCCGGGATCCCCTGGAGCCCGGCGAGGAAGAGGACGGCGTTGAACCCGACGAGCGTCCAGGCGAAGACGATGGCGATGGCCGGCAGAGCCGTCACCGGGTCCGACAGCCAACCGATCCTGGGATCGTCGATCGCGAGCCCGAACGTCTGGTTGAGAAATCCCACCAGCGACGTGATCAGGTAGTTGACCCAGCCCACGCTCTGATCCAGGAGCGACTTCCAGATGATCGCCACGCCGACGACGCCTGCGACGCTCGGGATGAAGTACAGGGCCCGGAAGAAGCGGACGCCGCGAACCTTCGAGTTGAGGAGCGTTGCGAGGAACAACGACGGGATCACCGCCAGCGGGATGGCGATGACGGCGAACAGGAGGATGTTCCGAATCGAGATCCAGAACAGCTTGTCCTGCGCGGCGATGGCGATCGGACCGACCCGCAGGATCTCGGTGAAGCCCGGGTTGAGTCCGGCCAGGAGGGCCCCGGAACCGGCATCGACGGTGATGATCTGGAGGCTCAGGATGTCGATGTAGTTCTTCAGCCCGACGAAGACCGGCGAGCTGAACGCGTCCCAGTCCGAGAACGAGACGTACAGGCTGAACAGGAGCGGTCCGGCAAAGAAGGCCAGGAAGCCGAGAAGGTTGGGCGAGGCAAAGAGGACGCCGTTGATCGTCTCGCTGTCGCGGAGGGTCGCTCCGTAGCGACGTTGACCGGCTGAGCCCCAAAGCGCCAGCAGGACCGCGCCGATGGCGATGATCGCGATCACGAGTCCGGCAGCGGCGGGTTGGGTCAGGCCGGTGGCGAAGTCGATCACGGCCCGCGGCGCACCGACCGCGATGAGCCAGCCGACGACGGCGATCGCGAGAAGGACGCTCCGGGCCAGCCGGAGCGGCCGGGCCAGGGAACCCTTGGCCGCGGCGTCGACGAGATAACTGAGCAGGAACGCGACGAGGGCCAGCCCCAGCCACGGGAGACCGTTGCCGAACGAGTCGGCCAGCTCGTCCATGCCCAGGAACGTGCCCTGCACGACGAGCAGGCTGAGGATGGCCCCGAGCACGACGAGATAGTCCACGACGATCGCCAGGACCCGTCCGGTCGAGCGCCGCTGGTACGTCCACACCGTCGCCAGCCCGGCCGTGATCGTGAACAGGATCGGAACGCTCAACAGGACGAGAAAGACCGGCCCCGGCAGATCGCGCGGGCCGGCCACGACGAGGGCCACGGCCGCCACCGCGCCGGCGACGGTCAGACCGAGCTGGACGAGCGGGGCAATGACCACCAGGGCATCGCGCGCGCGGTCGAGTGGACCGCCGGCCCCGGTCGGGCGGGCGATGCGGTCGAGCGGGCGAGCAACGGCGGAGTCGGTCACGATCGATCCCTCACCTCGGTCGAGGAGGTACGGGCCGGCCCCTGGGGGTCGGCCGGCCCGTACGGTTGAAGGCGATCAGCCGCCGAAGGCGGTGTCGTTCGCTTCCTTGCAGATCGTGGCCTTGAAGTCGTCCACGCTCTTCTCGCCATTCACGACGGCCGTGACGGCGGCGCCCATGACGGTGTCGAACTTGGGCCAGCTGCCGGCCCACAAGGGACCCTCGGTGGCCGGGTTGGTGGTCAGGCCATCGATGAAGGCCTGGTTGTTGGCGGGCGGGGTGAAGCCGAGGAAGTCGTTGATCGCCTGATCTCCGACCCGGCTCGGGATATTGGCCCCGAGCTCCGACACCATCTTCTGGATGGCCGGGTCGGTCAGGGCGTAGGCGACCTTCCAGGCAGCCTCGGGATTCGCCGTTTTGGCGTTCACCGCGTAGGAGCCCCAGAACAGCCAGTTGCCACCGGGCTTGGGTCCGTCGGGCAGGCGCACGACATCCCAGTCGAACTTGGCGTTGGTCCGGATGTTGGGCGTCGCCCAGCGACCGTTCTGGAACATCGCGACGTTCCCGGCAATGAACGGACCCTCGGGATCCTCACCGTACTTGACCGCGAAGTTCTTGAGTCCGTAGACCTTCTTGAGCTGGTTGAGGCCGGCGATCGCCTCCGGTGTGTCGAGGCCGCAGGCCGTCCGGTCGGCGTTGAAGAAGCTGCCGCCGGCGCCATTCATCCAGACACCGTACGGGCCCCACCACGAGGAGGCGCCGTAGGCTCGGATGTCGCCACCGAGGGCGGCAACCTTGTTGCCGACTTCCTCGAACTTGGCCCATGTCCAGGTGCCGGCCTTGGCCAGCTCGCGGGGATCCTCGGCCCCGGCTTCCTTGATCAGGTCCATGTTCAGGTACAGCCCGAACGTCGAGACGTCGCGAGGCAGACCCCAGAGCTTGTCGCCGGGCTGGCCGGTGGCCGGATCGGTCGTCAGCTGGGCCATCGGGCCGGGGTAGTAGAGATCGTCCTTATAGCCGTCGGTCGCGGCGGCGTACTTGCGCAGGTCGAGGGTGATGTTCTTCGTGGCGAAGTCAGCGGTGTCCGTGCCGGGCAGCCAGAAGACGTCGGGGGCGGTGCCCGCGGCAGCCTCGGTCTTGAGCTGATCCTGGTAGCTGGCGGTCTCGGAGCCGCCCTTCTGGTAAATCACGTTGACGCCGGTCATCTTGCTGACCTCGGCCGCTACCTGCTTGTAGACCTCGGCCTCGGCGTCGTTGTCCGGACGGGTCCGGAAAGTGATCTCGGCGGCCGGTCCCGATGGCGGGGCCGCGCTGGCGGGCGCCTGGCTCGCGGGGGTCTGACTGGCCGGCGCGCCGCTGGCCGGTGGGTTGGTGGCCGTGCTGCCGCCGCACGCGACGACCATGATGGTCGTCGCCGACGTCAGCGCCAGCCAGCGCAATCTCTGGTTCACGATGGTTCTCCTCCTTCGGCCCGCGTCAGCGGACCATTGCGGACGCCGGGACGGCGACGGAGTGCGCTGCCTGCTCAGCGGGACGAACGAACTCGACCGCGGCCAGACGGCCGGCCGATTGCTCCGGCAGGGTGTCGTTGATGAACAGCCCGGCGGCCGTCTCGACACTCGCTCGGATCTTGGTGAGTTGGGCGGAGCGATGGGGTGGCAGGAATTCCACGGACAGATGCCAGTCCGGCACATCCGCTGGCCCCTCGTGCACGATCATCATGTAGGGCAGTTCGAACCCGAAGAGTCCGTCGTACCGGGACACCACCTCCCTCAGCAGCGCTGCGAGCTCGACCTGTTCCGCCGGCTCGAGGTCCGTCAGACGGCGCAGCCCGTGACGTCGAGCCCGGATCCGGACCTCGAACGGCCAGCGTGCCGCGAATGGGACAGCCACCGTGAAATGCTCGCCCGACGTCACGGCCCGCTCGGGCGCCAGGGCGTCCTCGACCACGACCGCGCAGCTGAGGCAGAATCCGTGACCAGCGCGGTGGCGCTCCAGGACGGCGACCCGGGCCGCGACGATCGGGGGAAGTCGATCGAAGGCATAAACCTGGCCATGGGGATGCGAGATCGTCGCCCCGACCGCCTCGCCACGATTCTCGAAGACCATCACGAAGCGGTGTGCGGGATCGGCCCACAGGGCGTCCGAGCGATCGCGCCAGACGGCAAGCACACGCGCCAGGGACGGGCCGTCGAGGGTCGCCAGCGAGCCGCGATGGACCTCGCTGTAGAGGACCACTTCGCAGCGGCCGCGGGCGGCCGCCACCCGAGGATCGTCGCCGACCGCCGGCGGAAGGTCGACGAGCGACGGCCAGCGGTTGTCGAACACCGCAGCCTGATAGCTGAATGGAACCTCGGGGCCGCCCGGGCAGAGTGGGCAAGCGTGGCTGGTCTCACGTCCGCCGTCGAGGCTCGAATTGGGCCGACCGTTGCGGGCCGGCGAGATCGCGACCCACGTGTCGGTCAGGGCGTCAAGACGCTGGTGGAGGGCCGGCTGCTCGGTCGGCTCGAGTGCGTCGCCGTCGAGCGAACCCCGCAGCTCGCCATACACGAACAGCCGGCGACCGTCGGCGCGGTAGAGGTCGTGGCGGTCGACGAGGACCGGGCCGGTCATCAGTCCACGACCTCGACCCGCATCCCGGCGTTGGTCAGGCCGGTCACAGTCGCCGGGTCGGCGCTGGCTCCGGTGAGCAGGAGGTCGACCTCCGACACGGCGCACAGCCGGGCTCGCTCCACCTGGCCCAGCTTGGAGCCGTCGGCCACGACGATCTTGCGTCCTGCGGCGGCCATCATCCGCCGCTTCATCTCGGCCTCGGGCAGGTTGACGTTGGTGACTCCGGCCAGCCGATCGATCCCGTTGCAGCCGATGAAGATCATGTCCGCCCGGATCCTGTCCAGAACGCCGTCACCGAGTGGGTCGACGAGGGAGTGCTGGAGCGGGCGGAGCGTCCCGCCCGTGACCACAACGGTGAAACGAGGAATCACCGGCTCGAGCTGGATCGCGATCGTCAGGCTGTTGGTGAACACGACCACTTCGCGCAAGTCAAATCGGTCCGCCAGGGCTCGGGCGACGGCCGCGGTCGTAGTGCCGACGTCAAGGATGACGGTGTCGCCGTCGCGGACCAGATCGGCTGCGGCCCGGCCGATGGCGACCTTCTCGGCCGTGAACTCGGTGGCGGTCTCCTCGAAGGGTCGCTCGCGGTGGGGCAGGCCGATCGCGATCGCGCCGCCACGGATCCGGCGAACGGCGCCGCGGGCTGCGAGAGCTTCGAGATCGCTCCTGACGGTAACTTCCGAAATCGCAAACTGGTCGGCCAGCTCCGCAACGTTGACGTAGTCGCGCTCAAGGACGAGATCGAGCATGCGATCACGACGAACAGCCACGGGGATCTGGTGATCGGTCTCGGGTTCGCTCACGGAGCGCAGTGTCCGTTTGTTTGCGGTAGCTGTCAATACCGAAACCTCTGGCTTTCGATATGGCAAGATAGCGCGACCATGAGCGACCCGAGCCCGTTCGCTGAAATCGCCGAGATCGACGTCACGGATCCCAGCTCCGCCCTGGTCTATGAGCCCGGTTGGCAGTCGTGGAGCCCGGCCGGCCTGTATCGCGCGGACCTCGCCGCATCGCCCCGCCCGAGGCGGGCCGTCTGGCAGACGATGGCGTTTCGACCGGACGCCCCGGCGCCGCCCGGCGGGTTCCAGGGCGAGGGCCTCCTGGCCGTTCTGGCCGACGGGCTGAGTGGGCCGGTCCGGACATGGCTGGCCCCGGCGCCGGACCGCGCGGTCGCCTCGATCCGGGCGCGTCTCGACGGCAAGCGGTTGGTCCTCAGCGCCGACGGACCGGCCATGGAGCTGCCGGTGGCGCCGTCGCTGAGCGCCGCCCTGGCCGCCGTCGCCGAGCGCCTGACCTCGACCCTCGCGGTCGCTCCGCCGCGCCCGCTCGGACCCGGCTGGTGTTCCTGGTACGGCTACGGCAGTGAGGTCAGTGACGCCGTGGTGACGGCGAACGTGGCGGTCATGGACGGCGCGCGGCTCGGCGTGCGGCTGATCCAGATCGACGACGGCTACCAGGCGTCAATTGGCGACTGGTTGGAGCCGTCCGGCCGGATCGTCGACCTGGCCGCGACCGCCGCGATGATCCGGAGCGGCGGTCGTGAGGCCGGGATCTGGACGGCGCCGTTCATGGTCGGCGAGTCCAGCCGCCTGGCTGTCGAGCATCCGGACTGGCTGGTCGGTGACGCACTTGCTGCCGAGCACCATTGGGGACAGCGGATCCGGGTTCTCGACGTGACCCATCCGGCCGCTGCCGAGCACCTCGCCGGGGTCTTCCGGACGTTGCGCGCATGGGGCTACACGTTCCACAAGCTCGACTTCCTGTACGGAGGTGCCATGGCCGGCCGGCGCCATGGCGATGCCAGTCCGATCGAGGCCTACCGGGAGGGCCTCCGGATCATCCGCGGGGCGGTCAGCGACGACGCCACGATCCTCGGCTGCGGTGCGCCGCTCCTGGCGTCGATCGGCATGGTCGATGCGATGCGAATCAGCCCCGACACGGACCCCCAGGTTGAGCCGGCCGACGGCGACATCAGCCAGCCGTCGATGCGTGGCGCGCTCTCGAGCGGCCGGGCGCGGGCGTGGATGCACGGCCGGTTGTGGACCAACGATCCGGACTGCGTCATCGCGAGTCCGCGATCCCAGGATCGCGCGACCTGGGCTGCCCACCTGGGCGAGTATCGTGGCCTTGCCATGTCCGGTGACGCCCTGCCCGACCTCGACCGCCGCGGCCTCGAGTTGACGCGTCAGCTCCTCCAGCCGTCCGCGTCCGACGCGCCGCTGTGGCTGCCTGACGCCGGGCCGGACGGCGGCCGAATCGAACGGCCAGGCGGGACGGCACTGCGGGCTGACTGGTGAAGCTCGGCGTCTGTTGGTATCCGGAGCAGCATCCGGCGGAGGTCTGGGCCGACGACACGAGGCGGATGGCAAACGCCGGGCTCGAGCTGGTCCGACTCGGCGAGTTTGCATGGGGCGCTCTCGAACCGGGACCCGGCAGTCTGGAGCTCGACTGGCTCGAGCGGGCAATCGACACGGCCGCCGCTTCCGGCCTTCAGGTCGTGATCGGGACGCCCACCGCCGTCCCGCCCCGGTGGCTCCTTCGGGCTCATCCGGACATGCGCCTGATCGACGCGGACGGCCTGGCCCGTGCGGCCGGCAGCCGCCGGGCGACGTGCCCGACCGCTCCGAGCGGCCGCGAGGCGAGCGCCCGGATCGTGACCGCCCTCGCCGAGCGGTTCGGCGCCCACCCAGCGGTCCGGGCCTGGCAGCTCGACAACGAGCCCGGGAATCACGACTCCGCCCGCTGCTGGTGCGCGGCCTGCGAATCGGCCTTCCGAGCCTGGATCGAGCGGCGCTACGGAACCGTCGACGGTCTGAACGATGCCTGGGGCACCGCCTTCTGGTCCGGTCAGTACCGCTCATGGGACGAGATCGAGCTGCCCCGCCGGTCATCGACTGTCCAGTCGCCGAGCCTGCTCCTCGCCCATCGCAGATTCGCCAGCCACCAGGTCGTGGCGGCGCTGGCCGAACAGCGGGCGATCGTGGAGGCCGCCTCGCCGGCCCGCGACATCCTCGTCAATCTCTACTGGGACGACACGTTCGTCGATGCCCGCGACGTCCATGAGGCGGGCGGCGTGGCGGCGATCGACGCCTACCCCCACGGGGTCGACGGCCCGGAGGCGTACGCCTACCTCCTCGACCTGGC
Source organism: Candidatus Limnocylindrales bacterium (assembly GCA_046595595.1). Lineage (GTDB taxonomy): Bacteria > Chloroflexota > Limnocylindria > Limnocylindrales > CSP1-4 > CF-46. The sequence continues at coordinate 10,465 of JBKJOK010000366.1, forward strand.
CCGTGGCTCGGCCGGCCCGTCCGGCCGGGCGTGGGTCATGGAACAACAGCCGGGACCGATCAACTGGACCGCCCTGAACCCACCTGTTCCGCCGGGTCAGGTTCGTCTCTGGGGCTGGCAGGCTGCACTCCATGGGATCGAAGCTTCGCTGTTCTTCTCATGGCGGCCGACGCGGTCCGGTCAGGAGCAGTATCACAGCGGCCTGCTCCGGCACGACGGTAGCGACGATCGCGGCCTGGTCGAGGCCACCCAGTTGGCAGGTGAGCTGCGGGACGTCAAGCGTTCGCTACCGACGGTCCTGGAGCGGCCGCGAGCCAAGGTCGCAATCCTCCATGCCTACGAGGATGGCTGGGCCATCGAGATCGATCCGCATCAGGCAGGCCTGACGCATCGCAGCCTGGTCCAGCCGGTCCATGCCGCGGTCCACCGACTCGGCCTCGATGCCGACATGCTCGGGCCGCGCGACGACCTGACGGGCTACCGGGTCATCGTCGCTCCGGCCCTCCACCTGATGAGCCCGGCCCGCGTCGGGCGGCTCGAAGAGGCGATGGCCGCGGGCGCGTTGGTGATCCTCGGGCCACGTTCGCTGGTCAAGGACCTCGACGATTGCTGGCTGGAGGAACCCCTGCCGGGAGGCCTCGCGTCAGCCCTCGGCGCGCGAGTCAGCGAGGGCCTCAGCCAGACCCTCGCGCTCAGCGTCGAGCCGGGTGGCGCCCCGGCCGGACCATGGACAGACATCCTGGCCCTCGACGAGGCGTCCGATCCGGAGACGACGGTCCTGGCTCGGTACGGCGGTTCGTCGCACCTCGCCGGGGAGCCGGCCGCCGTCCGGCGCGGATCGCTGGCGTACGTCGGCTTCAGCTCGGTCGAGGCGTGGACGGATCTCCTCGCCCGGCTGTTCGAGGATCTGGACCTGGCGGTCCTGGCTCCGATGGCCGGTGTCGAACGATTCGCCCGCGGGGACCGCCTGATCACGCTCGACCACCATGCGAGGACGGTCAGCGGCCTCGATCTCGGCGACCCGGACAGCTCCCCCCGCCAGGCACCGCTGGCTCTCAGGCGACCCGCCGCGCACCCGCTGCCGCCCGCGCCACGATGATGCGCGGCGTCAGGCCGGTCCGGCCGGAGTACTTCGTGAGGACGGCCTCGCGGAGGGCCTCGACCGCCTCATCCCGGACGAGATTGATCGTGCACCCGCCAAAGCCGGCCCCGGTCAACCGCGCGCCGATTACTCCGGGCACCGCGCTGGCGATGTCGACCAGGGCGTCGAGGGCGGGCGAGCTGACCTCGTAGTCATCGCGGAGCGACGCGTGGCTGGCTGCAAGGGCAGCTCCAACGACGGACAGATCGTCGCGTTCGAGTGCGGCGACCACGGCCAGGACCCGCTCGTTCTCACCGACCACGTGACGGGCCCGGCGCCTCGCGACTTCGTCGATGCGGTCGCCGCCGGCGGCCAGCAGTTCCATGTCGACATCGCGGAGGGTCGCGACGGACGGATCCAGCTGTCGCAAGGCGTTGACTGCCCGGTCGCACTCGGCCCGCCGGGTGTTGTACTCCGAAGCCGCCAGGCGACGTGGCGACCCGGAGTGGCAGATCACGAGCGTCGTCCCGATCGGGAGCCGGACGGCACGATGCTCGAAGTTCCGGCAATCCAGGAACAGCGCCCGATCGGCCTGGCCGAACGCCACCGCGAACTGGTCCATGAGGCCGGAGTTGACCCCGACGTACTCGTTCTCGGCGCGCTGGGCCAGCCTGGCGAGGTCCATCGTGGCCAGGGTGGGCCGCTCGCCACCGCTGAGCGCCCATCCCGCGGCAAGCTCCACGGCCGCCGATGACGAGAGTCCCGCCCCGGCCGGCAGATCCGAACCAAGAACCCCGCGAAAGCCACGGGTCGGGAGCCCGGCCGCCATCAAGGCCCAGGCGACTCCGGCGATGTAGTCGATCCACGCCTCGCGCCGCGGCCCGATGGCGGCGAGGTCGAATCCGGCCCGTTCGCCCGTCTCGGAGAGCGTCACCTCGACCCGGTCGTCGTCGCTCGGAAGCAGGGCGATCGAGACGCCGAGATCGATCGCCGCCGGCAGGACGAACCCGGCGTTGTAGTCGGTGTGCTCGCCGATCAGATTGACCCGGCCCGGGGCGTGGACGACCCGGATCGCATCCGGCTCGGCTCGGGCCTCGGGAACGAGGGCGGCCAGCCGATCGACGAGCAGTTCCGCAGGGACGGCCATGTGCCGAGGGTAGCGTGGGCGCATTCCTGCCGTGATCCGACATGGTTGGCGAGCATCCTGCTGCAAACGCCGGCTGGCGAATCGGCTTCCAGCGGTTGCCGGCCTGCCCGGTCGATTGGCCCATGATCCTAGGCCAAGTTATCCGTATCATGAGGTCTCATGGCATCCCGCGGCTCCCGAATCGACTGGCTGATCTTTCTCGCCCTCGGATTCTTCTGGGGGAGCAGCTACCTGTTCATCAAGATCGGGGTCGATCACGGCCTCCAGCCGTTCACGCTGATCATGTTCCGGCTCCTGATCGGACTCGTCCTGCTCGCGATCGTCGTCGCAGCCGCTCGCGCGCCGCTCCCGCGCGATCCGCGGACCTACGGCCACCTGTTCGTGATGGGCGTGATCAACATCGCGATCCCGTTCAGCCTGATCACGTTCGCCGAGTTGACCGTCGATTCGTCGCTGGCGGCGGTGATCAATGGCGCCGTCCCGCTCTTCGTGATCGTCATCGCGGCCCTGTTCCTGAAGGGCGAGACGGTCACCGTCAATCGTGTGGCCGGCCTCGCGATCGGGTTCTTCGGTGTGGCCGTCCTCGTCGGGCTGGATATCGCGGACCTCGGCTCGGCCAACGCCGTCGGCGAGCTGGCCCTGATCGGGGCGACGATCTCATATGCCGTCGGCAACGTCTACGCGAAGGCCCATGTCCACGGCCTGCGGCCGATGATCCCGGCCGTGTTCCAGGTGTTCTTCGGCCTGCTCGTGACCGGCGGCCTGGCCTTCGCGTTCGAGGCGCCGCTGGCGGTCGCGTGGGTCCCCGAGGCGCTGTTCGCGGTGGTCTGGCTGGGCCTGCTCGGCTCAGGCCTCGCCTATCTCTGCTACTTCCGAATCCTCCAGCACTGGGGCGCAACCCGGACGTCGATGGTGGCGTACCTCCTGCCAGTCGTCGGGATCGGCCTCGGAGCGCTCGTCCTGAGCGAACCCGTGTCCCTCTCGACGGTGATCGGGACGATCCTCGTGATCGGCGGCATCGCCCTTGTCAATGCCCGCTGGGGCAGCCGGCCGCTGTTCCGCCAGGGTCGCGCCGGTGACCCCGCCGTGACGTCGGCGGGCGGCGTGGACCCAGGGAGACCCTGACGCCCAAGCTCGCGGGACCGGCCCGCGGCGGACGTCAATTCTCAGTCGATCGCGAGCAGCAGGGCCCCGATGAGGACGAGCCCGGCCGCGCCGATCCGGCGGAATGCGTCCGCCCGGTCGACGGCCTCGCGCAGCCGGAATGCGCCCCAGCCCGAGGCGAGCACGATCGCCGATTCGCGGAGCGGGGCGACGGCCGTCAGCGGTGCGACGGTGAACGCGATCAGGATCAGCAGGTAGGCGGCGAGCGTGATCAGGCCGCCGATCCCGGCCCGTCGCGACGAGAATGCTGGCGCATCGGATGCGCCCCTCCCGGCTCCCATCTCGTCCGTCACCGCAAGGACGGCTGAAGCCCGACGCCGGTAAACCCAGACGTAGGCCCACAGGAACACGGTGCAGCTCGCCCAGATCAGGCCCGCGTAGATCCACGGCTCGGTGCCCCGGACGCCGACCCGATCCACGGCCGAGTACGACGCGATCGTGATCCCGGTCAGGAGCGCAAATCCGGCCGCTCCCCCGCTCTCGCGGCCCGCCGCACGCAGGTATCGCCACGGTCGCTGGAGGGCGAGGATCCCGATGATGAGCGCGGCCACCCCCGCGAAGCCCAGGGCGCCGAGCCGCTCGTTGAGTACTACGACGCCGATGCCGACCGCGAGGAGCGGCGCCGAGCCGCGGGCCAGCGGGTAGACGAGCGACAGGTCGCCCCGACGGTAGGCCGCCGCGAGGAACGCGAAGTAGAGCGCCTCGAGCGCACCCGACACGACCGACAGCGCGATCGTCTCGGCCCCGACGGTGGGCCGGCCGATCGCCAGCCACGCGACGAGGGCGGTCGGGCAGATGACTGCGGCCGCCGTCGCCATCCCGACCGCAGCCGCCCGCAACGGGTCGCCGGCGGTCTTGAGCAGGACGTTCCACGTGACGTGGAGGACGGCCGCGCCCGCGACCAGGACGAAGACGAGGGGGTCCACGGGTCGATCCTACCGACGCGGCCGAGCCGGCGTTGCCCGCAGTATCGTGCCGGAGTGATATACGACGAGTTGCTCGACCTGGCCCGCCGGTTCGAGGACCAGCCGCTGACCACCGTGACCGGCATGGAGTACACGGTCGGGCGTTACCTCGACTCGATCGTGTTCACCCCGAGCTCGAGCGGACGCGGGCAGAGCGACGGGCAGAAGGCCGCCGAGCGGTTCCTGGCCCGGTACAACGAAAGCGGCAGCCTCCGTCCCGGAACCTATCGCGACGTCACCCGCAACGCGTCCTACCTCGTCGGGCTGGTCGTGGCCGGAACGCGCGTGGATCGCTGACGCGCGGCCAGGCGCGACGCCGCGGTCTCAGACCCCGATCGGGTGCCAGACGGTCTTCATCTCGAGGTAGGCGGCGATCCACTCGGGGCGCTCCGCGGCGCGATCATCGAGCCAGTCGAACTTCGCATCGGTCACCCCGGCCGGACGGCGGGCGATCCGCTTGATGTCATCGGCGGCGGTCAGCTCGGTGTCGGTCCGCATCGCGTCGGGCACGCCCCAGACGTCGAGCGAGTCGACGTCCACGTGGCCGGCCAGCCACGGCACGAGCTCGGCCTTGCGGCCGGTGATGACGTTGACCACGCCGCCGGGCACG
>JBKJOK010000365.1:0-13957 GCA_046595595.1 Candidatus Limnocylindrales bacterium
GAGTCGCTCCGCTGGTTCTGGCTCCCGGACGAAGTCCGCGCGGCGGTCGAGTCGCGCTAGCGTCCGCGCGATCCAGCAAAGCCGCTCCGTGCGATGCAACGCCGTGCGCGAGACACCGGTCAGGATCGAACAGGTTCCGGCCTTGCCGCGCGATCCGAGGAGGGGATGCCGGAGCGCCGCCTCCGTCCGATGTGAGATCGTTGGGCGACCGCCAGGGATCTATAGAGAGGTCGCGCAATGCTCGGTGATCACCCCGTCTTCCCGATCCTGCTGTCGACCGATCTCGACGCCAGCCGGACCTTCTATCGCGACACGCTCGGGCTCGAGATCCTGCGCGAGGACGACGGCGACCGGATCGTCTTCCGGTGCGGCGCCGGGACGCAGATCTCCGTCACCCGCAGCACGATCGGGACCTCGGACAGCCAGACGCAGCTCGCCTGGCGCGTGCCAGACATCCGGGCGGCCGTCGCAGAGCTCCGGTCCCGCGGAGTCAGGATCGAGGACTACGAGGCCCCGGACCCGGTCACCACGGACGGCGTCGCCGACATGGGTCACTCGTGGGCCGCCTGGTTCATCGACCCGAGCCGGAACGTCCTGGCGGTGGTGCAGCCGAAGGGCTGAGACCGAAGCGGCTCCATCATGCCGATCAGTCTGATACCCCGCGCCGAGGATTCGCGCCGTGCGAGAAGGAGGAGCTTCGGAGAGCCGTCACGACGCACTGAGCCTTCGGCCGAGGGCGAGGAGACATGGCGACCGCGGCGGATGTAGCCTGAAGCCTGACGAAGGAGTACCGATGTTGGTCGACGCTGGCTCAAGTGGACAACATCGACCGGACCTGATGGAGCGAGGCGGCCGGGCTGCCGCAGCGGTGGCTGCCGGTTACCTTCTTGCGTTCTCCGTTGTGGGCGTCGACGTCACCTCGTGGTTCCTCGCCGCCATTGTCGCGTCGGGGATTCTGGCCGCGACGGCCAGCTTCCGGGCGCTCCCCAACAAGCTGCGTCTCATGCTCGGGGCTGCATCCACGGCACTCTTCGCGGTGTTGGGCATCCTGGGCATCCCAGTGACTGTCGGCATGCTCATCGGTGCGTTCCTCGTCGGTGGCGGAACAATGTCACTGTTTGACTCCCACGCTGATCCGCTCGGTGACACTCCCGCGCCCTGACTAACCCATGTACGACGCCGCACCACGCGTCGGAAACCACGGGCTTACGGGACGACCTCGCCCACCAGCCAATACTCGCCGCCGCGACATCCGACCGGAACGTCCGCGGGCATGAGCGTGCGAAGGAAGTCGTATTGGCTCTCGTGATACTCGCCACCGCCGAGCTTCACGGCGTCGCCAACCTTGGCGGCCGCCCCGCCTCGGCTCATCACAACGTCGCCGGACAGCGAGAAACCTGACGGCCAGATCGGCAACCAACGACCACGTGGATCCTCGCTCTGGGCATACAGGCACGCGCCATCTCGCACAAGCGTCGCCTGGAGCAGGGCAGCCGGATACCCGTTGAGGTCGTTGTGGGTCGGCAGCCCTCCGTTGCTCGGTGACTCGACGCCACATGCGGAGACGAGGGTCGCAACCGCTGTCAGCGCGGCAAGCAGTGGGCTGGAGATCGTCCTCGTCACACTTGCACCTCCACACGGACAGACGGCCGCCACTGCCGCAGCGGTCCAATCTCGGGGATCCCCGACATCCGGTATGGCGAAGACGCGCACTTCGTCGATGGCGATCGCGGAGCGTCGGAATGGACGTTGTCCGGGACGTCGACGGCCGGCCAGCGGATCGAGGTCCGGGGCTGCGACTTGTGGACGTTCCGGGACGGGCAGATCGTGAAGAAGGACGCGTACTGGAAGATCCGGACGACCGACTGATGTCGATCCTGTCTCGGATTCCGGACACGTCCTGACCGATCGCGATGGTACGGTTCGGGCATGAGCAGACCACTGTTGAGCGACGCCTTCGGGCACCACGTCTGGGCATCCCTTCGTGTGTTCGACGCGTGCCTCGCGCTCGAGCCCGCGCAACTCGACACGACGGTGCCGGGCACGTACGGATCGATCATCGACACGCTCCGCCACCTCGTCGGGGGCGACTGCGGTTACCTGCTCGCCCTGAGCGGCGGGCGCACGCCCGAGATCGACGAGGAGCACATGGACCTCGCGGCGCTTCGGGCCCAGATGGAGGCGAACGGACCCGAGTGGTCGGCCATCGTGGCCCAGGACATCGACCCGGACGCCGACGTCGTCCGCCGCCGCGACGACGGGACCGACAGCCACGCCCCACTCGGGATCCGCCTCGCCCAGGCGCTCCACCACGGCACGGACCACCGGAGCCAGATCTGCACGGCCCTCACGACGCTCGGGGTCACGCCGCCCGAGATCGACGTCTGGGACTTCGCCGAGCAGGATGGCCGGCTGTCGGTGACGACCGCCGCGTCCTGACGCGCCGCCGGGTCGAAGCCGCTCAGCGGATGGGAAGCGCGAACGACCAGAGCACGTTCACGAAGAACCAGGCGAGCAGGACGACGACCCACGAGACCACGCTGGCGATCGCGAGGGCGCCCGGTCGGTCGCGCCGTGGAGCGATCACTGCAGCCTGTCGACGACATCCATGATCCGCAGACGGGGCATCCGGTCGGGGCGTGACGGGCCGAGCGTCAGTACCGTCGGCCCTTCTGGCGGCCGAGGTCGAAGGACGCCGTGTCGGCAATCGCCATGACGGCCATCGTCCCGGCCTGGACCGGGTCGCTGACGACGAGGTCGACGTGGTCGGTGATCGAGCCGACCATGTTCAGGGCGATGATCGGGACGCCGACCGCGCGGAGCTCGTCGGCCGCGACCGAGATGTCGCCACCCATGATCGAGCCGGCAAGGACGAGCAGGCGGGCGCGCGGCAGGTCGGCGACCGCCCGGACGGCCGCGGCGATGTTGGCCTCGCCGACGAGCGGGATCGTGTCGACGCTGATCCGCTCGCCGCGCAGGTTGTGGCGATCGGCTTCGCTCACGGCCCCGAGCGCGACCTGGGCGACCTGCGCCCCGCCGCCGACGACGATCACGCGCTTGCCGAAGATCGTCGCGAGGGCGCGGGTCCGGCGGATCGCCTGGATCTCGGGCAGGCCCTCGAGCGCGTCGAGGAGCTCGTCGGCCGTCAGGCCCTCGACCTCGACCTCGATCTCGGACTGGGGCGGATCGGTGTCGAGTGTCCGGATCGTGGCAATCGTCCGGATCCGGCCGCCGCGCTCGGCGATCCGGCTGGCGACCGCGACCACAGCGTCGGCGCCCTCGAGCAGGTCGATGCGGGCGGCAGCGGCGCTCGTCTCGGGATCGGTGGCGGCCATGGCGGGGAGTGGGTCGTCGGCCTAGCGGCCGACGATGTCCGCGATCGACATCCGACCCGGGTCGGGCGAGCCGTCGGCCCCGTCGGCGTCATGGGCCTCGTAGGCGATCCCGGCGGCGTCGAAGGCGGCTCGTGTCTCGGCGGCGTTGCTCGTCTCAAGCATCAGCTCGCCGTCGGTGTCCTCGGCGATGCCGACGATCCCTGCGATGTTCACCCCGCGATCCGCGAGCGCGATGGCCATCCGGGCGAGCGCACCCGGCTGATCGTCGAGCTTGACCGTGAACCAGACCGTCACCCGGGCACCTCCTGTCCGGCCGATGGTACCCGGCCCGAGTGACCGAGCGCCGCTACGATCAGTCTTGATGCCCGACCTGACCGTCCAGATCTTCGGCCACGACCGCGACCATGGGACGCGGGCGGCCGTCCGGTTCTTCAAGGAGCGACGCGTCCAGATCCACCAGGTCGACCTGACCCGCAAGCCGATCGCCCGCGGCGAGCTCCGCCGGTTCACCGACAAGCTTGGCGCACGGGCGCTCCTCGACGAGGCGTCGGCAGCGTACCGCGACGGCGGCCTCGGCTACATGCGCCTCGATGACGCCGAGATCGTGGAGCGCCTGCTCGCCACGCCGGCTCTGCTCCGGCTGCCGCTCGTCCGGTTCGGCAACGACGTCGCAGCCGGACGCGACGACACCGCCTGGAAGCGCTGGTTCAGTCCGGCTTCGCGCGGCGCCTGATCTCGAGCCAGCCGAGGGCGACCGCGACGACGACGCAGACCGCCCCGATCGCGGTCCAGCGCGGATCGCCGACCATGAAGCTCCGCCCGGCGAGCAGGCCGGTCCCCTGGCCGACCCAGACGAGGCCGATCGCAACGAGAATGATGGCCAGAATGGTGCGAGCTCGGATCATCTTGTCTCCTGTCAGGGGAATCCTAGACCCATGAACGACGAACGACCCGCGGACGATCCGCTCGACTCGACGACGACGAACCCAACGGCCGAGGCCGATGCCGGCCAGGGCGCCGGACCACCGTCGGGCGGCGAGGCCGGCCCGGGCGGACCCGCGCGCCGGAGCGGCCGGATCGTGATGCGCCACGACGCGGCCGAGCGGATGGGCAAGCCGACCGGGACCGAGGACGAGAAGCTGCTGGAACGCCAGTCGTCCGCCCGCGGTCGGCCCGCCTTCCTCGACAGTGACCCGTGGCGGGCCCTCCGGATCCTGAGCGAGTTCGTCGAGGGCTTCGATGCGCTGGCCGCGGTCGGGCCCGCGGTCACGATCTTCGGCTCGGCGCGCTCGAAGCCGGACTCGCCCGACTACGAGCTGGCCCGGGGCATCGCCCACCGCCTCGCCGAGCGCGGCTTCGCGATCATCACCGGCGGCGGCCCGGGGATCATGGAGGCGGCGAACCGCGGTTGCCAGGAGGGCGGCGGCCTGTCGATCGGCTGCAACATCGAGCTGCCCCACGAGCAGGGCATCAATCCGTATGTCGATCTGGGGGTGGAGTTCAAGTACTTCTTCGCCCGCAAGACGATGTTCGTGAAGTACGCCGACGCGTTCGTGATCCTGCCCGGCGGCTTCGGAACGCTCGACGAGCTGTTCGAGAGCCTGACCCTGATCCAGACGGGCAAGATCCGCGACTTCCCGGTGGTCCTCGTCGGTACGGCGTACTGGCAGGGGATGCTCGACTGGATGCGCGACGTCCAGATACCCGCCGGGGCGGTGTCGCAGGCCGACCTCGATCTGCTGAAGCTGACCGACGACCCCGACGAGGTGTGCGAGATCATCGCGGCCTACGTGGCGAAGGCCCACCCCGAGGACTTCACGATCGAGGACGAGCTCAGGTAGTCGGCGCGCCCTTGCTGCGCTCCGCGGCGAGCGAGGCCGCTCCGCGGCGAGCGGGACCGGGCTCAGACCGGAAGCGCGACTTCGATCCGGCCGTCGACGATGCGGACCGGGTAGTAGCGGAGGCGACGGACACGCGTCAGTCGTCGGGCCTCGGCCTTCTTGCCCGGCGGGTCGGTCTTGGGGTCCTTGCCGGCCGGCGACCACGTGGCGACGTACGCCCCATCGGGATCGAGGCAGCCGGTCGTCGGCATCCGGACCGGGTCGCCGGAGCACAGGTCGAACCGCCCCTCGTGGAGCGGACAGGCGACCACGCACCCCTCGAGGACGCCGATCGACAGGGGCGCCGCCATGTGCGGACAGCGGTCGTCGACGGCCACGATGCCGGCCGGGGTGTGGGCGATCAGGACGTCGAGGTCGCCGCGACTGATCCGGCGCATCGCGCCCTCCGGCGTGTCGGCCAGCGACCCGCCGTCGACGAACTCGGCATCGGCGGTCCCGGGCGCCGTGAGCTCGACCGGGAACGCGGCAGCGATGGGGAAGCTCGGGCCGTCGATCGTCATCGACCCGATCCTACCCCGGAACACGGCAGGACCCCGACCGCCCGAAGGCACCCGGGGTCCGAGCACGCTCCGCGCTGGTCAGTCGGCGGCGGGGAGGGCCGGCCGGCCGGTCTCCTTCGGCGTCGACGCCTCGGCGGCCGCCGTTGCCGGGGCTGGGTTCCGGCTCCGGAGCGACAGCTGCTGCATCGTCGCCGCGGCCAACGCGGCCAGGATCGCGGCCCCGACGCCGACCCAGAACGTGTTGGCCACGCCGAGGCTGAACGCCTGGTGGATGCCCGCCACGATGCCTGGAATATCCGCGGCCGGGAGCGCGGGGAGCGCCTGCTGGAGGCCTGTCGCGAGATCACCGGTTCCGGTCAGCTGGTTCAGGTCGAGCGCACCGGTGGCGGCGGCCTGGCCCAGGATCTGCATCGACTGCGGCGAGGCGCCGGACGCGATGGCCTGCGGCCCGATCTGTTCGAAGAACGAGCTGCTGAAGACCGTGCCGACGATCGCCAGGGAGACGGTCCCGCCGATCTGGCGGAAGAACGTCAGGTTCGACGTCGCGACGCCGAGCAGGCTGAACGGCACCGCGTTCTGGACGATCAGCGTGAAGACCGCGAACGTCGGCCCGACTCCGAGTCCCGCGATGAACATCCAGAGCCAGACGACCGGCAGGGACGTGTCGGCTCGGAGCTGGGTCATCAGCAGGGTCGAGCTGCCCATCAGCACGATCGCGCCGACCGTGAGCCACTTGTACTTGCCGGTCCGGGCGACGATCAGGCCGGATGCAATCGAGCTGAAGATCAGGCCGGCCATCAACGGCAGGGCGGCGAGGCCCGACCAGGTCGGCGAGAAGCCCTGGACGATCTGGAACCAGCGGGGCAGGAAGATGATCGCCCCGAAGAACGCAAAGGCCGCGAAGAACGACGCGACCATCGAGGCCGCGTACGTCCGGTTGCGGAACAGCTGGAGCGGGACGATCGGCTCCTTCGCCCGGGTCTCGGCCCACAGGAAGAGGGCGATCCCGACGAGGGCAGCGAGGATCAGGCCGCCGACCGTCGGGTCGGTCCAGTCGTACAGGCGGTGGGTCGCGGGATCGGTCTGGCCCTTCTGGGTCAGCCCGATGAGCAGGGCGCTGATCGCGACCGTGAAGATGGCACCGCCGAGGAAGTCGAAGTTGCGGGTCGCGCGGGCCGTCTTCACGGTCGGCAGCAGCCGCCAGATGAAGAACAGCGAGATGATGCCGACCGGGAGGTTGACGTAGAAGATCCAGTGCCAGCCGATGTTCTCGGTCAGGAACCCGCCGACGAGCGGGCCGACGATGAACGCGATCCCGAACACGGCCCCGAAGAGGCCCTGGTACTTGCCCCGTTCGGCGGGCGTGAACAGGTCGCCGATGACCGCCAGCGCGATCGGGAACAGCGAGCCCGCGCCGATGCCCTGGATCCCGCGGAACAGGATCAGCTGGGTCATGTTCTGGCTGAGCCCGGACAGGGCCGAGCCGATCAGGAAGATGATGATTCCGATCATGAACATCGGCTTGCGGCCGTAGAGATCGGAGAGCTTGCCCCAGAACGGGACGCTGATCGTGCTCGTCAGCAGGTAGATCGTGACGGCCCAGACGTAGATGTCGTTGCCGGCCAGCTGGGTGACGATCGTGGGCAGCGCGGGCCCGACGATCGTCTGGTCGAGCGCGCCGAGGAACAGGCCGAGGAGGACCGCGAAGAGGACCTCCATCTTCGCCCGCTGGGACAGCCCGAGGGCGGGATCGTCCTCGATCGTCGGGGTCCGTCCGTCATGCTCGACGGGGAATGATTCCACGGTGATCCTCCTGGGGACGCGGGCAGGGTGACGTGGGCGGCGGGCCAGGGCCGGGCAGCCGCCGGGTTCAGTGCCGGTGGGTGTGGGCGACGAGGTGGTCGGTGCCGATCTCTTCGGCGGCGGCCCGGCGGAGGTCGATCGTGGCGGCGAGGATCCGCTCGAGCTGGGTGGGATCGAGCCGGCCGAGCACGGCGCGCAACCGGTCCTGGCGCATCGCCTCGACCTCGTCTCGAACGCGAATGCCCTCGGCGGCCACCCGGACGAGGACGACACGCCGGTCGTCCGGGACGCGGACCCGCTCGACGATTCCGCGCTCCTCCATCCGGTCGACGAGGCCCGTCGCATTGCTCAGGGACACGTCGAGAAGGTCCGCCAGTCGGCTCATCGGCAGGTCGCCGTGATGGTCCAGCAGCCACAGGATGTGGAGGTGCGTCATGCTGATGCCGAGCTTCACCATCTTGCCGGTGCCCGAGCAGCGCAGACCGCTGATCATCTCCTGGAGCTCGAGGACGATCCGATCAAGGGTCGTGTCCGGAGCGGGAGAGGTCGAGGGGCCCTTGGCGGAATCGGGCGGGATCGGCTCAATGGTTCGCATGACACGAATAATCTAGTCCCGAGAAATCATCGTGTCAACCGCGACTGTCGCGGTTGCAACGACGATCGATTCCGGCCAGATCAACGGAGGAAGAACGTGCGCTTCGCGCTGATGATCGAGCCCCAGCAGGGCCTGTCGTACGCCGAGCAGCTGGCGGTCGTCCAGCGGGCGGAGTCGCTCGGCTTCGAGTCGTTCTTCCGGTCCGACCACTACCAGAGCTTCCCGGGACCGTCCGGTGAGCCGACGACGGATGCCTGGGCGGTGCTCGCCGGCCTCGCCCGAGAGACGACGACGATCGGACTCGGCACGCTCGTCTCGCCCGTCACGTTCCGGCCGGTCGGCCAGTTGGCGAAGGTCGTGACCACGGTCGACGAGATGAGCGGCGGCCGGGTTGAGTTCGGGCTGGGCGCCGGCTGGAACGAGCCGGAACATCGCCAGCTCGGATTGCCGTTCCCCGAGATCAAGGTCCGGGGCGACATGCTCGAGGAGCACTTCGCCGTCCTCCACGGCCTGTGGGGCGAGCCCGACGGCTGGTCGTTCGCCGGGTCGCACGTCACGATCGAGGACGCCTCGTTCCATCCCAAGCCCGTGGCACGGCCGGGGCGGCCGACGTTCCTGGGCGGCGGCGTCCGGCCGCGGCTGCTGACCGGCGGCGAGGGGACGCCGCGCTCGATGCGGATCGCGGCCCGTTACTGCGACGAGTTCAACCTGTCCTCGACGTCGCCCGACAAGGCCGCCGCAACGTTCGCCGACCTGCGGGCCGCGTGCGAGGCGATCGGCCGCGACCCGGCCACGATGGGCCGATCGGTGATGGCCGGGGTCCTGATCGGGCGCGACGAGGCGGAGCTGGCGCGCCGGAAGGCCGCACTGCTGGCGGCGTTCGGCAACGAGGCCGGCGGCGACGAGTGGATCGACGCCCGCGAGCCGCGCTGGGTGATGGGCACCCCGGCTCAGGCACGGGCGATGGTGGCGCGCTTCGCCGAGGCCGGCGCCGAGCGGATCATGCTCCAGGACTTCCTGCCGCGGGACCTCGACATGATCGACCTGATGGCGGAGGCCCTGTTCTAGCGACGCGTTCGCGCCTGACCGGCTGTCCGGGTGATCGTCCGAAATCGAACGCCGTCAGAAGTCACCTGTTTCCATACAGGTCCTCCGGAATCGGACACCGATTTCGGAGGATCGCGCCGGATGCAGGTGACTGTCGGGAGCGTTCGATTTCGGACGACATGGCGGGCGGGGCCGGGCCAGGCCCCGCCCGCGGCTCGTCTGACCGAGGGGGCTCAGCGTCCGTCGCCGGGCGGGATCCCAGACCCATCCCGCGGCGTCAGCCCGCCGCGCGGGCGGCGCGTCAGCCCGCCGCTTCGGCCGCCGCCAGGTAGACCGGGTCGTCGCGCCGGATCAGGTCGGGGTTCGTGCCCCGGACCCGGGCGATCCGCTCGGTCAGCAGCTGGAGCGTCGTGGCCGTGCCGACGAGCGCCGCGAGCGGGGCCGGCAGCGACTTCGCCTCGTCGACCCGCAGGCGCCCGGCGGGGGTCAGCGCCCCGTCGAGCTGGCCGTGGACGTCGCGCCCCACGATCGCCGCCGCACGGATCCCGACGGCTGTCGCCGCGGCCAGCACCTGTCGGGCCCGGGCAACCCGCGCGGCGCGATCGGCCCGGTCGGTCAGGATGAGCACGAGTCCGGTCGTCTCGTCCATCGCCGGCAGGTGGCCGTGGAGGAACGTCTCGAGGTCGCGCATCGTCGTCGGCAGCCAGGCCGCCTCCTCGATCTTGAGGGCGAGCTCGCGCGCCGCCGGCCGATCCGCCCCGGACCCGACCGTGATGATCGTCCGACACTCCCCAAGGATTGCGGCGATCGCCTCCGCGCCGGCCACGTCGGCCGCGCCCGACGCGAGCAGGTCGCGCACGATCCCAGCGTCGGTCGTTCGGCCGGCCAGCTCGTCGGCGACGGCCGCGGCCGCGATGATCGGGGACAGGTAGCCGACCGTGTGGCACCAGCCGTGATCCATCTCGACAGTGGCGATGACCATGTCCTCGGTCGCCGCGGATGCGGCGGGCGAACCCGCACTGCCGGTGATCAGCGCGGTCCGCGCCCCGGCCGCGGCCGACGCCTCGAGGGCCCGGATCGTGGCCGCGGTGCCGCCTTCGTGCGAGATTCCGATCACGAGGCCGCCGGTCGGCGGGTCGAGCGCGAGTTCGAACGCCTGGGCCGACGTGATCGTGGCCGGTCCGCTGGGCAACCCGCCGGAGCGCAGCCCCTCGCCCAGGATCTCGACCACGGCCTGGGCGGCGTGCTCGCTCGTTCCGCAGCCGGTGACGATGATCGGCGCGCCGCTGCTGGCTGCCTGCCCGATCGCCCCGGCGAGGCGGCTGGCCGGTCCGGATGGGTCCGAGAGCCGGTCCAGGATCCGTTCGGCGAGGAACGGCTCGGCGGCGATCATGTCGGTCATGTGGAAAGGCGGGCCGGGCCGGGCGGACGGCTGGGGGAGGTCGGCCCACGGCTCGGGCGCAGGGTCGAGCGGGGCGCTTGGGTCGAACATCGTCATCACTGGAGTATGGCGCTCGGAAAGCCGATGCAAGGCACGGTTCCACCGTTCGGCGGATGATCAGAGGCGAAGGGGAACGGAGCTCGGAGGATCGAATGAAGGTCGGGCTGATGGCCCCGCAGGGCTGGAAGGGCGAGTACGACGGCTGGGAGCCGGCGTCGGCCTGGGCGCGAACGGTCGAACTGGCCCGGCAGGCCGAGGATCTCGGCTTCGAGGCGCTCTGGGTCTTCGACCACTTCCACACGGTCCCGGATCCGACCGACGAGATCACCTTCGAGTCGTTCAGCGTCCTGTCGGCCCTGGCGATGGTCACGAGCCGTGTCCGGCTCGGTCACATGGTCGTCTGCACGGGCTTCCGGAACCCGGCCCACACCGCCAAGTTGAGCTCGACGATCGACGTGATCAGCGGCGGCCGGTTCGAGCTCGGGATCGGCGCCGGCTGGAAGAAGGACGAGTGGGAGGCGTACGGCTACGGCTTTCCGCCGATCCGGGAGCGGCTCGACGCGTTCGGCGACGACCTTGAGGTCATCAGCCGGATGTTCGCGCCGGGTCACGCGACGTACGAGGGCGACCATGCCCACGTGCGCGACGCGATCAACGTCCCGAAGGGCCTCCAGCAGCCGCGGATCCCGATCATCGTCGGCGGCAACGGCGCGAAGCGGACCGCCGGCTACGCGATCAAGTTCGCCGACGAGCTGAACTACGTCTTCCTCGATGCGCCTGAGATCGCCGAGCGGATGACGGCGGTTCGGCGGCGCTGCGCCGACGAGGGCCGCGACCCGGCGACCCTCCGCTTCTCGCTCTATGTCCGGGACGAGGACGTCCGGGCAGCCGGCCAGGAGCGAGTGGACGTGCTCGCCGGGTTCGCCGCGATCGGCCTGGACCGGCTCGTCGCCTTCCCGACCCGCTGGTCTCCGACCGAGGAAGCCCAGGCGGCCTTCGCCGAGGACGTCCGGGCGGCAGGGATCGACCTTGACGCCGCCGTGGCGACCTCGGCCTGAGGGCGGCGCGGGCGGCGGGCTACGCCGGTCGACCTCCGAGTCGTCCGATCCGCGACGCCGGGCCGTAGCGAAACCACGCCCGCCCGACGAGGTTCGCGACCGGCACCGGACCGTACCGGCGCGAGTCGATCGGCGTGCCTGCTCCCGCCGCGAGCAGGTCGGCATCGCGGGCGTCGGACAGAAGCCACGCCTCGTCGCTGGCGAGGAGCAGATGCCCGGCGTCGAGGTCGACCCGGTCGCCCGGTCCGGCCGCGAGGCGCTTGATCGCGAGCACATCCGTGTCGGGCTCGCGGATCACCACGATCGTGCCCCGGCGCGGCCAGCGGGCGGTGGTCGGGTCGAGCAGGAGCCAGTCGCCCGGCAGAATCGTCGGCGCCATCGAGGATTCGGTCACCGCGACTCGCCACGGACCGCCGATCCGTTCGCGGAGCGGCAGGGCGCGGCCCGTCCCCCGGACACGACGGAGCCCCGTCGTCGGACGGGGCTCCGGATCGATCATGGGTGTCCGGTCAGGCGGGTCGGCCGGCGACGCGCGTCTTGCCTTCGCCGCCAGTCGCCTTCCAGGCCGCGTCGATCTCGTCGATCATCTCGAGCAGCTTCTTGGCGTCGGCGAGGTCGGTCGAGGCCTTGACCTTGCTGACCTGCTTGGTCGCGTTCCAGAAGAGCTCGTGCAGATTCGGGACCTTGTCGAGGTGCTCCGGCTTGAAGTAGTCGTGCCACAGGACGTCGAGGTGGTGCTTGGCGAGGTCCGCCTGCTTCTCCTTGATCCCGATCGCCCGGGCGGTGAACGTCTTGTCGTCGTTGGCCGCCATCTTCTCGATGATCTTGTAGCAGGACTCGGCCTCGATCCGGGCCTGCTCGGGGTCGTAGACGCCGCAGGGCAGGTCGCAGTGGGCGCGGACCGTGGTGGTCGGGGCGAAGAACGTGCGAATCCGGAACATGGGTCTCCTTCGTGGGCATCTGAAGGTTCGCTGGGGATCGCAGGTGATGGTGCGGTCCGGGGCGGTCACCTGGAGTCTCGGAGTGGGCCGTCCGGCTGTCAAACGCGTGCCGATTTTCCGGGTCTGGCGGCGGGCCGCTGCGCGCCATGCCGGACCGGGGCGCGTCCCGGCGGCCGGCTGATCAGTGTCGTTGATCTGCTTGACGCTGGACATGCACGACTGTGTGCCGACGCGGACACCGCCCTGCCCGGAGGCACTGTTGGTCGAGCGCGCAACGTGGCGATCCGATCGGCCACGCTGATCGCCGGCGGGCGGCAGCGACAGCGCCGGAGTCTGCTGGAGGCGTCCGCGGTGAGGGTCGCGTTGCCGCGAGCGGCGGGGTCGTCTAGCATCCTGGCAGGCATCCTGGCAGGGGATCGCCGGCATCGCCGGCAGCCGTTCTGCGATGGCCGCCTTGTGGATTGGCAGGTTCGATTCCTGCACTGAGCTCGTCGCGACCGGGTCTGGCCCGTGAGGCGACCGGGTCGATGACCATGCAGGCTTCGGGCCTCCGTCGTCGCTCCGGGACCCGTCGCGATGGGCACCCTCGCCGCCCGCCGTCGATCGCCGATCGGCGGATCTCGCCGGGCGTGCGCTTGAACACGGAGGACCGGTGGAAGTCGTCGTCATCCTGCTCCTGGTCGCGCTGATCGCAGCGCTGGTCCTTCGGCCGCTGGTCACGGTCGTCACGGTCCACGATTACGAGCGCGGGTTGCGCTACCGCCAGGGACGGTTCGCCGGGCTCGTCGACCCGGGCACCCACATCGCATTCCGGCCCCTGACCGAGATCCACGTCCTCGACGGCCGGCCGACCTCGATCACGGTGCCCGGCCAGGAGATCCTGACGGCCGACGGGGTCGCCCTGAAGGTCAGCCTGACCGCCCGTTATGTCGTCGCCGACCCGGTCGCCGCGATCACCAGCGACCAGAACTACGTCGCCGCCCTGTACGCCGCGCTCCACGCCGGGCTCCGCGAGGCGCTTGCGGGACGAACGGCTGACGAGATCCTGGCCGCCCGGGCGGAGCTCGGGCCGGCGGTCGGCGGGGCCGTCGCGAGCGAACTGGCCCGGCTCGGGCTGGAGGTGCTCGGGGTCGACGTCCGTGACGTCATGGTGCCCTCCGAGATGAAGCGAGCGTTCGCCGGGATCGTGGCCGCCCGACGCGAGGGCGAGGCGGCGCTCGAGCGGGCCCGCGGCGAGACGGCGGCCCTGCGCGGCCTGGCCAACGCGGGTCGGATGCTCGACGACAACCCGGGCCTCCTCCAGCTCCGGATCCTCCAGCAGCTCGGCGCCTCGTCG
>JBKJOK010000048.1:0-4780 GCA_046595595.1 Candidatus Limnocylindrales bacterium
CGGTCGATGAGCCTCGACGGCATCCTCGTCGTCGCCAAGCCGGTCGGGCCCACGTCGCATGACGTCGTCGGGCTGATCCGGCGGCTGGCCGCGACCAAGCGGGTCGGCCATGGTGGGACGCTCGATCCGTTTGCGGGCGGGGTCCTGCCGATCTTCCTCGGCAAGGCGACCCGGCTCGTCGAATACCACCTCGGCGACCGCAAGCGTTACCGAGCGACGGTCTGCTTCGGCGCGTCGTCGACGACGGACGACCTGGAGGGCGCGTTGACGCCGGCCGCCGGTCCGGCGCCCGATCGCGCCGCGGTCGAAGCCGCGTTCGATGCCTTCCGCGGCCCGATCGAGCAGCGACCTCCGGCGTTCAGCGCGATCAAGGTCGCAGGCCGTCGGGCCTACGCGCTGGCCCGGGCGGGGCAGACGGTCGAGCTCGCGCTGCGCTCGGTCACGATCCACGCCCTCGACCTCGTCACGTGGGACGAGGCGACGCCAGGCGAGCCGGTGGCCGTGGTCGATGTCGAGTGCTCGGCCGGAACGTACGTCCGGTCGCTCGCCCGCGACCTGGGCGAGGCGGTCGGATCGGCGGCCTATCTCGGGGCGCTGACCCGGACGGCGAGCGGCCCGTTCACCCTCGAGATGGCCCACGATCTCGACACGATCCGGGCGGCCGCCGCCGACGGTCCCGAGGCGATCGCCGCCACCCTCCTGCCCGTCGACGCCGGGCTCGACCTGCCAACCGTCACGATTCCGAACGGGCTGTTCCTCGCCCTCGCCCGGGGCCAGGCGATCGGCGTCCCGAGCGGCACCGAGCCGTTGCCGGCGGATCAGCCCATCCGCCTCGTCGACGCGGATGGGCGCCTCCTCGCGATCGCCCGGCTGGTCGGGACCAGGCTCGCCCCCGACAAGGTCCTGATGGACGCCCCGTCCGGCGTCGAAGCCCCGGCCTGACCCAGCCGATGCGGCAAGTCATCGGACGCGCCGGGCTGAGCGCGGACAACGGGCCCCTGCTCGTTGCCGTCGGCGTGTTCGACGGCCTCCACCTCGGCCACGCCTGGCTGCTCGAGCACCTCGTCCGGGAGGCGCGCGCCCGCGCCGCGCGACCCGCGGTGATCACGTTCGATGCCCATCCTGACGCCGTCCTGCTCGGCCATGCGCCGCCGTTGCTGATGGACCCGGCCGAGCGCCTCGAGCGCCTCGCGGCGGCCGGTGTCGAGGTCGTCGTGGTCGAGCACTTCGATGACGCCCTGCGCCGGACCACGTACGACGCCTTCATCCGTGGCATCCTCGATCGTTGTCCGCTCGTTGGAATCGTGATGACGCCGGACGCCGCGTTCGGCCACGACCGGGCGGGCACCCCGTCGGCCGTCGCGGAGCTCGGCGATCAGGATGGATTCGAGGTCGTGGTCGTTCCGCCGTTCGCCCTCGACGGCCGCGAGGTGCGCTCGTCGGACATCCGGGCGGCCATCAGCGCCGGCGATCTGGCGACGGCCGAGCAGCTCCTCGGTCGCCCGTACGCGATGGCCGGCGCGATCGGCGACGACGGCCGGATGGCCTTCCCGATGCCGGTCGCCCTGCCGCCACCCGGCAGGTACCGGGCGATCGGCCCGGATGGGCGCGTCGCGAGCCTCGCGATCGGGCCGGGGCCCGGGTCCGTCACCGTCTTGGATGCCGCCGCCGCGCCGTCGATCCGGATCGAGCTCTCCGCCAGGATCGACTGAGGCGACCCGGGTCCTGATCCCCGGCGAGCATCAAGGTGCGACGAATGAGCGTGGTCGAGGAGCAGATCACGCGGAATCGCCCGATCCTGACATTCGGCCGTGCTCGTTCGTGGGGATCTGATCCGCCGGGTGGATCAGTCCGCTCCGCGGGTATCCGCACGGCGCGGATCCGATCGGTCGTTTGCCCGCGCGGCGTGCCCCGTGCTACCGTTCGCCGGTCAAAGAAGAACAGACCAACACAGAATTCGTGTTCGGAGGAACGAGTGCCGCTCGCGCGGGAACAGAAGCAGGAGATCATGACCGGGTTTGCCACCAAGGAAGGTGACACCGGTTCGCCGGAGGTCCAGGTCGCGCTCATCACCGAGCGGATCCGGAGCCTGACCGGCCATCTTCGCAGCTTCCCCAAGGACAACCATTCGCGTCGCGGCCTCCTCAAGCTCGTCGGCCAGCGCCGTCGTCTTCTTGCCTATCTGATCAAGAAGGACAACACGCGCTACCGGACCGTCATCGGACGGCTCGGACTCCGCCGCTAGCGTCACCCGCACGGGACCCCGGGACATCCGGGGTCCGTTCGCATCCGACGCTCAGTCACGCAGAGACGGCTGACCTGCCCACAGGTCGCACCCTCCTCCACGACCAAGGAGGAACATTCCCTTGTCTCAGACATTCGAGACACAGCTCGGTGGCAAGACCCTGACCATCGAAACGGGCAAGCTCGCCCGACTCGCCGGCGGCGCCGTCACCGTCCGCTACGGCGACACCTTCATCCTCGGGACCGCGAACCGGTCCGACCCCCGCCCCGGCCTCGACTTCTTCCCGTTGACGGTCGAGTTCGAGGAGCGGATGTACGCCGCAGGCAAGATCCCGGGCGGCTTCATCAAGCGTGAGGCGCGCGCCTCGGAGGCGGCCACCCTCGCGGCCCGCCTGACCGACCGCCCGATCCGGCCGCTCTTCCCCGAGGGCTACAAGGACGATATCCAGCTCGTCATCACCGTCCTCTCGACGGACCAGGAGAACGAGCCCGACGTCCTCGGCACGATCGCCGCGTCGGCTGCCCTGACGATCAGCGAGATTCCGTTCGCCGGCCCCGTCGGCGCGGTCCGGATCGGCCGGATCGGCGGCGAGTTCGTGGTCAACCCGACGTTCAGTGAACTTGCCGACTCGGAGCTCGACCTGATCGTCTCCGGCACACGCGATGCGATCATGATGGTCGAGGCGGGCGCCAAGCTCCTGCCTGAGGACGTCATGGCCGAGGCGATCCTGTTCGGCCACCGCGCCCTCCAGCCGCTCATCGACATCCAGGAGCAGCTCCGCGAGGCGGTCGGCAAGCCCAAGCGCACCCCGTACCTCGAGCCGGGCACGGGCTCGGTCCTCGACTTCGTCGCGGCCGTTGACGCCAAGCGCGAGTTTGCGATCGTCGATGTCGAGACGACCGGCACCGACCCGAAGATGTCGGACCTCCTCGAGATCGGCGTCGTCAAGGTCAAGGGCGGCAAGATCAGCGACCGCTGGTCGACGTTCGTCAAGCCGTCGCAGCCGATCCTCGGCAACCAGATGCACGGGATCACCGACAAGGACGTCGCCAAGGCTCCGTCCGCGGCCGACGCCGCGAAGCAGGCCGTCGACTTCATCGGTGACGCCCTCGTCGTCGGTCACAACGTGATCTTCGACCTCGGCTTCCTCGAGGAGGCGGGCGCGGCCCGCTACGACCAGGGCCGCTACCTCGACACCCTGTCGATCGCCCGCGAGGGCTACCCGGACCTCCAGAACTACAAGCTGGACACCCTGGCGAGCTTCTTCGGCATCGACCTGACCCAGAGCCACCGGGCCCTGCCGGACGCCGAGGCCACCGCCAACCTGCTGCTCCGTTTCGCCACCGACCTGCCGGGCCGGATCGCGAGCGCGAAGAGCGAGATCTCGGACGCGGTCCGGGCCAATCGTTCCTCGAAGGACGAGGCCAAGACCAAGCTCGAGGCGGCCCGCCGCAAGGCCCGCCTGAGCAAGAACCTGTGGAGCCTCGTCTACAAGAAGACCTGTCGCACCCTGGCCCTCGATGAGGGCATCCGGATGGACGGCCGCGGCACCACGGAGCTCCGCCAGATCTCCGTTGAGGTCGGCCTCTTGCCGCGCACCCACGGCTCCGGTCTGTTCACCCGCGGCGAGACGCAGGTCCTGACCAGCGCGACCCTCGGATCGTCATCAGACGTCCAGCGGATCGACACGATCAGCCCCAAGACCGAGAAGCGCTACATCCACCACTACAACTTCCCGCCCTACAGCACCGGTGAGAACAAGCCGATGCGCGGCCCGAGCCGTCGTGACATCGGTCACGGCAACCTGGCCGAGCGGGCACTCATCCCGGTCCTTCCGACCGCCGAGGAGTTCCCGTACGTCATCCGCCTCGTGTCCGAGTGCATGTCGTCGAACGGCTCGACGTCGATGGCCTCGACCTGCGGTTCGACCCTTGCCCTGATGGACGCCGGCGTGCCGATCTCGGCCCCGGTCGCCGGTGCGGCGATGGGCCTGATCAGCGAGCCCGACGGCCGGTTCGTCGTCCTGACCGACATCCTCGGCAAGGAGGACTCGGTCGGCGACATGGACTTCAAGGTCACCGGCACCCGGGACGGGATCACCGCTCTCCAGATGGACATCAAGGTCCAGGGGATCAACGAGGCGATCATCCGCGAAGGGCTCAAGCAGGCCCTGGCGGCCCGGCTCGAGATCCTCGACAAGATGACCGAGGTCATGCCCGAGGCCCGTGGCGAGATGAGCGACTTCGCGCCGCGGATCACCACGATCAAGATCAACCCGGAGAAGATCCGCGAGATCATCGGCAAGGGCGGATCGATGATCCGCAAGATCCAGGAAGAGACGTCGACCGAGATCAATGTCGAGGACGACGGCACCGTCGAGATCGCGGCGGTCTCCGGCGATAACGCCCGCAAGGCGATCCAGTGGATCGAGAGCCTGACCAAGGAAGTCGAGGTCGGCGCTCTGTACCTCGGCAAGGTCACCCGGATCATGGGCTTCGGCGCGTTCGTCGAGATCCTGCCGGGCAAGGAAGGCCT
>JBKJOK010000126.1:0-10418 GCA_046595595.1 Candidatus Limnocylindrales bacterium
GTCATGACGATCCGCGAGCCGGCGTCGAGATAGCCGCGGTGGATCCGCCGGACGACCTCCGAGTTGCTGACGTTCCACGCCTCGGGCGGATCGCCGAACTGGAGCCCGGACGCGAACAGCATCGTGCCCATCGCGCCGTCGGCGAGGATCGGGCTGCCCTCGTCGAGGAGCGCCCGCCAGCGGGCGTTGGCCGGCCCCGGCTCGGCCTGGTTGCGGGGAACGATCGGGCCGTCGGGGGCCGGTCCGGCGGCTGCGGCATCGGCCGCGCGGGATCCGGCGGCGGGCGGGCGCCGCGATGGCCGGCGGGCGGCGCCGGCGCCCGCCCCCACGCTGCCCAGGAAGTCCTCGTCGCTCATCAGCGGCTCATCGAGCGGTAGCGACGGACGCCGAGCGGGCCGAAGATCGCGATGATCACGACCACCCAGCCCAATGTCACGAGGATCGGTTCCTGAGTTGCCAGGCTGCCGGACGTCGCCGGATTCGGATTGCCCCACAACTCGCGCAGTCCGGCCGTCAGCGTCGAGGTCGGGTTCCACTCGGCGAAGGGTTGAAGCCAGTCGGGCAGCGTCTCGAGCGGGACGAAGACGTTCGAGATGAAGGTGATCGGGAAGAGGACCGTGAAGATCACCTGCTGGGCGACCTCGACGGTCGGGACCATGAGCCCGAGCCAGACGCCGAGCCAGGCCATCGCGTAGGCGAAGACCAGGAGCAGAAGGAAGCCCGCGACGAGGGCCGGGATGCTCTCGACCCGCCAGCCGACGACGAAGCCCGTGACCATCAGGACGACGAGGATGCCGGCGTTATAGATCACGTCCGAGAAGGTTCGGCCGGTGATCACCGCCGAGCGCGACATCGGCAGCGAGCGGAAGCGGTCGATGATCCCCTTGTTGACGTCGTCGGTCATCCCGATCGCGGTCGTGGCCGCGGCGAAGACGATCGTCTGGGCGAAGATCCCGGGCATCAGGAACGAGGTGTAGTCGCCGCCGCCCGGGATCGGGATCGCGCCGCCGAAGACGAACGCGAACAGCAGCACGAACATGACCGACTGGAGGATCGCG
The DNA here is from genome assembly GCA_046595595.1 of Candidatus Limnocylindrales bacterium. Lineage (GTDB taxonomy): Bacteria > Chloroflexota > Limnocylindria > Limnocylindrales > CSP1-4 > CF-46. Next base: position 1,059 of record JBKJOK010000126.1, read on the forward strand.
AAGATCGCCAGCTCGGGGATGCGCGGAATACGCTTCAGGTTGCGCCAGCCGACGAGGAGGCCGTCGGTCACGGCCTTGGCGATGCCGCCACCTGGGGCGCCGCGCGGCGCGATGGACGTCGAGGCGGTCATGCAGCCCTCCCCGTGGTCGGCGCTCCGGTTGCCGGCTCGTCGACCGAGGCGTGCCCGGTCAGGGCCAGGAAGACGTCGTCGAGCGTCGGTCGGCGCAGGGCGATGTCGTCGATGTGGATGCCCGCCTCGTCGAAGTCGCGGACGACCTGGACCAGGGTCTGAGCGCCGCCGTGGGCCGGCACGGTCAGCTTGCGGGTGTGCTCGTCGAGGGTCGTGTCGCCGCCGGCATCGCGAGCCAGCAGCTCCTGGGCCGCCGTGATCGACGCCCGATCGCGGACGACGACCTCGATCCGCTCGCCACCGACCTGCGACTTCAGCTCGTCAGCCGTGCCCCGGGCGATGATCTTGCCGTGGTCGACGACCGCGATCATGTCGGCCAGCTCGTCGGCCTCCTCGAGGTACTGGGTCGTCAGGAGAAGCGTCACGCCGTCGCGGACGAGGCCCCGGATCACGTCCCACATGCCGAGCCGGCTGCGCGGGTCGAGGCCGGTCGTCGGCTCGTCGAGGATCAGGAGACGCGGCCGGCCGATCAGGGCGCTGGCCAGATCGAGGCGGCGGCGCATCCCGCCCGAGTAGGTCTTGACGACCCGGTCGCGGGCGTCGAGCAGGTCGAACTGGCCGAGCAGCTCGTCCGCCCGTTTGCGGGCCTCGGTCGACGACAGCTGGTAGAGCCGGCCGAAGAGCCAGAGGTTCTCGCTGCCGGTGAGGTTCTCATCGACGGCGGCGTACTGGCCGGACAGGCCCATCAGCCGGCGGACCGCATCGGGCTCGCGGACGACATCGTGGCCGGCGATCGTGGCATGACCTGCGTCTGGCTTCAGGAGCGTTGCCAGGATCCGGACCGCCGTCGTCTTCCCGGCCCCGTTCGGGCCGAGCAGGCCGAAGACGGTTCCCTGGCCGACGGCGAGGTCGACGCCGTCGAGGGCGCGGACCTCCGACTTGCGCCCCTTGTAGATCTTCACGAGGCCTTCGGCGATGATCAAATCGGGCATTGGACTCCCCGGCGAGGCCGGCATCTGGGTGACCGGCACGAGTGGGGAGAATACCGAGGAATCGCAATCGGGTGCCAATCGGGGCGGGTTCCGGCCCGTCCGGCGCCGAACGCGGGAGCGGTGTACGGTCCGCCCATGCGCGCCACCTGCAGTCACCTCGATCAGGTCGCCGATGTCGGGTCCGGCGCGGACGTCTGCGCGGCCTGTGTCGCGATCGGCTCCGACTGGCTCCATCTCCGCCAGTGCCGGACCTGCGGCAACACCGCCTGCTGCGACACGAGCCCGAACAAGCACGCGACGGCCCACTTTCACGAGACCGCCCATCCGATCATGCGGACCCTCGAGGAGGGCCAGGACTGGTCATGGTGCTTCCTTGATCGCGAGTCGCTTCAGCAGGACGATGCCGGCCGCTGGCGGGCGGTCGACGGGTTCTTCGACGCGGGGATGTGGTTCGCTCAGGAGGCGCTCGGCGCCGGCGTGGCCGCCTTGCCCTTCCCGCCGGAGGCAACCGCGGGTGACGGGTTCCCGCTCGGTGTCTGGGAGAGGACCTATCGGGGCCGGCACCGGGCCGGGACACTCGATCCAGATCAGGCGGCGGAGCTGGAGGCCCTGCCGGGCTGGGTCTGGTGACCGACGAGCCGTCCCGATCGGCAATCCCGCCGAGCGCCGGGATGTGCTCTCGCTGTCTGCATGCGAGGCTCATCGTGACGGGCCGCGGTTCGCGGTTCGTCCTGTGCAAGCGTTCCCGGACCGACGATCAATTTCCGCGCTACCCGACACTGCCCGTACGCGAATGCGTTGGCTTCGAGACGTCGCCCCGCCGGGCCGGGAACCCTCGAGATCGAACATCTGAGACGGAAGCATCCTGATCGGGCTTGTCATCCTCAGGGAACTCGTGACTCGAGCCCTGCGGGCCTCGATCGCCGTCGCGATGTTCGCCCTGTTTGCCGTCCCGCCCGTCAGGCTCTCGATCCCAATCGGCCCGTCGGAGCCATGGCGAGACGCCCGCGTGTTGGGGCCGTTGATCAGGGACGTTGATCAGCTCGACCTCGAGCACGCTGGGCGGTCCACCGATGCCGACACCATCGCGTCAGGATGGTTGCTGGACGAGCGCGCCGAGCGCCCATTCGATCAGCCAGGTTGATCAGCGCCCGACGGCCGGGGCGATCAGCGCACGAGGCCAAGCCAGGCCGTGGACGCAACCAGACGCCGACGGGCGAGACCACCTGGCACGGTGATGGACGGGGCTCGCCTCGTTCCGGGCACGCCGGCACAGCCGGTGGGGTGCTCACAGTTCTCGGACCTCCGCTTGACGCTGCGCCGCGAACGCGCCTATCCTCCGGGCCGACATCATGAAGAGCGGGCTGTGAACGGGACGAGTACCCGTCGCGCGTCGGCACAGAGATCCGGTGGCTGGTGGAAACCGGAGCGACGACGGCGAGGAATGGACCCGGGAGCCTCCGGACCGAACGGCGAACGACGCGGCGACGCGGCGCGAACCCAGTAGGCTCCGGCGCAGAGCGCCAGCGATACAGGGCAGCGCCGATCGGTACCGCCGCGCAAGCGGACGGACCGCCCGTCGGTCACGAAGTGCGGCTTCGCCGAATGAGGGTGGCACCGCGGAAGGCTCGACCTTTCGTCCCGGGACGATTGGTCGTTTCTTGATTCCGGGGCCGGATGCCATGGGCCACGAGCCCGAGGCCGGACCGGCCGCACGGAGGCCGCACACGATGAGCACCACCGATCCGCTCAGCCTGACTGAGACGAAGCGCCTGGCCGGCAACGCCGACACGCTGCTCCTGCGCGCCACCCGGCCGGCCGACCTCGAGACCCCGATCGGTGCCTTCCTGCGGCTCGACGACGGCGCCACCCCGGCCTACCTGCTCGAGTCCGTCGAGGGTGGCGAGCGGCTGGGCCGCTACTCCTTCCTCGGCGTCGGCCCGCGCCGGCTCCTCGAGGTCCGCGACGGGATGGCCCGCACGCAGACCCGGCCCGTGACGGTCGAGTCGTACAGCCCTGACCTCCCGGTCAGCACCGAGGAGGCGCCGGATCCGCTCGAGGCGATCCGCCGCTTCGTCCCGCGCCGGCGCGTCCTCCCGACCGAGGGCATGCCGCGCTTCACCGGTGGCGCCGTCGGGGCGCTCGCCTACGACGCGGTGAACGCGTTCGAACCGACCGTCCCGCTCCCGGATCGCGACCCCGTCGGCGTCCCGACGGCGGCCTTCATCGAGACCGACCTCGTCCTCGTCTTCGACCACCTGACCCATACGCTCAGCGCGATCGCGTCGCTCCACACCGAGACGCCCGATCTCGAGGGTCGCTATCGAATCGCCGAGCAGGCCATCTTCGAGGCGCTCGAGAAGACCGCCCGACCGAGCGCGGCGGAGATCGCCGGCCCGGCCTCATCGTCGCCCGCGTCCTCGCCCGCCTCGCCGGGCCTCCGCGAGGCCGACATCCGGATGTCGCTCGGGCGCGACGAGTACATCCGCGCGGTCGAGGTCGCCAAGGACGCGATCGCCGCCGGCGAGGCGATCCAGGTCGTCCTTGCCCGTCGCCAATCGTTCGACTTGCCGCTCGATCCGGCCACGGGCAAGCCGCTCGACGGCATCGCGCTCTACCGCGCCCTCCGTCGGGTCAACCCCAGCCCATACCTGTTCTTCGTCCGGACCCCGACGTTCGAGGTCGTCGGGGCCAGCCCGGAGCTCCTCCTCCAGGTCGAGGGCGACAAGCTCACGACCCATCCGATTGCCGGCACCCGACCGCGCGGCGCCGACGAGCGCGAGGACCAGATCCTCGCCGAGCAGCTTCAGCGCGACCCCAAGGAGCGAGCCGAGCACATCATGCTGGTCGACCTCGGACGGAACGATCTCGGGCGGGTCTCGCGGCCGGGGACCGTCACCGTCAGCAAGTACATGGAGGTCGAGAAGTACAGCCACGTCCTCCACCTCGTGTCACACGTCGAGGGAAGGCTCAAGCCGGACCTGGACGCGCTGGAGGCGCTTCGCTCGGTCTTCCCGGCCGGGACGCTGAGCGGCGCACCGAAGGTCCGGGCGATGCAGCTGATCGCGGCGGCCGAGGGCGAGCGGCGCGGGCTGTACGGCGGGGCGGTCGGCTATCTCGGCTACGACGGGAACCTCGACACGGCGATCACGATCCGGAGCGCCGTCCTGCGCGAGGGTCAGGCCCACATCCACACCGGTGCCGGGATCGTCGCGGCGTCGGTGCCCGACAAGGAGTTCGAGGAGACCGAGCACAAGGCCGCGGCCCTCCGCCGGGCGATCGAGCTGGCCGCCGCGCCGGCCGATGCGCCGCGCTCGCGATCGGGCACCAACGCCGGGTCGGTCGTCTCGGGCTCGGGCGCCGCCGGGCCCGGCGAGCCGGCCGAGCCAAGCGAGCCGCCGGTCGGATCGCCGCGATGATCCTCGTCATCGACAACTACGACAGCTTCACGTTCAACCTCGTCCAGGCCCTCCAGGCCGCCGGCGCCGACGTCCGCGTCCTGCGCAACGACGCAATCGATCGGGCCGGGATCGAGGCCCTCGCCGACGATCCGGCCGCCGAGCTCCGGGGCATCGTCGTCTCGCCCGGACCCGGCGACCCGACCTCGGCCGGCGTCTCGGTCGACTCGATTCAGGTCGCCCGCGAACGAGCGATCCCGCTCCTCGGCGTGTGCCTCGGGATGCAATCGATGGCGGCCGCGTTCGGGGCGACGATCGTGCGCGCCCCGACCCTCGTTCACGGTGAGGCGTCGGAAGTCACCCACGACGGGGCGGGCCTCCTCGCCGGGATGCCGCCGGCGTTCCAGGCCGCCCGCTACCACTCGCTCGCGGTTGACGGGGCGACCCTCCCGCCGGAACTCCGGATCACGGCCATGAGCGAGGTCGACCGGGTGATCATGGGGATCCGCCACGTCGCGCTGCCGCTCGAGGGCGTCCAGTTCCACCCCGAGTCCGTGCTCACGCCGGAGGGCCCGCACCTGCTCGCCAATTTCCTGCGCCAGGCCGGTGAAGGGGAAGCGTCGCTCCTCGACGATGCGACCGGTTCGTTCGCGACCGCCGGCATCGCCGAAGGGCCGGCCGCCGTGGGCACGACCCGATGAGCGACCAGGTCCGCCTCGCCCTCGGCACCGTCGTCGACGGCCGCACCCTGACCGTCGACGAGGCCCGGGACGCGATGGGCTCGGTGATGGATGGCGAGGCGTCGCCGGCGTTGCTGGCAGCCCTTCTCGTCGCCCTCCGGATGCGCGGCGAGACCGTCGACGAGCTGGTCGGATTCGCGGCGGCGATGCGCGAGCGCGTGATCCGGGTCGATGCGCCCGATGGGGCGGTCGACACGTGCGGGACCGGCGGCGACGGCAGCGGGACGTTCAACATCTCGACGACGGCGGCGCTCGTGGTCGCCGCCGCCGGCGTGCCGGTCGCCAAGCACGGCAACCGGGCGGTGACCTCGCAATCGGGCTCGGCCGACGTCCTCGACGCGCTCGGCGTCCGGATCGACCACGATGCAGCCTCGGCCGGGGCGGCACTGCGCGACACGGGCTTCGCGTTCCTGTTCGCGCCGGGCTTCCACCCGGCGATGAAGCACGCCGGCCCGACCCGCCGCGAGATCGGTGTTCGGACTGCATTCAACCTGCTCGGCCCGCTGACGAACCCCGCCGGTGCCCGTCGCCAGCTGGTCGGGGTCGCCGATCCGGTCGCCGCTCAACGCCTGGCCGCCGTCCTGCATCGGCTCGGGGTTGATCGAGCGTTCGTCGTCGGCGGGGCCGGGATCGATGAGCTGCCGCTCGACGGGACGGGCACGATCCACGACATCACACCCGAAGGCGTCACGGTCCGCTCGGTCGACGCGGTCGCGCTCGGGCTGACGAAGGCCTCGAACGCGAAGCTGGCCGGCGGGTCGCCGGCGGACAACGCCCGGATCGTCGAATCGGTCCTGCGCGGCGAGCCCGGAGCCCGGCGCGACGTCGTCCTGCTGAACGCCGGAGCGGCACTCGTCGTCGCCGGCGTCGTCGACGATCTCGCCGCCGGGATCGACCGGGCGGCCTTGACGATCGACGCCGGCCTGACCACCGAGCTGCTTGCCAACCTCCGCGCCGAGCGACGTGCCGCCGAGGCCGCCCGCCCGGTCCAGGAAGAGGCCCGGGCATGACGCTCGACCACCGTCCCGACCTGGAGCGCCGGCCCCCGGCGAAGCCCCGACACGACAGCCCGGATGCGGCCGACCGGTTCGCGACCGCGACGAACGGCAAGGGCAACGTCGTCCACGAGATCGCCGAGCGCCGCCGCGTCGACATCCGCGCGGAGATGGGCCGGCTGACCCTCGACGAGCACCTCGCGATCGCCGAGGCGACCCCGCCGCCGCGACCGATCCTCGCTCGGCTGGCCGCGCCCGGCCTCCACCTCATCGCCGAGATCAAGCGCTCATCGCCCTCGGCCGGCGACATCGCCGCCCCGGATGAGGACATCGTCGCGCGGGCACGGGCCTACGAGGCCGGCGGAGCCACCGCGATCTCGGTCCTGTGCGAGCCGCACTGGTTCGGCGGCTCGGTCGACGACCTGCGGGCCGTCCGCGCCGCCGTCGCGATCCCGGTCCTCGCCAAGGAGTTCGTCGTCGAGGCGATCCAGCTGCCCCATCTTCGGGCGGCCGGTGCCGACCTCGTCCTGCTCCTCGCTGTCCTCCACCCGGCGAAGCGCCTGGCCGGCCTCGTCGATCGGGCGCTCGAGATCGGGCTCGAGCCGCTCGTCGAGGCCCACGACGAGAAGGAACTGGAGCGAGCGCTGAAGACGAACGCTCGCCTGATCGGGATCAACAATCGCGACCTGCGGACGCTGGCCGTCGACACCGAGCGCGCGATCCGGCTCCGGGCGCTCGTGCCGGACGACCGCCTCGTCGTCGCCGAGTCCGGGGTCCGCGACCCGGCCACCGTCGCCGCCTGGCGTGCCGTCGGCTTCGATGCCGCACTCGTTGGTGAGGCGCTCGTGCGCTCGGCGGATCCCGAGGCCGCCGCCCGGACCTTCGTCAATGCCGGCCGCCTCCCAAGCGATCCGTCAAACCAGGCAGCGACCGTCGGGATCGTCAAGGTCTGCGGGATCACCGACGCCGAGGGCATCCTCGCGGCGGTCCGGGCCGGGGCCGACGCGATCGGCCTGAACCTCGTGCCCGGTACGCCGCGCGCCCTCGATCTCGACGAGGCGGTCGCCCTCGCCCGCGTCGCCCGATCGCTCGCCATCATTCCTCCCCGGATCGTCGCGATCACCGCGGACGCCGGCCGCCGGCGGATCGACGAAATCGTCGCCGCCCTCGATCCCGACGCGGTCCAGTTCTCCGGAGATGAGCCGGTTGGAGACGTCGCCGCTGCGGGCCGGCCGGTCTGGAAGGCGCTGCGGGTCGCCTCCGACGACGATCCGGCATCAGTCGTCGGGCGGGCCCGCGTCTACCGCGATGCGGGCGTCGAACGGATCCTGCTCGACGCGGCCGGCGGCCCGCACCCGGGCGGCACGGGGACGCGGATTGCGACCGAGCTGGCACGGGCGGTTGCCCGCGAGGTGCCGGTGATCCTCGCCGGCGGCCTCGACCCGGCCAACGTCGCGGGCGCCCTCCGCGACATCCCGGCGATCGGCGTGGACGCGGCGTCCGGTACCGAGCGCCCGCGGGTCGCCGGCCAGCGGCCGACGAAGGATCCGCTGCGCGTCGCCCTCTACGTGAAGCGGGCCCGCGCCGCTCGCCTCGACCGGCCGAACCTCGCCGTCCGCCCGACCCCGGTCGCCGAGGGCCTTCTGACCGCCGACGCGGCCGGTCGCTGGGGCACCGAGCGCGAGTTCGGCGGTCGCTACGTGCCCGAGACGCTGATGGCCGCCCTCGAGCAGCTGGAAGCGGCGTATGCGGCCATCCGCCACGACCCCGTCTTCTGGTCGGAGCTGCGCGAGCTCCTCGCCCGCTACGCCGGCCGCCCGACGGCCCTGTACCGCGCTGACCGGCTCGCCTCGGAGGCCCTCGAGCGAGCCGTGGCCCTCGGACCGACCGCCCGACTGCCCCATCGGCTCCGGCTGTACCTGAAGCGCGAGGACCTCGCCCACACCGGCGCCCACAAGATCAGCAATGCCCTCGGCCAGGCGCTCCTGACTCGCCGACTCGGCAAGGCCCGGGTGATTGCCGAGACCGGGGCCGGACAGCACGGCGTCGCCACGGCCACGGCGTGCGCCCTGCTCGGGCTGCCGTGCGTCGTGTTCATGGGCGCGGTCGACATCGAGCGTCAGCAGCCGAACGTCCTCCGGATGCGGGCCCTCGGGGCGGAGGTCCGGCCGGTGACCAGTGGCACGGCGACGCTCAAGGACGCGGTCAACGACGCGATGCGCGACTGGGTCACGAACGTCGAGACGACCCATTACGTGCTCGGCTCGGCGATGGGCCCGCACCCCTACCCGACGATCGTCCGCGATCTCCAGCGTCGGATCGGCGACGAGTCGGCGGCTCAGGTGATCGACGTCGAGGGCCGTCTGCCGGATCTCGCCCTGGCCTGTGTCGGCGGCGGCTCGAACGCGATCGGCCTGCTCGATCGGTTCATCGGCGAGCCGTCGGTCCGGCTCGCGGTCGCCGAGGCGGCGGGGGAGGGGATCGCGACCGGTCGCCATGCCGCGGCGCTCGCCGGCGGCACGCCCGGGATCCTCCATGGCTCGCGCTCGATGATGCTCCAGGACGCCGATGGCCAGGTGACCGAGGCGCACTCGGCGTCGGCGGGCCTCGACTACCCGGGCGTCGGGCCGCAGATCGCGGCGCTCGCCCAGGCCGGCCGGCTCGAGGTCGAGGCCGCCACCGACGACGAGGCCTTCGAGTCGATGCGCTGGCTGTCGCGGGCCGAGGGGATCCTGCCGGCGCTCGAGAGCGCCCACGCGTTGGCGGTCCTGCCCCGACTCCTCGCGACCGGGACGTGGCCGGAGGAGTCCGTCGTCCTCGTCGGGCTGTCCGGGCGGGGCGACAAGGACCTCGCCCAGTTCGGGCGCTGGATCGAGGGGCACGGCTCGTGAGCGCCGCGCCACCCGCGCCGCCGCGCCACCCGCGCCCGCCGCGCCACCGGTGACGACCGCCACCGGGACCAACGACACCGCCGGCGCCCGTCGGATCGCGGACGCCTTCACGGCCGCCCGGGCGGGCGGTCGGGTCGCCCTGATCCCGTACGTCGTCGCGGGCTACCCGGACACGGCCACGAGCCTCCGCATCGCGCTCGCCGCGATCGATGC
>JBKJOK010000171.1:0-6005 GCA_046595595.1 Candidatus Limnocylindrales bacterium
CCGCCGACACCCACGAGGAGCATCGGATCGCCGAGCTTGCCCTCGTAGCGCGGTCGGAACCGCTCCTCGTTGTACATGTCCGCGAGGTCGACCCGGCGCGCCTTCGTGCCCGCCGCAGGCAGCTCGGTATGGGCGTACTTGCCATCGCGGATCGCCATCATCCGGCCCGTGACCCCATCGCGGACGAGGTCCATCGCGATGTTGGCGAACGTCGTCGCGACCATCGCATCGAGCGCATCGGGCTCGCCCGATCGGAGGTCGTACGTCAGCTCGGACGCGACCGACTCGATCCCCGTCCGGCTCTTCAGCTCGGCCGCCAGGGCTTCACCGACGTTGGCCTTGTGGCGGTGGCCGAACATGTCGGCTTCGCCGACGTCCTGCATCTGCGCGCCCTTCCAGATCGCGCCTTCCGCGGTCACGACGACCGCATAGCGCGACGGGTTCGCCTCACGATCTGCGGCCACGACCTCGGCCAGCCGATCCAGGTCGTACGGCGCCTCGGGGATCACGCACCGGGCCGACGTCACGTAGGCGGTGTACAGCGCCGAGAAGCCGGCATCGCGGCCGAAGATCCGGAACACGCCGATCCGCTCATGCGAGCCGAGCGTCGTCCGCTGGCGGTTGATCAGCTCCTTGGCCCGCGTGATCGCGGTCGAGAAGCCGATGCAGTACTCCGTCCCGGCGACGTCGTTGTCCATCGTCTTGGGGATCGCGACGAGCGGCACACCCTCGTCGAACAGGACGCGTGAGAAGCTGAGCGTGTCGTCGCCGCCGATCGTGACCAGGACGTCGAGCCCGAGGCGGGCGATGTTGTCGAGGACGACCGGAGTCAGGTCGACGACGCCGTCGCCCGTGGTCATCGCCGCAACCTTCGCCGGGTCGAGCCAGGCGGGCACCGCCGACGCCTTCATCTTCTTGGGGTTGGTCCGCGACGTGTGGAGCCACGTCCCGCCGGTCCGGTCGATCGTCCGGGTGTTCGTCCGGTTCAGCCCGACGATGTAGTGCGGGTCCGGCTCGGGGTCGAACCGGAGATGGGTCAGGCCCTCCCATCCGCGCCGGATGCCGACGACCTCGTCGCCGATCTCGGTCGCCCGGTAGACGACCGACTTGATCACCGAGTTGAGACCGGGGACGTCGCCGCCGCCGGTGAGAATTCCGATCCTGCGTGGCTGTGTCATGGCAGGGGGATCGTACTCCCGACCGTGGACGCGGGGCGACCTGGTGGACGCTGACCACGGGCCCGACGCGGGGGCGGCCCGACGGGCCTATAGTCGAAGGCATGAATTACGAGCTGTTCATGGGCGAGGCCCTGGCCGAGGCGCGCAACGCGATCGCGGCCGGCGAGCGCCCGAACGCCGCCCTGGTCGTCGTCGACGAGGCGATGGTCGCGCGCGCCCACGACCGGGTCATCGAATCGAACGACCCGACGGCCCACGCGGTCGTCGTCGCCCTGCGCGAGGCGGCCCGCAAGCTCGGTCGCGAGCGCCTGGCCGACGCGACGATCTTCACCACGGTCGAGCCATGCGTGATGTGCGTCGGGGCGCTCCTCGAGAGCGACGTCGCTGCCCTCGTGTTCGCGATGCCGAACCACACCGAGGGAGCGGCCGGGACCGTGATCCAGCTGGCCCAGCATCCCGATCTCCAGCGTCGGATCCGGGTCGTCAGCGGGATCCGCCGCGACGAGGCCGAGGAGTTGCTCGCCGGCGTCACCGCGATCGCCTGACCGGCAACCCGGACGATCGTCGGGGTCGGCCTCCTCGCCGACCTTTGCTATCCTCTGCCGCGGAGAGGTGTCCGAGTGGTTGATGGTGCCGCTCTCGAAAAGCGGTGTGCGAAAGCACCGCGGGTTCGAATCCCGCCCTCTCCGCCAGCACTCATCGCACGGGCCGGTCGGCGTCACGCCGGTCGGCTCGATTTCTCTCGGGGGAGAGGTCGCCTAGTGGACTATGGCGCCGCACTGGAAATGCGGTTCGGGGCAACCCGTCGCGGGTTCGAATCCCGCCCTCTCCGCCAAATCGTCATGTCGATGGACTACCAGAGCTCGCCCTCGGAACTTCCGAGAGCGAGCAGCGGCTCCTCGTTGAGGGTGCCGGTTCGCTGTTCGTGAAGGCATCCCTGCTAGACTTCGCGGGCCGTGCTAGGCGGGGAACTAGCGGTGCCCTGTACCTGCAATCCGCTCCAGCAGGGCTGAATTCCCACCCGAGGACTGCGTCCTTGCAGGCCGCCGCTTCGAGCGACGTTGAGGATCGGGTCCCGCGCAGCGACGAACCGCGAACCGTGTCAGGTCCGGAAGGAAGCAGCACTAAGCGATCCTCGTCGGGTGCCGCGGAACGGCCTGGTCCGAGCCGCTCCCAGTGGAGGGCGCGAGGCAGCGCAGGACGACGGTGGGTGCACGGCACTTTCCAGATCCGCCCGGGGCGGGTCGCCCGGAGTTCCGGTCGGCCCGCGACGGCGACCAGACCCGCGACAGGAGCGCCGTGAGCTCGACCGCTCCGCAGACGTTGATCGAGAGTCCCGACGCCGCGCCGGCGTCGGCCGCGATCGTCCCGCACCAGGCCCTGTACCGGCGCTGGCGGGCCCAGACGTTCTCCGAGATCGTCGGCCAGGGCGCGGTCGTGGAGACCCTCCGCAACGCCGTCCGATCCAACCGCGTCTCTCACGCCGTCCTGTTCGTTGGGCCGCGCGGCACGGGCAAGACGTCGCTTGCCCGGATTCTGGCGAAGGCCCTCAATTGCACCGACCTTCGCGACGGCGACCCGTGCGACGTGTGCGAGGCGTGCGTCGCGATTCGTGAAGGCCGGGCCCTCGACTTGATCGAGATCGACGCCGCGAGCAACCGCGGGATCGACGCGATTCGCGACCTGCGCGAGCGGATCCACTACGCCCCGACCGATCTGCGGCGCAAGGTCTACATCCTCGACGAGGCCCACCAGATCACGAAGGACGCCTGGAACGCCCTCCTCAAGTCGCTGGAGGAGCCACCCGAGTTCGTCGCCTTCATGTTCGCCTCGACCCATCCCCAGGAGTTTCCGCCGGCGATCCTCTCGCGGCTCCAGCGGTTCGACGTGCGGCGCCTCACGGTCGACGAGATCGAGGGCAAGCTCGCCCGGATCCTGGCGGCCGAGTCGGTCGAAGCCGAGCCCGGAGCCGTCCATCTGATCGCCCGCCTGGCGGCCGGCGGGATGCGTGACGCCGAATCGATGCTCGACCAGGTCCTCGCCACGGCCGGCGCGACCATCGACGAGTCGTCGGTCCGCGATCTGCTCGGCTTGGCCGACGCCGAGGCGGTCCGCCGCCTGGCCGGGGCCCTCGTCGATGGTGACGCGAGCGCCGGGCTGGCCGTCCTGTCCGAGCTCGACGACCGAGGTCGTGACGTCGCTGTCGTTCTCGACCAGGTCGTCGATCAGATCAGGACCGAGCTGGCCGACGCGATTTCGCCCGACGGCGACCGATCGCGGAGCGGACTCCTGTCCGCCGCGGCCCACCGACTGGCCGCGATCGATCCCGAGCGACGCGGCGTCGGCGGTCTTCGCTTCCAGCTCGAGCTCGCGATCCTCGACGCTGCGACCCGCCCGGCCTCCGGACCGGTCCGCGCGTCGCGCGAGGTCGCCACGCCGCCGTCGCCCGCCGCGACGTCGTCGCCCACCGCCACGCCGCCCGCGTCGGCTCGGTCACGGAGCAAACCCGCGCCCGAGCTCACCGCGGATGCCCAGCGCGCGCGCCCGAAGGCGTCTTCGTTTGTCGTGGCCGGCGAACAGCCCGCGGCCCAGGCAACCGCTCCAGGGGCGTCCGCACCCGACTCGCCGGCGTCCGCCGGCGACGGCGTGGACCAGCTCCGGGCCGCCTGGCCGGAGATCGTCGCCGTCCTCAGCCAGAGCCCGCCGGTCAAGCCGCTCATCGCCGCCTGCCGCCCGGTCAGCGTCGATGGCGCCGTCGTCACGCTCGGGTTCCCCGAGGACCAGGCGTTCCTCAAGGTTGCTCTCGAGCGTCGCCGTTCGATGCTCGAGGAGGGCATCGGTCGGGTGCTCGGTAGGGCCGTGAACGTGCGCTGCGTGGCGACCAACCTCGAGCACGTCCCGGCGGTCCCGACCGGCGCCGCGGATCTCATCACCGAGGCCCGCCGGATCTTCGCCGACGACCTCGCCGACGTCGGCGAGGTCACCTGACCGCGGCCGTGCACGCGGCGGCCGCTTCCGCCAGACTCATCGAACCGCACCGACACCGACAGGAGGACCGCACACATGGGCATGGGCAACCTGCAGCGAATGGCCCAGCAGATGCAGCAGGAGATGGGCCGCATCGAGGGTGAGCTGCGCGTCGCCCAGGTCGACGGCTCGGCCGGCGGCGGCGTGGTCAAGGCGGTCGTGACCGGCAAGCAGGAGCTCGTCTCGGTGACGATCGATCCCGCCGCGGTCGATCCGTCCGACGTCGACATGCTCCAGGACCTGATCGTGGCCGCAATCAACGACGCCCTCGGCGCGTCCCGGCGGATGGCCGAGGAGAAGATGGCCGCGGTCACCGGCGGGCTCAAGATCCCCGGCTTCTAGGTCGGCGGCCACGTGGCATCGCCGCTCATCGAGCCGGTCGCGCGCCTCATCGAGGCGTTCTCGCGGCTGCCGGGAATCGGTCCGAAGACCGCCCAGCGCCTGACGTATCACCTCCTTCGCGCGCCCGACGCCGAGGCCCGCATCCTCGCGGCCGCCCTCGTCGACGTCCGCGACAAGGTCGTCTTCTGCGATCGCTGCTTCAATATCAGCGACGCGCCGCTCTGCCCGATCTGTCGTGATCCCGCGCGCGACCAGACCCGCCTGTGCATCGTCGAGGAGCCGCTCGACGTCCTCGCCCTCGAGCGGACGTCGGAGTTCAAGGGCCTCTATCACGTCCTCCACGGGGCGATCTCGCCGATCGACGGAATCGGTCCCGACCGCCTCAAGGTCCGCGAACTGCTGGCCCGGGCCGACGAAGCCAAGCGGTCCGGCGAGCCATTCGTCGAAGTCATCCTTGCCACCAACCCGACTCTCGAGGGGGAGGCGACCGCGATGTACCTCGCGGAGCGCCTCGAAGACACTGTCGACGTGGTCAGCCGGATCGCCCGGGGGCTGCCGGTGGGCGGCGACCTCGAGTACGCCGACGAGGTCACCTTGATCCGGGCCCTCCAGGGCCGGCGAGCCGTCTGAGCCCGATGTCCAACCTGGTCGGGGAGATCCTGCTCCGTCTGGCAAAGGCCGCGGCCGCGACCGTGGTCGGAGCGATCGTCTACGGGATCGTCGTCGGGCCGCTCGGGGCGCCGCCCTCCGTCGAGCTCGTCCTGCTCTCGTGGCTGAGCGGCGCGGCCTTCATCCTGCTCGTCGAATCCAGCCCGATCTGAGGGCCTGGCCGAGGCCGCCCGGAACCCATCGACGGTGCGTTTGACACCCCTCGGGAGGCGACCCTAGTATTCGCGGTCGTGGCGCCCCTCCGGGGAGCGCGACGCCCGGACCGAAGTCTCGGATCCGGAGGGTCGCCGAGGTTTGACACCACGGCGGCGAAGCCCCATCATTGTGGGTCTGCGCCGCGGTCGGTCTTGCCCCGGATGCTGCACCTTGACAACTGAAGAGTGACAGGAAATCCGTGATGGAATGTGCGAGTGGTCGAACCCTCGGATGAACGTCGCAGCGCAAGCTGCGCAAAACTTCGGAGAGTTTGATCCTGGCTCAGGATTAACGCTGGCGGCGTGCATGAGACATGCAAGTCGAACGGACGATCAGGGCTTGCTCTGATCGTTAGTGGCGGACGGCTGAGTAACGCGTAGGTGACCTGCCCCGAAGTGGGGGATAACTGCCCGAAAGGGTGGCTAATACCGCATGTGGAGGTTCGTTCATTCGAACCTTCAAAGCAGCAATGCGCTTCGGGAGGGGCCTGCGTCCGATTAGCTCGTTGGTGGGGTAACGGCTCACCAAGGCGACGATCGGTAGGTGGTCTGAGAGGACGATCACCCAGACTGGGACTGAGACACGGCCCAGACT
>JBKJOK010000279.1:0-35010 GCA_046595595.1 Candidatus Limnocylindrales bacterium
GTGCCAGTGGTACGTGGCGTCGACCTGCTCGCGCAGGGGCGCCGTGTGGAGGACGAGGTTGTAGGGCGGTCCGTCGAGGGTCACCGACAGCGCCGCGAGGACCTGGCGGAGCGCCTCCGCCGTGGCCGCGACGTCGGCGTCGCCGATCCGCCCGAAGTCTGCCTCGTGACGGCGGGGCACGATCCACACTTCGAACGGCGAACGCGACGCGAATGGGGCGAAGGCAACCGTGTCGCGGTCCTGCCATACGAGACGCTCGGGCCGGTTTGGCTCGTCGCGGACGAGGCGACACCACGGGCACTGCCCCTCGCGGATGACGTAGCGCGCGGCCCCGCCGAGCTCCTCGGCGATCCGGTGCGGGATCTGGGGCAGGTCGTACAGGTCGAGGCACAGGTGGTTGGTCCGGGCGCCGGCCTGGCCGCCCCAGTTCTGGACGACCACGAGATGGTCCGTCTGACCCGTGGCCCGCGCGTCGGCCACGGCGGCGCGCGCGCCGTTCAGCAGGGCGACGATCATGTCGTTGCCGACGGCGTGGAGCGGCCGGTGCTCGCCGGGCGGGGCGACGATCGTCCGCCAGCTGCCGCTCGCCCGGGCGTCCTGCAGGGAGACCTGGGCGACGCTCTCGTCGAGGGCTCGCGATTGCTCGTCGGTGCCGACGACGTGGAAGGCGAAGTCCTTGAGGGTCCGCAGCCGGACACCCTCTCCGGCCGGCAGACGACAGTTCTGGCAGTCGCCGCCGTCGTCGATCTGATCGGCCCCGCGGGCGAAGCGATCGCGATGGAACGCCCGATCGACGACCGTCGCCACCCACCAGCCGGTGATCGCGTCCTTGCGCAGCTCGAACAGGCCGGCCGCCACCTCAGCGAGCCGCCGCGAGCGTCTTGGCGGCCCCGGGATTCGGCGCGGCCGAGCGCGGGAGGTCCGGACCGTCCCCGAACCCCTCCAGCCGGACATCGATGGCACGGGCGAAGGCACGGGCGAAGATCCCGGCCGCGCGCTCGACGGTCGCCGTGCGATCGTGGGCCGCCTTCGACGGCGCTCCGGTCGGCCAGGCGGCCTCGCGCGCGATCGACGTCGAGACCGTATCCGGCAGCCCGCACGCGTCGATCAACCCGAAGTCGGCCAGGTCCGGATCGATGTTCAGGGCGATGCCGTGGTAGCTCACGCCGCGCTCGACCCGGATCCCGAGGGCACCGATCTTGCGCGGATCGGGTCCGTCGGGATCGATCCACGAGCCTGGATGGCCGTCGCGCCGAACTGCCGAGACGCCGAAGGCCGCGCAGGTCTCGACCATCGCCGCCTCGAGCGCCCGGACGAGCGGCCGGACCAGCAACGCGCGCCGGGACAGGGCAATGATCGGGTAGGCGACGAGCTGGCCCGGGCCGTGATACGTGACCTCGCCTCCGCGCTCGACGCGGATCAGCTCGATCCCGCGACGCGCCAGCTCCGCCGCCGTGGCGCGGACGTGGCTCTCGTCCGCTTGGCGCCCGAGAGTCAGGACCGGATCGTGCTCGACAAGGAGCAGGCGATCGCCGATCTCGCCGTCCGCGCGCGCGGCCGCCAGTTTCCTCTGGAGCGCCCAGACCTCGCGGTAGGCCTGGCGCCCGAGCCACGTCGCGTCGAGCGGGCCGGTCTCCGGGCGATCGATCGAGGGGCTCGCGATTCGCGGCGGCGTCACGTCCACCGCCGCACGATAGCAGGGACCTCCGGCACGGCCCGTTACCGCCGGGTAACGATCTTCGCGGTCCCGGGGCGGTGTCGCCGCCAGGGGGCCGTCAGCCGGGCGGCGAGACGCGGTTGGCGGGATCGTCCACGTTCGTCACGTCGATCGTCAGATTGATCGGCGTCGGCGTGCCGTCGAGGTCCCATATGCCCTCGATCGCGAGGCCAAGCAGGTACCCGCCATCGGACGCAAGCCAGAGGTTCGTGATCCCGTGGGTCAACCCGGCCGCGGCGGCCGCGTCGTCACCATCCTGGGAGACGTAGTGGATGGCCGGCTCGCCGTTCTTGCGCTCCTCGCCCACCCGGTTGATGGCCAGGGCAAGGCCCTCGAACCCGCTGACCAGGCCGATCGGCGACATCGTCGTGAAGGCGGCGTCGAAATCCGCCGCACCGCCGGGACTCCGTAGCCAACTTCCGCTGCCCGACTTCAGCCACGCCTCCTCGCCGATCACGATCGCCTGGAGGCGGCCGCCCTCGAGCCCGTCGACGCCGGTCATCGTGAACGCGGCGGCCGGGTCCGCGCCCTGAACCAGGGTCGAGGTCATCGTCACCTGGCCGTCCGCCGTCGACGCCGGCACGAGCCCGCGGCTCGCGACGGAGACCCGATACGAGTCGAGGTCCGCGAGGGCGTCCGCGGCGGCGATCAGATCGAGCCCGCCGGACGGTGTGGGCCGGGGGGTCGGAGCCTCGTCGATCTCGGTCGGCGTGGCGGTCGGGCGCGGCTCGGGGGTCGCGACCAGGCGGCTCGGACGGGGCGACGAGCGGCCGATCGGGCCGTCGCAGCTGGTCAGGACGAGGGCCAGGCCGGCGAATGCGACGGCAGCCAGCAGCAGCGCACGGCGACGAGGGGAGTTCGGGCGACGAAGCATGCAGGCCCCGAGCGGAGACGGTCGTCGGCAGGATAGCAAGGCGGTCGTGTTCCGGGCCTTGTGGCGCCATACTCGGGCCGATGACGCACGACAGCACGCCGGCCGAACCGGCCGCGATCGACTCGATCGAGCACTACGGCAACGGCAACGTCAAGCTCGCCGGATCCATCCTGGCCGGCGAGATGCATGGCGACTGGGCCTGGTACCGCCGCGACGGCAGCCTGATGCGGACCGGCGCGTTCGACCGCGGCCGGCAGGTCGGGCCGTGGCGGACCTTCGACCGGACGGGCCGGCTGGTCAAGGAGACGACCTTCCCCGCACCGGGCTGACCAGCTCGGTCGATGCGACGGAGCGGCGCGGATGTTGAAGGTCGCGCCAGCCGACGCTAGACTTCGGAGCCTCCCGAGCGGGAGTAACTCAGTTGGCAGAGTGTCAGCTTCCCAAGCTGAATGTCGCGGGTTCGAACCCCGTCTCCCGCTCCACCTTCTCCGCCCGGTCCACCCGCGCGGCGGTCAGATGCCGAAGCGGCGGAGATACTCGCGGTTCGCCCGCTGGACCGCGACCACCGACTCAGGCGTGTCGCTCGTTCGCAGGTACTGGTCCTGCTCGATGACGAGCCAACCCGAGTAGTCGTGGGCGCGCAGCGCTTCGATCACCGAGTCGATGCCCGAGTCACCGTTGCCGAGCTCGCAGAAGACGCCCCGCCGAAGGGCCTCCTCGAGACCGGCCCCCTCGGCCTTCACGTCGTCCATCACCTGCGTCCTGAAGTCCTTGATGTGGACGTGCCGGATCAACTCGTGGTAATCGTGGGCGGCCTGGGTGGGATCCGCGCCGCCGAAGCGGAAATGGCCCGTGTCCAGGCACAGGCCGAGAAGGTCCGGATCGATTCGATCCATCACCCGGGCGATCTCGTCGGAGGTCTCGATGTAGGTCCCGGCGTGGGGATGGACGACGACATCGAAGCCCTTTGAGCGGCACAGCTCGGCCGCCCGATGGAGGTTGGCGATCAGCGCCTCGAATCGGTCGGCCGACAGCCAGGTCTGCGGATGGGCCGGGATCCGACCGGAGAAGGCGCGCCGATCCGGCTCGTCGAACTCGTCGGACAGGATCGCAAGGGGCCGTGAGCCGTCCGGGGTGCCGTCGCGGACCAGGTCGAGGCTCCGAGCCAGCCAGGCCCGGTCGGTCTCGGCCCGCTCGTTGCGGCTGAAGTGCTGGGGCAGGAACGAACCGACGAGCTCGAGTCCACGGGCGGTCAGCCGTTCGCGGAGCTGGGCGGCATCGCCGAGATAGCCGGGCGGGCCGAGCTCGGTCCCCTCGCAGCCGATGTCCTTGATCCAGTCCAGGACGTCCTCGGCCTCGGGCATCCAGGCATCGTCGACCATGATCTCGTCGACACCGAACGAGACCGGAGCTCCTGCGACGCGCATCCGTGCGGCTGACATCGGCGACTCCGTCGTTCGTGTTCGGCGCCCGGCCGTGAACCGGCCCGGGCGAGGGACGACACGGCCGCCGCGCGCCCGCGGCCGACCGCGCAGAATGGACCCGACGGCCGCGCTGCGTTGACGCTCGGCGAAGCCGGATGGTACGTTAGCGCAACCGGTTGCGCAGCGTCAATCAACGCGCCCGACCCGTCCCCGGAGACGCCCTGACCATGCGAATGCACATCGGCGGCGAGTGGTCGACCGGCACGGCCGAGGAACCCGTTACCAACCCGTTCAATGGCGAGGTGATCGACACGGTCCCCGTCGCCTCGGCGAACGACATCGAGCGAGCCCTGGCGGCGGCTGTCCGCGGCGCCGAGCGCCAGCGCCACCTCGCCGCCTACGACCGCCAGGCGATCCTCATGCGGGCCGCCGACATCGCAGATCAGCATGTGGACGACCTGGCCCGAACGATCTCGCGCGAGTCCGGCAAGCTCCTGTCCGAGGCGACCGGCGAGGCGTCGCGAGCGGGCGACATGCTCCGGCTCGCTGCATTCGAGGGCTCGCAGCTCTACGGCGACAGCCTGCCTCTTGATGCCCACCGCGGCGCGGGCCAGAGTCGGATCGGGTTCACGCTGCGCCAGCCGTGTGGCGTCGTCGTCGCCATCACGCCCTTCAACTACCCCTCGCTCCTCGTCCTCCACAAGATCGCGCCGGCCCTCGCCGCCGGGAATTCGGTGATCCTGAAGCCGGCCAGCAAGACGCCGCTGACCGCCCTGAAGCTCGTCGAGATTCTGCTCGAAGGAGGCCTCGACCCCGACGCGATCTCGTGCGTCACGGGCCCCGGGGCCGAAGTCGGGCAAGCCCTCTGCCGGGATCCGCGAGTCCGCAAGATCAGCTTCACGGGCAACTCCGCGACCGGCGCGGCCATCACCCGGGTCGCCGGTGTCAAGCGCCTCTCCCTGGAGCTTGGAGCCAGCTGTCCGGTCGTCGTCCTGCCGGATGCCGACATCGAGATGGCCGCCCGGGCCGTGTCGATCGGCGGCTTCGTCAACGCCGGCCAGGTCTGCATCTCCGTCCAGCGGGTACTCGTCGACCGGGCGATCGTCGGCGACTTCCTCGATGCCCTCGTTCCGCTCGTCGGCGCCCTCCGGACCGGTGACCCGCTCGACCCTGCCACGACGGTCGGCGTGGTCGTCAGCGGCCAGGAGGCGGAGCGCGTCGAGCGGGCGATCCAGGCTAGCGTCGCCGCCGGGAGTCGGCTGCTGGTCGGCGGCGAACGCGACGGCACGAGGCTCACCCCGGCCGTGGTCGCGGATGTCGATCCGGCCAGCCCGTTCAGCCAGGAGGAGCTGTTCGGCCCGGCCGTCGCCGTCTCGACCGCCACCGGAATCGATGACGCGATCGCCCTCGCCAACGGCAGCCCGTATGGCCTCGGGGCGGGCATCTTCACCCGCGACGTGTCGGCCGCGATCCGTTTCGCCAGGGACGTCGACGCCGGCAACATCCACGTGAACTGGACGCCCCTGTGGCGGGCCGATCTGATGCCGTACGGCGGCCTGAAAAGCAGTGGCTACGGCAAGGAGGGCCCTCGCTACGCAGTCGAGGAGATGACCGAGATGAAGACCGTGATCCTCCACGGGACGGTCTGATGGCGGGCCGGACGAAGACCGTCGACGGCTCGGGGTCGGGGGTCGGGATGGCGTTCCGGACGGCAGTCCGGGCCCGACGGCCCCTCCTCGGGACCTTTCTGAACCTCGCCAGCCCGCTCGCCGCCGAGGCCAGCGCCGTCGCCGGATTCGACTGGCTGCTGGTCGATCTCGAGCATGGTGGACGCGGCGAGGACGGCCTGCTGGCGCAGCTCCTTGCCGGGGCCGCCCACGATGTGGCGGTGCTCGTCCGAGTCGAGAGCGACAGCCGCATCCGTTCCGGCCGCGTCCTGGATCTCGGGGCCTCCGGCGTGATGTTCCCCCGACTCGAATCGGCGGCCGAGGTCCGTGAGGCCGTTCGGCACCTCCACTATCCGCCCGACGGCGATCGCGGCGTCGCGACCTACAACCGAGCCTGCGCCTTCGGCCTGGCACCGGACAACCTGGACACGGCCGGCGGCGCGATCGTGTCGATCGTCCAGATCGAGACGGCCGGGGCGCTCGAGTCCGTCGAAGAGATTGCGGCCGTCGCGGGTGTCGACGTCCTGTTCGTCGGGCCGCGCGACCTGTCATATGCGCTCAGCGTTCCGGGTCGATTCGACGATCCCACCTTCCAGGCGGCGCTCGCTCGGGTGAGTCGGGCGGCGCGCGATGCGGGGATCGCCGCTGGGATCCTGGCCGGCTCGGCCGAGGCCGCGGCCCGGTTCGTGGCTGACGGCTTCACCTTTGTCGCCGTCGGTTCGGACTCGACGTTCCTCGCCACCGCCGGCCGGCTCGCGGTCACCTCGTTCCGGAGCGCAGTGCCGTCATCCGCCGATGGCGGATGACCGAGCCGCAGCCACGATCGGCCGCCCGGCGCGACCTGATCGTCGCCCTCGGGCCGGTCGATGGCCTGGTCGGAGACGTCCTCCATCCCTTCGGCGACGTTGTCGAGGTCGCGCCCGATGGCCCCTCGATCCAGACCCTCCTGGCGGATGCGATCGGGCTGATCGCGCGTGGGACGAACGTCGTCGACCGGCGGCTGCTCGATGCGGCGCCGCGACTCCGGGTCATCGGCCGGAGCGGGATCGGGTTCGAGCTCGTCGACCTTGCCGCGGCGACCGCCCGCGGAATCCCGGTCGTGGTCACTCCGGGCGCCGGCAGCACGGCCGTGGCGGAGGGCGCGCTCGCGCTGATCCTTCATCTCGTCAAGCGACTCGGCGTCCTCACCGACCTGGTCCGCGACGGCCGCTGGCCCGAACGCGAGACCGTGGCGATCGGCGACCTCGAGGGATCGACCCTCGGGATTGTCGGCTTCGGCCGGATCGGGCGGCGGCTGGCGGCGTTCGGGGCGGCCCTCGGCATGCGAGTCGTCAGCGCTGATCCGTTCCTCGCACCTGGCGCAGCAAGCGAGGCGAATGTCGAGCTCGTCGACCTCGGCCGCCTCGCCGAGATCGCCGACGTGATCAGCCTGCACGCGCCGTTGACGGCCGGGACCAGTCATCTGATCGATGCAGCCGTGCTGGCCCGGGTCCGACCGGGCACGATCCTGGTGAACTGCGGTCGGGGCGGTCTGCTGGACCTCGACGCCGCCTATGCGGCTCTGGTCGACGGCCGATTGGGCGGTGTCGGCCTCGACGTCTTCGATCCCGAGCCGCCGACGGCCGAAGGCCATCCGATCTTCCGCCATCCGGACGTGGTCCTGTCGCCCCACGTCCTCGGCCTGTCGCGGCTGGGTCGGCGGCGGGTCTTCCAGGACATGGCGGCGGGGATGGCCGCGGTCCTGGGCGGCGGCCGGGCGCCCCACATCGCCAACCCGGCGATCCATGGTCCAACCGACGACCCGGGCAGGTGCTGATCCCGGAGCTGCCCGGAACCCGGACTCCTCAGGGCGTGATGACGACCTTCGTGGCTTCGCCTGAGCGCAGCCGGGCGACTCCCTCGAGCGTCTCGCTCAACGGCAAGATCACGGTCACGATCGGGGCGAGATCCAGCTTGCCGCCCTCGACGAGGCGAATGGCCGTCGGAAACGTGAAGTTCGAGATGTAGGAGCCGAAGATCGTGAGCCCCTTGTCCGTGATCTCGACCTGGTGGATGGGCGGACGGGCCGCACCGTTCATCCCGAACACGACGATCCGACCGCCCATCGCCGCCGCGTCGATCGCGGCGCCGAGGAGGCTGCCGACGGCGTCGACAACGATATCTGCACCGCTTGGCAGGACATCCTCGCGGGCAGCCGTGAACTCGTCGGGGCTGATGGCCAGCGTGGCCCCGACGGCTCGTCCCACGGCAGCCCGGACCGGGTTGGGGTCGACGATCACGATCGGGCCGGCGCCGGCCGCCCGGAACACGGCCGCGAACAGGCAGCCGATCGTCCCGGCCCCGAAGATCACGACCGACTCGCCCGGCCGGACCGCGGCCCGATTCGTGCCGTTGATGACACAGGCGAGCGGCTCGACGAGGGCGGCCAGGGGAGTCGGGACGGCTTCGTCGATCAGGTAGACGGCTGCGGCCGGCGCCAGGACATGGCTGGCGAGGCCACCGTCGCGGTAGACCCCGAGGGCCGCAATGTTCTCGCAGTTCGCCGGTCTGCCCGCTCGGCAGGAGGCGCACCAGCCGCACTTCGGATCCGGGTCGACGACGACCCGCGCCCCCACGCGAACGGTCTCGACGGCCGAGCCGACGGCCGCGACCCGACCGACGAACTCGTGGCCGAGGATCGTGCCGGGCGTCGCGGGGTGACCGGGCGGAACGTTCAGGATCTGGAGGTCGCTGCCGCAGATGCCGCAGGCCTCGACGGCGATCAGGACGTCGTCCGGTCGCTCGATTCGCGGCTCGGGGCGATCCTCGAGACGCAGCTCGCCATGACCGTGGAACACGGCGGCGCGCATCAGCGACCGCCCCGTCGGAGAAGCCGCCGCCCGCCACGCAGCACCAGCCCGGCGCCGAGGAGCAGCCCGATCGTGGCCACCAGCAGGACCGTGGCGACCGCGTTGACTTCGGGCGTGACCCCGAACTTGATCTGGGTGTAGATGTAGAGCGGCAACGTCACCTGCGGCCCGACCGTGAAGAACGAGATGATGAACTCGTCGATTGAGAGGGTGACGCTGATCAGGGCGCCGGCGACGATCGCCGGTGAGATCAGCGGCAGGATCACCCGGCGCAGCGTCTGAAAGGGGCTCGCGCCGAGGTCGGCGGCGGCCCACTCGAGGCGGCGGTCGAAGCCCTGCAGGCGGGCGGCCACGATCAGGACCACGAACGGCGTCGTGAACACCAGATGCCCGGCGATCACCGTCAACAGCGATAGCTCGAGGTCGAGGACCCGGCGGAAGAAGATCAGCATCGCGATCCCCAGGAGGATCCCCGGCAGCATGATCGGCATCGTGGCGACGATCCGAACGGCGTCGGAGTGGCGGAAGCCCCCGCGCACGAGCGGGAACGCGGCCATTGTCCCGATGAGTGTCGCAATCACCGCCACCGCGGCGGCCACGACGATCGAATTCTTGACCGCCTCGAGGAGGATGCTGTTGCCGGCTGCGACCTCGTACCAATGCAGCGTGAGTTCCGTGATCGGCAGGCCGGGCGTCCGCGGCGCATTGAACGAGAACAGGACAAGGAATGCGATCGGCAGGTAGAGAAAGATCATGATCGCCGCAGCCCACAGAGCCAGCACCCAGCGCGTCGGCCTGGCATAGGGGCTGACCGGCATCGTCTCCAGCGGGTCGCTGCTTCTAGCCACGAGTCACCACGTCCTCGAGCCGAAGGTAGCGCCGGAAGATGATCAGGAGGGCCGTCACGAACAAGGCGATGAGAATGGCGAACGCGGCGCCCTGGGCGATCTGGGCGCCCCGGAAGAAGTTGACCACGAGGTTCGCGATCAGGCTGCCCTGGACACCACCGACGAGCGTCGGCGTCAGGAACTCGCCGAGGATCGGGATGAACATGAAGATGCAGGCAGTGATGATCCCCGATCGAATCTGGGGAAGAAGGATCCGGCGGAACGCCTGATCGGGTCGGGCGCCGAGATCCTGCGCGGCATGCAGCTGGTTGAAGTCGAACCGCTCGAGGGCCGCATACAGGGCCAGGGCGGCGAACGGGAAGTACACGTAGACGAGGACGATGAACACCGCCACGTCGTTGTACACGAACAGCCGTGATGGCTCGCTCAGGATGCCGATCCCCTGGAGGGCCTGGTTGAGCGCGCCCTTCTCGCCGAGGATCGCCTGCCACGCGTAGACCCGCAGCAGATAGCTCGTCCAGAACGGAACGATGACCGCCAGCAGGATCAATCGCTGCCAGCGGCGGCTGACGTAGCGGACGAGGAAGTAGGTGAAGGGGAGGGCTGCCGCGAGACCGGCGGCGGTCACCGCGGCGGCCATCAGCAGCGTCTTGAGAAAGGTCCGGAGATACGTCGGGACCGTGAAGAACTTCAGGTAGTTGTTGAGGTTCCAGTCCGGGACGAGATTGAAGTCGGAGTCCGTCCGCCAGAAGCTGAACACGAGCATGAACGCCACCGGGGCCAGGAACAGCATGACCAGGGCGACTGCCCCCGGCAGGGCCGGTGCGGCGCGCCAAAGTCGCCCGCCCCAGGTCCCCGGCACCGGCGGCGCCAGGGATCCGGGGCGGTCCGACTCGACCGACGGGCTCGTCATCCGACGGTCCTCATCTTTCCGCAGCGGTCCTCGTTACGCGCCGAAGACCTCGTTGAACGCATCGATCGCAGCCTGGGTCGACGAACCCGGACCCTTGAGGGTCATCGTCAGGACGGTTTCCGGCTTGTTGAACAGGAAGCGATCCGCACGATCCTTCTGGCCCTTGTCGACGAGGAGCTTGTAGGCAGCCTCATTGAACAACGGTCGGCCGTACTTGATGAAGTTCTCGGCGATGTGTTCCGCCTGTTCGGCGACCTCGAGGAACGGCTTGAGCAGGTTGCTGTTCTTGCCGCCCTTGACGAGCATCTCGGCGTCCATCCAGCCGACAGTCCCCTCTTTCGGGGTGAACCCCTTGATCTCGGCTCCCCCGGCCTCCTTGACCCGCTCCTCGGCGCCGAGGTTGCCGGTCGCGATCCAGGCCTCCTCGCTGACCAGGGCGGTGATGGTCTCGGTGTTCTGCTGGGTCAGCTTCAGGAGGTTGGGCTTGAGGCGGGTCATCGCGTCCTTGGCCTTGGCCAGCTCGTCTGTGGACATGTTGTACGGATCGGCCGCGCCGGTCAGCTTGGCCATGTACGCGACGATCTCGACGGGCTGGTTCTCGATGACGATGCGGCCCTTGTACTTGGGGTCGAGGAGGACCTCCCATGAGTCCGGAGCCGTCGTCACGAACTTGGGGTTGTAGTAGAGCTGGACGGGCGACCACCCGAACGGGTAGCCAAGGTAGCCCTCGGGCTTCTTCCAGATCGCGAAGTCGCGGGCGATCGAGTACAGCTGGGTGGCCACAGCGAGCTCGTTGATATCCCAGGCTTCGATCAGCCCATCCTCGAAGTACTTCGGCACCCAGAGGGCGTCGCCCGAGATCATGTCGAGTTGGCCGCCGACCTCCTTGACCTTGGTGAAGCCCTCCGAGTTATCGGCCAGCTCGGTGATGCTGGTCTTGATCTCCTGGCTCGTGGCGATCGCTTTGAGCTGTTCCTCGTAGTAGTGGTCGCTCCAGGTCATCCAGTTGAAGGTGCCCTTGGCTGTCGCGACCGCCACACTCGGCGCGACGCTGCTCGCCACGCCGCCGCTGGCTGCGACTGCCGTGCTCGGAGCGGCCGACTGGGCAACACTCGAGCATGCTGCCGCGATCCCGCCGAACGCCACCACCCCGCCGACCGCGGCGGTCGCCTGCAAGAAGCGGCGCCGGGTCAGTGTCCTATCCAGGGAGTCCATCGCTGTCTCCTCCATGCGTACCTGCCATGACGATCGCGTGGCCGGGTGACCACCAGACGCCCACCTCCTCGTCGATTGGTCGGTCCGGGATGTCCTCGCGCGCGCCGCCTTCGTGGAGCCGATGCACGACGAGGGCGCCCGCCGCCGTGCTGACCGTGACACGCGTGTGATTGCCGAGGAAGGCCGCTCCCTCCACGCGACCGCGGATACATGCTCCCGGGGCAGCCCCCGGCGTGCCGATCGAGAGCCACTCCGGCCTGAGCATCAGCGTCACAGGCCCGTCCGGTGTGCCGTCCGGAGCGGGCATCTGCTCCCCGCCGGGAAGGACGAACCACGGGCCGCCGTCGGCCTGGACGATCGTCCCCTCGAGGAAATTCGACTCGCCGATGAAGTCGGCGACGAAGCGATCGACCGGCTCGTAGTAGATGTCGTGCGGCGTCCCGACCTGGCTTACCCGCCCGCCCGACATCACCGCGATCCGGGTCGACATCGAGAGGGCCTCTTCCTGGTCGTGGGTGACGAAGACGAACGTCGTCCCCACCTGGCGATGGATCCGGCCAAGCTCCAATTGCATCTGGTGGCGAAGCTGCAGGTCGAGCGCCCCGAGGGGTTCGTCGAGCAGAAGGACCGCCGGCCGCTTGGCGAGCGCCCGGGCGAGAGCGACCCTCTGCTGCTGCCCGCCCGACAGCTGAGCCGGGGCGCGCTGGGCGAGGTGGAGCAGGCCCACGAGGTCGAGGTATTCGTCGACCCGCGCCGCGATCGCCTTCTTGTCGAGACCCGCCATCTGGAGCCCGAAGGCGACGTTCTGGGCCACGCTCATATGCGGGAACAGGGCGTAGTTCTGGAACACAGTGTTCACGTTCCGCTTGTGGGGCGGCAGATCGTTCACCCGACGGCCCTCGATCCGGAGCTCACCGGACGTGAGCGGCAGGAAGCCACCGATCAGATTGAGGGTCGTCGTCTTGCCGCAGCCGGACGGTCCGAGGAGGCAGAAGAACTCGCCGGGCTCGATTCGCAGCGAAACGCCGTCGAGCGCCACGACATCGCCGTAGCGCTTCGTCGCGTCGATGAGCTCGATCGCCGGCTCGGTCTCAGCCATGGGCGATCCGGAGGGCAGCAGCGTCGAGTTGCGGCAGCGTGCTCTCGCGCACGACCAGCTCGACCGGCAGGGCGACCGCGTCGGGCAGGACGCCGGACTGTATCGCAGCCATCAGGGACGAGGCGGCCAGCCGGCCCATCTCGGCGAGCGGGGTCGCGACCGTCGTCAGTCGAGGGTTCGACATTTCGGCGAAGAGGATCCCGTCGAAGCCGACGATCCCGACGTCCTGCGGCGCCTGGATCCCGAGCGCCCGGAGCGCGTCCATCAGGGCGAGGGCCAGCATGTCCTCGTAGCAGATCAGTGCCTCGGGCAGGTCGGCGGCGATCAGCAGCGCCAGCGGTCCGGGCGTCCGCCAGCTGTCGTCCAGGTGCGGGAACCGGTCGAGGTCGGTCGCCAGGCCATGCCGGGCGAGGGCCCGGCCCACAGCCTCGCGATGGACCGTGCTGGAGGCGCGCGCGCCGCTGCCGACGTAGGCGATGTCGCGATAGCCGACCGCGACGAGATGGTCGACGACCGCGTCGACGCCACTCGCGTCGTCGGTCATGATCACGCCCGGAATCAGCGGCCCGCGATAGCGATCGACCCGGCGGTGGTCGGGCTGGACGATGATCAGCCGATCGGGCCGGAACCGCGTCTGGGCCTCGCTCGGGGCCATGACTCCGGACACTGTCGCAACACCCTCGGCGGCGTGCTCGGTGAAGATCCTGAGGGCCTTCCGTTCAAGGGCCAGGTCCTGGAGCGCCGCGGCGAAGATCACGCGATAGCCTCCGGCCAGCGCTTCCTGCTCGAACGCCGATGCGATCTGGCCATGGACCGGGTCGCTGAAGTTGGCGAGGAGGAGCCCGAGAATCCTGGTCCGCTGCGCCCGCAGGCCGCGGGCGGCGACGTTCGGGACGTAGCGCAGGTCGGCGGCCGCCTTGCGGATCGCCGCCCGGGTGGCCCCGCTGATCCGGGGGTCGTCGCCGAGCGCCCGCGACGCAGTCGAGCGCGAGACGTCGACCAGCCGGGCCACGTCGTCCAGGGTGACTCGGCGATGCGGAGTGTCGTGGTTCGCCATGGTCCAGCGCTACGCGAGGATTCGCGAGGCGACGGCATAAAACTGTTCCGCGCGCTGGCGGGCGGTGTCGACATCGTCCCGCATCCGGAGCCCGAATGGGGCCAGGTTCGGATCCTGGACGCCGATCGAGAAGCTCATCGACCGCTCGAGCAGCGCGTCGGTCGCGGGCAGCGAGCCGATCTCGTATGTTGCCGGCTGGTCGTTGGTGCACGTGCAGTCGAACGGGCAGCCACGGCCTGTGATCGTGCGCTGCGAGAGGACGTGCTCCATGTGGCTGTACACATGCCAACCCGAGGTCGCGAGCGTGATCGCTCCGAGTTCGCTCGTGATCGCGCGCGCCGCGTCCGGGTCCGGAAAGGTCACGACGAGATGGGTGGCGAGATCGCCGTCCGGATCCGGCAGAGCCCGGAACCCGATGCCGGGCAGCGTCCCGATGATGTCGCGGACGATGTCGCGGTTGGCCCTGAGGTGATCGCGGATCCGATCCAGGCGCCGCACCTGGGCCAGGAGAACCGCGCCCTGCAGTTCGGTCATCCGGAAGTTGAGACCGAGAAACGGGCGACTGCCGACCTCGATTCCGCGCCGATTGGGGCTATGGCCCTGATCATGCATCGCGAAGGCCCGACGATACAGGTCCTCGTCGTTGGTGACGAGCATCCCGCCGTCGCCGCACGTGATCGTCTTGAACTCGTTGAAGCTGTAGACGCCGACGGTCCCGTGACCGCCCACCCAGCGGCCGCGGTACGTGGCACCGAATGCCTGGGCTGCATCCTCGATGAGGGCGAGGCCGTGCCGATCGGCCACGGCCTTGAGCTCCTGGAGGCGAGCCGGATTGCCAAGCATGTGGACGGCCACGATCGCCCGGGTCCGGGACGTGATCCTGGCCTCGACGTCGATCGGGTCGAGGTTGAACGAGTCGTCGACCTCGGCGAGGACGGGGCGGGCGCGGGCGTAGACGATCGAGCTGATCGTGGCCACGAACGTGAAGCCGGGCACGATGACTTCGTCGCCCGGTCCGATGCCCAGGCCGACGAGGGCGAGGAACAGCGCGCTCGTTCCCGAGTTGAGAGCGAGGGCAAAGCGCGTGTCCGCCTGCTCGGCGACGAGTTCCTCGAAACGGCGGACCTTGGCCGGGAACGAGTCGTCGTCCGGGCCGTACCGGGCGAGGTGGCCGCTGGCCAGGACGTCGCTGACCTCGGCAAGCTCCTCGGGCCCCAGGAGATCAAGACCAGGTCCGGGCAATGCGGCTCCTCTCCGGTTGCGCAACCGATTGCAGCGGACGTTACCACTCGCTTCGACGCGACGTCAACGTCCAATCTGTGACGATCCGCCGTCGGCGCCGACCGCTGGAACGGGACGTCGTGAGACCGTCGATGGCGACCCCTCGTCACGAGATCGCCCCCGCGTCGGACCGGCCGACCTGGACGGCCGAAGGGCGAGCCACACATCGGCGCGCCGCCGTGCGACGGTTGAAGGTCAGGCTTGGCCTGTTCCGGCCGTGACCGGAATCGGGGTTGGATTGCCGGCCCAATCGGACGCGACCCACGCGTAGGCCGGGTCGATGTATTGCGTCACCGGCCGGACGTCGCCACCCATGAAGTTGAGGTAGTACGTGTTCGTGCCCGGTGCCGACACGACCGTATGGAAGCCCTCGTGGACGAGAATCAGGTCGCCGTGACCGGCCCTGATCGAGACATCGAAGCGCCCGTCGGCCGCGTAGATCCGCTGAATGGCGAAGCCGTCCGCCGGATCCATCCGGAAGTAGTAGGTCTCCTCCTGGTAGCTCGAGCCGTTCGTCCCGTCGTGGAGATGCGGGGGCCAGCTCGACCAGTTGCCGCTCGGGGTCACGATTTCGAACGCTAGCAAGCGCTCGGCCGGGAGGCTGAGATCGAGCGTGCCCGTAACGCCCCGGCTGACATTGGCGCCGCCTCGGACGGACGTCGGCAGCTCGTCCGGCCGGATCAGCCGGGGCGGCAGCAGACCCTCGGCCGGGACCCCGCCGAGGGCGAACTCGAACCGCTCCACGGCCGTGATCGACCAGGCGGTTCGGGGCGGCAGGTAGGCGACATGGGGCAGGTCGGAGAACACGTCCCGGCGACTGACCACGTGGCTCTGGCCGGCGAACTCGAACCGAGCGGTCCCGCTGAGCGGCACGATCGCGACTTCGGCGGACCCGGTGTCGCCGCGTTGGACCTGCCCCGCTTCGAGGTCGACCACGCTCGTCGAGACATACCGCCAGCCGATCGAAGCGGGCGTGATCTCGAGCCTGCGTCCGCTCCCCGGGCGGGGCCGCAGGTGGCGGGTCGGTTCACTCGTCATATCAGATCACCTCGGTGGGCGGAGTCGGGACAGTGGATCGGTCGGATCGCGACTCAGCTCGCGCAGGACGCGGTCTGCGACCCGCTGCGGCGTGAGGCCGTGCTTCTCGAGCAGGAAGTCGTTCGGGGCCGACTCGCCCCAGCAGTCCTCGATGCCGATCCGGACGAGCCGACGCGGCAGGCGCGACGACAGGACCTCGGCGACGAGCCCGCCGAGCCCGCCGATGACCGAGTGCTCTTCGACGCTCACGATCAGGGGCACGCGTCGGCAGGCCTCGACCAGGTCCATCTCGGCCAGCGGCTTGATCGTGGGCACATGAAGAACGCCGGCGGAGATCCCGGCCGCCTCGAGGAGGTCCGCGGTGGCCAGGCAGCGGCCGCTCTGGGGACCGGTCGAGATCATCAGGACGTCGCGACCGATCCGCAGGGGACGGAGCCGGCCGGGTTCAAACGGCTCGTCCGTGGCGGGCAAGTCTGGCGTCGGGTCGCGGGTCAGGCGAAGGTAGACGGGTCCGATCGAGTCGGTCGCCCAGCGCGTCATGGCCACGCACTCCGCCTCGTCGCCGGGGACGACAACCGTCATGCCCGGCATCGCCCGCATGATCGCGAGGTCCTGGACGTCGTGGTGGGTCTTGCCGGTCAGACCGGTCAGGAGGCCGGCGTAGGCGGCACCGATCTTCACGTTTGCGCCGGGCTGGGCAACCAGCAACCGGATCGGGTCGAGCGCGCGATGGGTCATGAAGATCGCGAACGAGGAGAGCCAGGGGACGTGGCCGGTCGACGCCAGACCGACCGCGACCCCGACCATTGCCTGCTCGGCAATCCCCATCTCGAGGAATCGATCGGGGTGGGCCCGGGCGAACTCGTCCGCCTTGGTCGAGTTGGCAAGGTCGCCGTCCAGGACCACGAGGCCGGGCCTCGTCGCGCCGAGCTCGGCGAGAGTCTGGCCCCAGGCCTCACGCTGCGATCTCACCCGAACCGCCTCATGCCAGCCGACCGGACGTGTCGATCCCGAGCTCCAGGCGGGCCAACTCGACCTCCGTCGGCGTCGGGACCCGGGCATGCCAGGCGTGCCTGCCCTCGGTGAACGACAGGCCGCGACCCTTGATTGTGCGAGCCAGGATCACCGTCGGATGGTCACCGTGGCGGGTCGTTGCGGCCATCGCGCAGGCCTCGACGATGGCGTCGATGTCGTGCCCGTCGATCTCGAGGACCCGCCAGCCGAACGCCGCGAACCCCTCGGCCAGGCGACGATCGGGCCATGGGCCGGCGCGATCGCCGCGCCCCGCGAAGGGGTCGCCGGGAGCGCCGCGCGGCCAGCCGTACTGCTGGAGGCCGTTATCGTCGACAATCGCGGTCAGGTTGCCGAGGCCGTAGCGGGCCGCGATCTGGACCGCCTCCCAGACCATGCCTTCCTGACACTCGCCATCGCCGAGCATCACGTACGTCCCGAACGCCCGGCCCTGGAGCCGTGCGCCGAGGGCCATCCCGACGCCGACGGCCAGGCCCTGCCCCAAGGATCCGGTCGACGCATCGAGGCCCGGCAGCCGGGTCATGTCGGGGTGGCCCTGGAGCCGCGAGTCGGCGCGGTCGAATGTCGCAAGCTCTTCGACCGGGAAGTAGCCTCGCTGAGCCATCACCGCGTACAGCCCCACCGCGGCGTGGCCCTTGGACAGGATGAACCGGTCACGCTCCGCCCAGTCCGGCTCCTCTGGCCGGATCGCGAGGACGCGGAAGAAGAGGGCGACCCATAGCTCCATCGCGGACAGGGGTCCGCCGATGTGGCCGGCTCCGCTCGCCGCGACCGTGCTGAAGGTGAGCCAGCGACCGAGTCGAGCCCGGTCGGCCAGCTCCCGATCGGTCACCGGAACCGTTGCGCGAGGCGCGCCTCGTCGTAGCGCTGACGCGCCGCCATGACGCCTTCCTGGTTGCTGACCTCGGCCGCCGGAACCTCCCACCAGCCTTCGAAGCCCGGGGTCCGCTTCTCGGGCTCGGTCGGGACGACGATCACGGTCACCCGGCCAGACGCCGCGGCCGTCGCGAGTGCGGCGGTCAGCTCCTCGTGGGTGGAAGCGGCCAGCGCGAGGGCGCCCATCGACTCCGCGTGCTGGCGGAAGTCGATCGGGACGTACGGACCGGTCAGGCGATTGGTGGCCGGGTCACGGTGGCGGAGCTCGTTGCCGAAATCCGGCACGCCGACCATGCGGGCAAGCCCGGTAATGCACTGGAAGCCGTGATTGTCGAGGAGCACGATCGTGAACGCCAGGCCCTCGGCGATCGCCGTGACGATCTCGCTGTTCATCATCAGGTACGACCCGTCGCCGACCATGACCACGACCCGCCGGCCCGGCTCGGCCAGAGCGACGCCCAGGCCGGCGGCCACCTCGTAGCCCATGCACGAAAAGCCGTATTCAACGTGATACGCCTTGGGATCCGTCGTCCGCCACAGCTTGAGAAGATCGCCGGGCAGGCTGCCGGCCGCACAGATCACGGTCGCGTCACCACCCACGGCGTCGTTGACAGTGCCGATCACCTCCGCCTGGCCCACGCTGCGACCGTCGTCGTGAACAGTCCGGAGGTTTGTCACCGCGGCGTCCCAGGCGTCCTTCAGCTCGCCGACCGTGCGTCGGTAGCCGTCCGAGGTTCCAGCGTGGCCCGCCGCCTCGAGCGCGGCCGAAAGCGCCACGAGGACCTCGCGGGCATCGCCGACGACCGGCACGGCCCGCAGCTTGTAGGCGTCCATCGGGGCGATGTTGATCCCGACGATCGTCGCCTCGGGGCTCCTGAAGACCGTCCTTGACGACGTGACGAAGTCGCCCAGCCGGGTTCCGATCGCGAGCACCAGGTCCGCGTCGCGGGCGAGCCGATTCGCGGCCAGGCCGCCGTTGGCGCCGATGGGTCCGACACTCATCGGGTGATCCCAGGCGAGGGCCCCCTTGCCGGCCTGCGATTCCGCGACGGGGATTCCGAAGCGGCTGGCGAAGGCCGCGAGCTCCGCGGTCGCCTCGGAGTAGATCGTGCCGCCGCCGGTAACGATCAGGGGGGCGGCGGCGGACCGGATCAGGTCAACGACCTCATCGATGTCGCGGGCCTCGGCCGCCGGTCGGCGGACCCGCCAGGTGCGTCGCTCGAAGAAGGCCGCCGGCCAATCGAACGCCTCCGACTGGACATCCTCAGGCAGCGACAGGGTGACGGCCCCGGTCTCGGCTGGGTCGGTCAGGATCCGGAAGGCCTCGGGCAGGCTGCCGAGGAGCTGCTCCGGCCGCGAGATCCGGTCGAAGAACCGGGACACCGGACGGAACCCATCGCTCGCGCTGACGTCGCGCTCGGATGGGTGCTCGATCTGCTGGAGAACCGGGTCCGAGGTTCGGCTGGCGAAGTAGTCGCTCGGCAGGAGCAGGACCGGCAGGCGGTTCACGGTCGCCAGCGCCGCACCGGTGATCATGTTGGTGGCGCCCGGACCAATCGACGTCGTGCAGGCAAAGGCCCGGAGTCGGTTGTGGTGCTTGGCGAAGGCGGCCGCGATGTGGACCTGGCCCTGCTCGTTCTGCGGCCGGTAGTAGGGCATCTGCTCGGAATCGCCGAGCTCCTCGAGGGCCTGACCAAAGCCTCCGACGTTGCCGTGGCCGAAGATCCCCCAGACACCGGCGATGAATCGGCGCCGGCGGTCGTCGCGCTCGACGTCCTGCGCCGCCAGGAATCTGACGATGGCCTGGCCCGTCGTCATTCGAACCGAATCCATCGATCCCTCCACTTGCGCAACCGATTGCAGGACGGTAGCATCGCACAACTCGCAGCGTCAACAGAGCGGAGGGACGGTTCGTGAGCGTCGGCGGCGACCTGATCGCGTCTGCGCTCGCCCGACCCGTCGACCTCGGCGCTTGGTGGAACGCGACCGATCACCAGGTCCGGGATCGTTTCGACCCGATCTACGGTCCGGCCCTTGCCCGCCTGCCCCGTGGGCCACAGGTCTTCCGCGGACTGCCGTTCCAGCTGGCCGAGGGCGGCGACGGGCCGGCATGGCTGCTGCTCACGGAGCCGATCACGATCGACCTTGCCGACCGCGCTCCGGCGAGCCACCTGGTCATCGCCCACTTCGCCGACAGCTGGCGCGGCGACGATGGCCGGCGACCCGCCGGCTCGCCGGTGGGCTGGGTCATCCCGACCGGCGAGCCGCTGGCCCGGTATGCGTTGACCGACGTCGACGGCACGACGACGACGGTCGACATCCGACGCCGGTTCGAAGTCAACGACGGGATCATCGGATGGGGCTATCTGCCCTTTGCGGCGATCGGCCATCGATCAGACGAGGTCGTCGACTGGCGCGGGCCACATCCCCGTCAGGCGCCTGGCCGGTATGCCGCGAGTGGTCACGCCGGCCCGCTGACGATCCTGCCCGGCGGCTGGGGACCGGCCCAGACCGGAGTCGCGGATCACGTTCCCACGCCGACCGACGACGCGACCTACTGGCTGCATGCAATCCCGCTCGGGGTGGGCCGTCGGCTGGCGACTGTGAGGCTCGTTCCGTTGGCAGACAGCCGGCCCGGATCCGATGTGGTGATCGCCGGGCTGACCCTGTTCGATGGCTCGGCCCATCCCCTTGTCGTCCGACCGCGACGCCAGCTCCTCGTCACGGGTTTCGGGACGGGCCTGCCGATCGTCGACCTCGGCATCACGATCCGGTCAGTCATGCTCCCGGTGCCACGGCCGACCGCTCCGCCGGATCAGGCACCGTCGGCTGCGGCGTCCGCAGTCCAGGTCGAGGCTGGCGCGGCGCCGTGGGGCTGGGGCACCCCGTCGACGACCGGGTGGATCGCGGCCGGCGACTCGGCGGCCGCGCCGGCGTCCGATGACCGGGCCGGGTCACGCGCTGTCCTCGACGTCGCCGTCGCGCCGGACGCCCGCCTCGCGTTCGGCGACTGGACGATCGGCGCCGAAGCCCTCGACCGGCGCCAGGTCAGCCCTTCCGGAACGATCTCGGTCGAACCGCTGCCGACGCCCGACATCCGGCTCGAGGTCACCGTGTCCGCCGGTCCGGACCCGGGGGCGACGCCGGCCCGGGTCCGGTTCATGGCGGCCGACGGCCGATACCTGCCGCCGCTCGGCCACCGCGACGAGGTCAACCCCGGGCTCTTCGAGGACGCCGGTACGGACATCATCCTGGGTCAGGACGTCTACGCCTACGTTCCCGGAGCGTTCGCGATCGACCTCCCCCGGGGCGCCGTCAGTGTCGAGATCGTCAAGGGCTTCGAGTACGCCCCACTCCGGATGAACCTGACGGTCGGGCCGGAGAGTCGGAGGCTGGCCCTCCACCTCGAGCGCCCGATCGATCTCCGCCCGGCCGGTTGGATGACCGCCGACGCGCATGTCCACTTCCTCGCTCCTTCGACCGCCCTCGTCCAGGCCGCCGCCGAGGGCATCGACCAGGTCCACGTCCTGGCCACCCAGTGGGGCGACCAGCACACCAGCATCAACGACCTCGAGTGGGGTTCGATGCTCGGCCCGGATGGCCGCCAGGCCGTCGTCCTCGGGACCGAGAACCGCCAGAACGTTCTCGGTCATGTCGGCCTTCTCGGGGCCCGTCGGCCGGTCCTGCCCCTGTCGACCGGGGGTGCTCCCGAGGGCCGGATCGGTTCCCCGCTCACCGAGCTGATCGCCGACTGGGCGGATCGCTGTCACGCCTCAGGCGGCCTCGTGGTCGCTGCCCACTTCCCCCTGCCCTATGCGGAGATCGCGACGGATATCGTGACCGGCCGGATCGATGCGATCGAGCTGCAGTGCTTCGCCCCCGGCCTCGACAATCCGTCGATCCTGGAGTGGTACCGGTTTCTCAATTGCGGCTTCCGCCTGCCGGTCACCGGCGGGACGGACAAGATGTCGGCCGAGGTGCCGGTCGGCGCGGTCCGGACCTACGCCCGGATCGATCCTGGTGTGCCGCCGACCTTCGACGCCTGGGCCGCCGCGGTCCGGGCCGGTCGGACATTCGCGACGTCCGGGCCGGTGATCGAGCTCGAGGTCGACGGCCACGCCATCGGCGACATCGTTGAGCTCCCGCCGTCGGGCGGCCGGCTCGAGGTGCGGGCTCGTGTGCGGGCCGCCCAGTCGGTCATCCGTGCCCTGGAGATCGTCGTCAACGGCGAGGTCGTCGCGACGAGCGAACCGGCCACGGCGACCGATGACCTGACGCTCAGCGTCCCCATCGACGTCCGGTCCGGCTCCTGGATCGCCGCCCGCTCGCGGAGCAACCACGAGATCCACTCTGCGTTCGCCACGAGCATGGCAGCCCACACCTCGCCGATCTACGTCGAGGTCCCGGATCGCCCGCTGGTCAGTCCCCGCGACGCCTCGGCAATCGGCCACATCATCGACGGCACGCTCGCCTGGGTCCGCGATCTGGCGGTGATCGAGCGGCCCGCCGATCGGGACCGGATGGTTGCCCTGATCGCGGCCAGCGCCGCCACCCTGCGCGATGGGACCGCCATCGGGATCGCGACCACCGCAGCCGCCATCGCCGCAGCCCAGGAGCGCACGACATGAAGATCGCGCTGGATCCGTACATGCTCCGCAACCGGTCGTTCGGCGAGGTCTGCCGGATCGCCGCCGACATCGGCTACGACGGTATCGAGCTGTCGCCGCGGACCGACTTCATCCCGTTCTTCAGCCATCCCCGGGCGGATCGGGCCCGGGTCGCTGAGTTCCGGGCCGCCCTGCACGAGACCGGACTCGAGATCTCGTCGGTCCTCCCGCTCTATCGGTGGTCGAGCCCGGACGAGGACGAGCGGCGGGCCGCGGTCCGCTACTGGAAGCGGGCGATCGGTCTGGCACTCGACCTCGGCGCGACCGCGATGAACTCGGAGTTCAACGGCCGGCCGGAGGCCGCAGCGGCTAGCGAGGCCCAGTTCTGGCGCTCGCTCGAAGAGCTCCTGCCGATCTTCGAGCGGGAAGGCCTCAAGCTGAACCTCGAGGCCCACCCGGACGACTTCGTCGAGCGCAACGATGAGGCGGTCGATCTCGTCCGGGGGATCGACTCGGACCATGTCGGATACGTGTACTGCGTGCCCCACACATATCACCTCGGCGAGGACATCGCCGCCATGATCGAATACGCCGCCCCGGTCCTGGCCCACGTCCATCTCGCCGATGTCTTCAACCACAAGGCGTCGTCCGGGCTGCGCTACATCGTGAATCCGCCGGGATCGACGGCCCGTGTCCATCAGCACCTGGACATCGGCCAGGGCGAGATCGACTGGGACTCCTGCTTCAGCGCGCTCGGTCGGATCGGCTTCGACGGACTGTTGACGAGCTGCGTCTTCGCGTGGGAGGAGCGCGCGATCGAGTCGTCGCGCTTCATGCTGGAACGAATCCGGCAGCTCCGCGACGCGGCGCCGCCGGACGCCAGGGTTGCCGGGGCCGCCGCGGTCGCTGGTCCAGCCACGGTCGCCGGGGAGTGAGCGCATGTTGAACGGGAGCGTCGGGATCGGCCTCGTGGGAGCCGGCCGCATGGGCTCCATCCACGGCCGGCTCGTCCACGGCCATGTCCGTGAAGCGTCAATCGTCGCGATCGCCGACATCGATTCGAGCGCGGCCGCCCGTCTCGCGGCGGAGCTCGGCGATCCGCCAATCTTCGGCTCGATCGGAGCGCTTCTCGACTCGCCGGCGGTGGACGCCGTCCTGATCGCGACATCGTCCAGCCGGCACCTCGAGATGATCCGGCTGGCCGCGGCGGCCGGCAAGGACATCCTGTGCGAGAAGCCGATCGCTCTCTCCCTCGCCGACACGGATGCGGCGATCCAGGTCGCGGCCGAGGCCGGCGTGCGGCTCCAGGTCGGGTTCATGCGCCGCTGGGAGCCGGACTACGTCCGGGCCAAGGCCCGCCTCGAATCGGGCGCATTCGGCCGACCGATGCTGTTCAAGTCGCTCCAGTTCGACCCCGAGCCTCCGCCGCTCACGTTCGCCGATCCGGGCGTCAGCGGCGGGATCATGGTCGACATGGGGATCCACGAGTTCGACCTGGCCCGCTGGCTCATGGCCTCCGAGGTCGTCGAGGTCCACGCCTTCGGCTCCACGTACGCCCACCCCAGCCTCGCCTCGGTCGGCGATGTCGACAGCGCAGTCGTCAATCTCCGGTTCGCCAACGGCACGACCGGAAGCGTGGAGCTCGCCCGGAACACGACGTATGGCGAGGATGTCCGGACGGAGGTCCTCGCCACGGGCGGATCCGTGTGGGTCGGCCTGCTGTCGGCGTCCCAGGGGGCATGGAGTGGCGGGGGCGCGAGCGGGGCATTCGCGGTCGACGGCCTCGACGCCACGCGCCCGCGGTTCGAACAAGGGCTGACGGCCCAGGCTCGGGGCTTCGCGCGCTCGATCCTCGAGGATGCACCGGTCGCGGTGCCGGCCGCCGACGGACGGGCGGCCTTCGAGATCGCCGAGGCGGCGGCCCGCTCGATGCGCGAGGGACGGCCGGTGCCCGTCCGCCCGAGCTGATGGTCGGGCCTGCCCAGTCAGGGCTCATCGGCCCGCGATCGGATCGGTCGGACCCGATCCGGATCGGGTTTCAGGTCTGGGGCCAGGAAATTGCGTGGGCGGACCTCATGGGCACCGGCCGCCAGCTCGAGAACCTGGGCTTCTCGAGCCTGTTTGCCAACGACCATTTCATGCCGATCCTCGGCTCGGCAGCCGGCCCGGTGGTCGGATCGCGAGGACCGGTCTTCGAGGGCTGGATGACGCTCGCCGGGTGGGCCGCCGTGACTGGTCACATCCCGCTCGGGATGCTTGTCAGCGGCGTCGGCTACCGGAACGTTGGCCTCACGGTGAAGATGGCCACCGCGCTCGACCACGCGACCGGCGGTCGCGCGATTCTCGGCCTCGGAGCCGGCTGGCATGAGCCGGAGCACCGCGCGTTCGGCTACAAGGTCCTGTCCCTCGGCGATCGAATCAGCCGCCTCGACGAGGCCGCCCTGCTCGCGAATGCACTGCTCACGGGCGACAAGGTCAGTCTCGAGGGCAGCTTTGTCGCCGCCGTGGACCTGGTCAATGACCCGCAGCCCGTCCAGGCCCGACTACCACTCCTGATCGGGGGTAGCGGCGAGCGGCGCACGCTCCGGATCGTCGCCCGCGACGCCGACATCTGGAACGGCGAGGGCGACCCGGCCGCGTTCGCGGCGCGAAACCGGATCCTCGACGATCGCTGCGCGGAGATCGGCCGGGACCCGACGACGATTCGGCGCACGGTCGGCGTCCCGCCGGTCTGCATCCGGGACACACGCGCCGGCGCCGTCGAGGCCCTGGCCGCGATCCTCGCCCGCCACGGCGGTTCCGAATCCGACGCCCGGTCGTGGGCCGAGTCCTCGCCGCTCGCCAACACGGAGGATGTGGTGGCCGGGCTGTTCCGCGACTGGCGCGTGGCCGGGGCCGAGGAGGCGATCATCGACCTGCCGTGGCCGCACGACGACGAGACGTTGGAGCGCTTGGCGGGCCCACTCCGGGAGCGCCTCGCCTGAACGGGTGGCGGAGGCGACCGACCGTCACGCCCTCGCCGGATCCCGGCAGGAGGGCCGTCCGTGGCATCCTGTCGGCCGCGCTTCGTCCTTGAAACGGAGCGCGAGATCGGATCACCATGCGTCATGGTCTCGGGCCCTTCGCCCGGATCGGCCGGTTCCAGCGCGATGCCCGCCTCTTCCTGCTGACGACCGCCGTCGCCGGCGCGGCGCTCAGCCTGTACTGGATCGACTTCAACCTCTATCTCGCCTCCCTCGGCCTGTCGAACTCGACGATCGGGATCGTCGCGACGATCGCCTCGACCGCCGGAGCGATCGTCGCCTTCCCGGCGAGCGCGGCCTCGGACCGGTTCGGCCGGCGGGCGATCATCGCCGTCGGGATCGTGGTGGCCATCGTCGCCCTCGTGGGGCTGCTCTCGACACAAGCCATTCCCATGATCGTCCTCTTCGCGGCGCTCTGGTCGATCGGCCAGCAGTCGCTCCAGGTCGTCCAGGCGCCGTTCCTGACCGAGCACAGCGAGCGCGAACATCGGA
This sequence comes from Candidatus Limnocylindrales bacterium, assembly GCA_046595595.1. Classification (GTDB taxonomy): domain Bacteria; phylum Chloroflexota; class Limnocylindria; order Limnocylindrales; family CSP1-4; genus CF-46. Next base: position 26,013 of record JBKJOK010000279.1, read on the forward strand.
ACGAGTTGTTCGCGCTCCAGTTTGCGATCCAGAACGCAACGAACATCGCGGCCGCCGTGCTCGGCGCTGTCGGGGCCCGAGCGATCGCATCGCTGATCGGGCTCGACCCGGCCGGCCCTGGCACGTACCGGGTGATCCTGGTCGTGATGGCGGTCCTGCTGCTTGCATCGCTCGCGATCGTCGCCCGCCTGTCGGACGACCGGCCTGCGGTCCTCGCCCGGGCGCGGGTCGCGGCCCTCGGTGAGCCGGCCGAGTTCCCGCTCGATCCGGGCCGCTCGAAGGCCCGGTTCGGTCTTATCGTCCGCAACCGAGGCCGGTTTGCCAGGCTCGTGTTCCCGGGCTTCCTGATCGCGATGGGCGCCGGTCAGGTGATCCCGTTCCTGAACATCTTCGTCCAGCGCAAGTTCGGACTCGACCTGACCTCGCTCAACGCCGTGTTCGCGTTCACCAGCCTCGGCACCGTGGCGGCGATCCTCGCCCAGCCGCGACTGGCCCGGCGGTACGGCCAGATCACATCGGTCGTCATCGTCCAGGCCGCGAGCATCCCGTTTCTCATCGTCCTCGGATTCGCGCCGGTGATCTGGCTGGTCGTCATCGCCATGGCCGTCCGGAACTCGCTGATGAACGCCGGCAACCCGATCTTCAGCGCCTTCGCGATGGAGCAGGTCACGCCAGGCGAGCGGGCCACCCTGGCCGCCGCGATGACCGTTCTCTGGCAGATCGGCTGGGTGGTCGGCGGCGCGTGGTACTCGGCGTGGCAGGCGATCGCCGGGTTCGAAACCGGCTACGCAATCAACTTCGTCACGATCATCACCCTGTACTCGATCGCGACCAGCCTGTACTGGCGCTGGTTCCGGACGCCCGAGCGACGGGCGCGAGCGCCTGCGGCGGCCGCCTGAGCAACCGACCCGGACGACCGGAGGGAGCGCGGCACGCCGCGGTCCCGAGGGAGACGGCCGGGCAGTGCCGAACGGCAGCGATCCGGGGGGTTTGGACCGGACCCTGCTACCGTGGAGTCGATGGTTCGCAATCACCGCCGCTTCGAGTTGCTCCAGGTCACGCTCGGTGAGATCCCGATCGGGAGTTGCACGATCGATCTCTGGGAAGACGACGAGGGCAAGGAGCAGTGGTCCGCGCGAGTCCTGATGAAGACCGGCCACGGTTCGACCGAGGGTGTGATGGTCGGCCGGACACGGGACGGCCGGACCCTCACCGGCCAGGCACGCTTCGCCACCGACCAGCAGGGACCACGCGGCGGCCGGACCGTCCTCGTCGAGCTCCACGGCCTCGGCCCACTCGAGGAGGCGCCGGCGCTCCCGGCCCCTGCCGGAGTCGAGGCCGCTCCCCCGGCCTCCTGATCTGGCGGTGAGCGCGCCGTCTGGCGGACCCGGCGGCGCCCCCGGCGAGCCCGCGGACCTGAGCATGAGCCCGATCCGTCGTCTCCTCGGCCTGGCCGAGTTCCGGGCCCTGCTCGCGGCGCGGCTGGCGAACTCGCTGGCGATGAGCGCCCTCGTGACGGTCGTCGCCTACCAGACGTACGACATCACGCGCGACCCGCTGGCGCTGGGCTGGCTCGGCCTCATCGAGGCGATCCCGGCGTTGTCGCTCGCCCTGTTCGGCGGCCACGTGGCAGACCGCCGCGACCGGCGCTCGATCGTCGTCGTCGCCAGCGCGATCGTCACCGCGTGTGCCGTCGCCCTTGCCCTGCTCTCGGTCGGCGGCTCGCCGGCCCTCCTGGGGATCCTCGCGGTGATCTTCGTGACCGGCATCGCGAGCGGCTTCGAGCGGCCCGCCCAGACCGCGCTCGAAGCGCAGGTCGTGCCTCGCGACGAAGCGGCGCGCGGGATCTCGGTCCTGAGCAGCGTCAGCCTCGGCGGCTCGATCGTCGGCCCGGCGGTCGGCGGGATCGCGATCGCCATCGTGGGCGTCGCGGCGACGTACGCCGGGATCGCCGTCCTGCTCGCCGTGTCGACCGGCGCGCTGGCCCTGATCGGCCGGAAGCCCATCCCCGAGCAGATCCCCGGCGAGCAGGTCCTCGCGAGCCTCCTCGGCGGGATCCGCTACGTGGCCCGGACCCCGATCATGGTCGGATCGATGGCCCTCGACTTGTTCGCCGTCTTCTTCGGCGGCGCGATCGCGTTGCTGCCGATCTTCGCCGCCGACATCCTCTTCGTCGGCCCGATCGGCCTTGGCATCCTCCGGACAGCGCCATCGGTCGGCGCGCTGCTCGTGATGATCTACGCGACACGGCATCCACCGAGCCGGCGTGCTGGCCGGACCCTGCTCGTGGCCGTGGCCGGCTTCGGGCTGAGCATGGTCGTATTCGGCTCGTCCACGGTCTTCGCCGTCTCGCTCATCGCGTTGTTCTTTGCCGGCGTGACGGACGGGATCAGCATGATCATCCGGAACACGATCCTGCGGGTGATGTCGCCGGAGCGGATCCGGGGCCGGGTTGCGTCGGTCAACTGGGTGTTCATCGGCGCGTCGAACGAGCTGGGTGCCTTCGAGAGCGGGGTCGCCGCCCGGCTGTTCGGGACCGTGCCGAGCGTCATCGGCGGCGGAATTCTGACCCTCGCGGTGGTCGGGGCCGTGGCCTGGCTCGTGCCGGCGCTGCGGACGCTCGACCTCGACAGCGCTCGCCCGACCGACGACGGCACGCCCGGCAGCCCCGAGGCGTCGGACCCCGAGCCGTCCCGGGTCAGCGGCTGAGCCGGTCGAGCAGGGACGTCCAGGCGGCCGAGGTAGGCGTCGACGTCGGCGTCCGTCGCCGGGATCGAGCAGACGGGGCCGGCGCCGACGATCGCATCCCACACGCCGCGGTTGGCCAGCCAGACGCGGACGAGCCGAGTGAGGAGGTCGTCCTGGACGGCCCGCGCTTCGGTGGCGTTGCGGACCGGCGTCTCGCGGCGACGACGATCGCGTCCTCGCCGGGCAGGAGGAACTGGTTGCCGCGGGCGATCCGCTCGCTCACGGCCCAAACGAGCGGCTCCGGCGCGTAGCCGCAGACCATCGAGAGGTCGGCGATGTTGAAGTCGGCGTACTCTACGCCGTCGACGTCGACGAAGTGGGCACCGCCGCCCACGGCGCGAGGTCGTGGTACGAGCTCATGTGCCAGGCCATCGAAACACCGTTCGGCATCGAAGCCTGAGCGCGCTCGAGCAGCGCGATGGAGCGTGGATGACATTCCCTGAACACCGCGTTCTCGTGGTGTTCAGGTCGCGGACGAGGGCGCGTCGACGCTGAATCGCGCGCCGGCGGCGGTCGCGTCCATCAGGCGCGACCGTCCAGCCCGATGCGGACGCCGTTGATCGGGGCGGCATCGTCGGAACAGAGATAGAGGATCGTCGCGGCGATCTCTTCAGGCGTCGTCCAGGGTGCGTTCTTCGGCGTCGGTGCGGTCTCGCGTTCGTGGGCCTCATCGATCGACCGCATCGCCACGACGTTCACGGTCACACCGCTGGCCGCGACCTCCTTTGCGAGCGAACGGAGCAGCGTCTCCTGGGCGGCCTTCGCCGCGGCGTAGTGGCCGGACTTCGCGGGCGCAGTGAGGGCGGCAACTGACGACGCCGCCACGACTCGGCCCCAGCCCCGCTCGACCATGCCGGGGACGATCGCCTGGACGAGGTGGATCGTCGTCCAGAGGTGCTGATCGAACATCGCCCGGGTCTCCTCGAGGTCGAGATCGATGACGGCGGTGCCGCCGGCCCAGCCGCCGACGAGGTGGACGAGGACGTCGATCCGGCCGAAGCGGTCGATCGCGGCCGCGGCTGCCAACGCCGCGCCCTCGGCCGTTCCGACGTTCCCGACCGCCGCGACCCAGCGCTCGGCGGGGAGATCGAGATTCACGGCCATTTCGGCGAGACGTCCTGCGTTCGTGCCGCCGAGCGCGATCCGTGCCCCGGTCGCGGCGAACCGTGCAGCCGCAGCCCGGCCGAGCCCACCCGTTGCCCCGGCGATGAACACGACCCGTTCGGATTGCATCGGCCGGGACATCGGGGTCACCTCGTGGCTGGGGTCGGTCACGCCAGCCTAGCTTGTCGGCCCGTGGCGGCGCACCCGGCGCAACTTCCCGGGCGGTGGCGGCCGCAGCCGCCACCATCGGTCGGGCATGATGGACCGACGATGCGACCCGGCCTGAACATCCTCGAGCCCGAGCAGATCGGGCGGATCGTCGACGAGGCGAAGCGCGTCCTGGCCGAGCACGGATTCGAGATCCGCGGGCCCGAGATGCGGCGACGCCTGATCGAGGCGGGCCTGACCGAACGCGAGGACGGCCGGATCCTGTTCCCGCGCGAGATCGTCGAGACAGCGATTGCGAGCGCGCCGTCGTCCTTCCGGCTCTTCGACCGGGCTGGCGATGAGCGGGCCGACATCGGTGGCGACCGCGTCCACTTCATCCCGGGCTCGAGCGGCCTGAAGATGCTCGACCATCGGACCGGCGAGGCGCGCCAGGCGAGCTCGCTCGACTTCGCCGAATACATTCGGCTCGGCGACGGGCTCCCGAACATCCCGTATCTCGCGACGGCCTTCTCGACCGGCGACCTCGAGCCGCAGGTGTCGGACGCCTGGCGCCTCTACCTGTGCCTGACGAACTCGACGAAGCCGGTCGTCTCGGGCGCGTTCACCGAGCATGGCGTGCCTCGGATGGCCGAGATGATGGCGCTCTTCCGGGAGGGGATGGACGACCTGCGCGCCCGCCCGATGTCGATCTTCACGATCACCGCGACGGGCAACTTCCGGTACTCCGAGGACTCCTGTCAGAACCTGATCGACTGTGTCGAGGCCGGCATTCCGGTCGAGATCGTGCCGGTCACGCTGATGGGCCTGATCGCGCCGGTGACGCTGATCGGGGCGACGGTCTTCCACACGATCGACGTCCTCGCCGGGATCACGATGGCCCAGGTGATCCGAGCGGGCGCGCCGGTCCTGTTCGGCGGCGCGCCGGCGGCGTTCCACATGAAGATCGCGTCGTCGCCGATGGCCGCGATCGAGGCGCTCCAGCTCGACGTTGCCTACGTCGCCGTGGCGAAGGCGCTCGGGCTGCCGACCCAGTCGTACATGGCCCTGTCGGACGCGAAGACCCTCGATGCCCAGGCCGGCGCCGAGACGTTCGGGTCCGCGCTCCTGGCGGCGCTTGCGGGCGTCAACTCGGTGTCCGGCCCGGGGATGCTCGACTTCCTGCTCGTCTTCTCGCTGCCGAAGCTCGTCTTCGACGACGCGATGTGCGGCCAGGTTCTCCATTTTGTCCGCGAAGTCCGCGAACTGAATGACCTGCCCGTCCACGAGCTGGTGGACCAACTGATGGCTGACCAGCATCTGATCATGGCCCCGCACACGACCGAGCACTGGCCGACCGAGCTCTTCCTGCCGTCGACCCTGATCGACCGCGACAACCGCGAGGCGTGGACGCGGGCCGGGGCGAAGGAGATCGACGAGCGGGCGACCGACGAGGTGAACCGCCGGCTCGCGGCGTACCGTCAGCTGGAGACCGATCCGCTCCTGGACGCCGAGCTTCTCCGGATCATCCGCTCCGGCATGGTCGATCCCGACACGGCCCTGCCGATCGTGCCGCCGGCGCCGGAGCCGGCCACGGGCGAAGCGGCGCCCGGTCGGCGCCACAACCGCCGCCGCGAGCGCCCCGCCTGAGGGTTCCGCCCGGATTGCGGCGCTGGACCCCTCGCGCCCGGTCAGCGCGCCACGCGCGTGGCGCGCCTACGCGCCTGGTCCGCGCGTCTGCCTCCCTGCGCGCCTGGCGCGCGTTCTGACAACCGAACCACGGCCCGGACGCCCAGGTGAGCGCGTCGCGCGCATACCGACGGCCGGCGGGTTGCGGACGGGCGCATTTCGCCACCCACCGGTCCCTCCCACGCGATCCGAGCGGCGTAACGCGCGCGTGACGCGCGGTGAACTGTCAGTGAAGGCCCCGGGCGGACAATCCGCTTCGATGACCAGTCGAGACAGCCAGATCCACCGGGCGGCCCGGACCGCAGCGGAAGATGAGACGCGCGTCCGGGCTGACATCGCGCGCAGCCGCCGGGGCGCAGGCCTGAGCCACGCCGAGGTTGGTCGGCGCTGCGGGATGTCGCGGACCATGGTTTCCCGAGCGGAAGCCGGGATGCGGCCCACGACCATCCACGAGTTTGCGCGCATGGGCGCGGCTGTCGGCCTCGATGTCCGGCTTCGTGCCTACCTGGCCGGCGATCCGATCCGGGATGCAGGCCAGCAGCGACTCCTCGGCCGGCTCCGCTCGCGCGTCGGACCGCGCCTGGGCTGGGGCAGTGAGGTCCCCCTCCCGATCGACGGCGACCGCCGAGCCTGGGATGCGCTGATCCGCGGCATTCGGTGGCTGGCGGGTGTCGAGGCGGAGACCGTGCTCGATGACCTCCAGGCCGTCGAACGACGCGTTGCGCTCAAGCAGCGGGACGGCGGCGTCGATCACGTGATCCTGCTGGTGGCCGATACGCGCCGGAATCGACGGGCGCTTGCCGCGGCACCCCACGCGTTCGCGGGCTTCAGCCGGGACGCACGCACAGTGTTGCGTGCGCTCGGCGCCGGTCTCGATCCGGGGTGTAGCGCCATCGTATTCGTGTGAAGGTTCTGAACGTTGTCCGCGGGAAGCGTGTCCGGCCAAGGACGCACGCCACGCGCGCGTTACGACGATCCGGCGTCGTGCGGGGTGTCAAGCGGAGCGCTGGGCGCGCGGAACAGCGGCTGAGGGGCGCCGCCAGCGTCCAGCTCCCGTTCGAACGGGAAGATCGTGATGAGTCCAGCCGCCGTAGTGCGCGTGAGGCGCGCGGCGGGCGGGGCGCTCGGGTGTGCGCCGCCCGACTACGATGGCGCCGATGAGTCGCCGCGCCGTCACCTACTCGACCTATCTCGCGATCGACGAGATCCTCGCCGCCCAGCGGCCGCTGTCGACCGGCCGGGACGGGCGGCCCGAGCACGACGAGATGCTGTTCATCGTCATCCACCAGGTCTACGAGCTGTGGTTCAAGCAACTCCTCCACGAGCTCGACGAGGTCCAGCGCACGCTCGAGGCCGGGCAGACCGACACGACGCTTCACCTGCTGAACCGGGTCCTGAAGATCCTCAAGACGCTCGTCGCTCAGGTGGACGTGCTCGAGACGATGACCCCGCTCCAGTTCCTCTCCTTCCGGGACCGGCTCGAGTCGGCGTCCGGGTTCCAGTCGGCCCAGTTCCGCGAGGTCGAGTCGGTCCTCGGCAAGCGCGAGGGGTCGGCGGCGGCCGCCCAGCCCGCGGGCTCCGCGGCCCGGGCACGGATCGAGGCGGCACAGGCTCGGCGGTCGGTGTGGGGATCGTTCCTGCGCTACCTCGCCGCGCGCGGACACGCCCTGGCGGATGACGTGCTCGCGCGCGACGTCACGCTGCCGCCGGCTCCGGACGAGCGGGTCCAGGACGTCCTCGTCGGGGTCTATCGGGCGGACAGTGACGCCGCCCTCGTCGCGGAGCGCTTCGTCGATCTCGACGAGGGTTTCCAGGAGTGGCGCTACCGCCACGTCAAGATGGTCGAGCGGACGATCGGAACCAAGCGCGGGACCGGCGGCTCGGCTGGGGTCGAGTACCTGCGGAGCACGCTCTTCCAGCCAGTGTTTCCGGACCTCTGGGAGATCCGCGGCCGGCTGTAGCCGGGCTTCGGTCGCTACTCCACCGGCGTCGCCATCGTCTCGCCCAGGTTGGGCGACCGGCCCGAGAAGGTCGCCGACAGAAACACGAGCCGGTTGTGCAGTGGCCGTTGGGCCGGTGCCGATTCGGGTGGCCACGCGCACCGCGATTGCCGTGCCCGACCCCGCGGCAGGGAAGTCGGTCAGTGACTGCCCGATGATTGCGCGGCGATCTGCTTCGCGAGCTCTTCGAGGAGCTTCCAGGCGATCTCGCTGTCGCCCTGGACGAACGAGCGGAAGTCCCAGACCGTCATGACCCAGGTGTGGAGGTCGGTCTCGGCGGTGACCGTGGCGGTCCGGACGCGATCCGAGATCAGGGCGATCGCCCCGAAATGGCCGCCGGGACCGAGCCGCGCGACCTCTGCACCGTGGACCGACACGACCGCCTCGCCGTCGGCGATGACGAAGAACCCGATGCCGTGGGTGTCGCCCTCGCGAATCACGACCGAGCCGGCCGGGAACGTTCGTTCGCTGAAGTCCCTGGCGAGCTTCTGGAGATGCTTCCGATCGAGGCTCGCGAGCATCGGGACCTGGCCGAGCGCATCCACCACATTCGTCGACATGCGGGGATGCTCGCCGCCGCTCCAAGGCTTGTCAATGGCCGTTGCGTGGCCCGCGGCGACATCGAGTCAGAGGTAGCCCTCCGGCACGGGTCCGACGACGTCCATCGCGTGATGCTCGGCGAGCGCGTCGAGGTCGGCGTCGGTCATGCCGGCCGCGATCCCGGCCGCCAGCTCGTCGAAATAGCCGACCATCCCGGCGGGCGCGTAGAGGTTGAGCTTGCGGCTGCCCGTCTCGAGCGTCCGGAAGGTGTGAACCATGCCCTGCGGGATATAGACGAAGGAGCCCGCCGGGCAGGCGAACTCGCGCCCGTCGAGATGCATCACGTAGGCACCGGCCAGGACGAGGAACGACTCGGAACAGTCGCGGTGCACGTGGAGCGGCGGGCCGCCGCCGGGCTCCCGTTCGGCAGTCTCGATCAGCGAGAACAGGCCGTCGGTTGTCGCGGCATCGGCGTGCACGATCACGTCGAATCCGCCGACATCGATGGTCCGCGCCTCACCGGGCAGGAGGACGAGGGCCCCGCCGTCGATCACTCCCACCACGCGCTCCTTCAGTGCTCGGCGGCCGCGTTCTCCGAGACGCGGACCTCGATGATCCGGCGGACGGTCTCGATCGGGATCGGTCGGTCCGCCGGGAACTGGATCGTCCCCTTGCCGGCGAGGTATGGGGTGAGCTCGGCGCCGAGCGCCTCGACCACGGCCTCGCTCGCGGGGAACAGGCTGCAGTGCTTCTTGTACGCGGCGAACGACACG
>JBKJOK010000356.1:0-2628 GCA_046595595.1 Candidatus Limnocylindrales bacterium
CCCCGCCGGGTCAAGCTGGGCGGTCGGCTCGTCGAGGATCACATGGCGCGGCCGCATCGCCAGCAGCGAAGCGATCCCGACGAGCTGGACCTGGCCGCCCGACAGCCGCTGCGGGTCGCGCAGGACAAGGTGCTCCAGCCGCAGCCGGGCAATTGCCTCGCGAGTCCGCTCGACCGTCTCCGCAACCGATAGCCCCAGGTTCATCGGCCCGAGGGCGATCTCCTCGAATACCGTCGCCGTGACCCCCGACCGTTGCGTGTTCGGATTCTGGAAGCCGACCACGACCCGCTCCGCGAGCTGATGCGTCGACAAGCCCGCGGCCGGCGTCCCGTCGAGCGTCAGCGTGCCCTTGAGGCTGCCGCCCACCGACGCCGGCGCCAACCCGGACGCCACGAGGCACAGGGTCGACTTGCCCGCCTCGTTCGGCCCGACCAGGCCGACGATCTCCCCGTCGTCCAGGCGGAGGTCCACCTCGTGGAGGACCTCGGTCGCGTAGCCGGCGTATCGATACGAGACGCCCTCGAGCAAGAGCATCAGGGCAGGCTCGGGAACATGCCGGTCAATCGGCCGACGATCGCCGCGACGAGCGCCAGGAGCAGGACCGCCCGGACGGTGAGCTGCGCGCCGGTGTCCGGGATCCGCCATAGCAGGTTGCGCCGGCCCGGCCGGCCGAATGCCCGGACCTCGAGTGCCAGGCTGCGCTCCTCGACCTCGGTCAGCGACGACAAGATCACCGGCCCCACGAGTGGCAAGACGCCGCGCAGCCGAGCCCGGACGTTGCCCTCCGTGTCGAGCCCGCGCGCCCGCTGGGCGCTCCCGATCACGCCCGCCCGCTCGACCATCGCCGGCACGGCCTCAAGCGTCGCCAGGGCGACGAATGCGAACCGGGGGGACAGACCGCGCCGCTCGAGGTCGAGGACGAAGCTGCGTGGCTCGGTCGTCAGGCCGAAGAGGCCGATCGCGGTCGAGATCGCGAACAGGCGGACGAGGGTCTGGCCGGCGAAGTCGACCCCCTCGAGCGTGGCGTCGAACGGGCCGAGCGAGAACAGGACGGTCGTGCCGGCCCGGGTGAAGACGCTGACGAGGATGACCGAGATCGCGATCGGCAGGGTCAGCAGGAGCGAGATCCGGACGAGCCGCCCGGCGACGCCGGCGATCACCGCCGCCGGCAGGATCGCGATGGCGATCAGGGCGAGCGGACCGAGGTAGCCGCCGAGCACGAACGCGCCGATCGACTCGACCGTCGCGGCGACGGCCTTCGTCAGCGGGCTCAGGCGGTGGTAGGGCGAGGGCGCCGCCGGCGCGAGCCCGGCGAGGAAGGTGGCGTCGTCCGCCGAGAGCGAGGCGCCGCCACCGGTGGTCGCGGGGTCGATGGGCTACCCCTCCGCTAGGCCGACCGCCTGCTCGCCCTGCGGGAAGCGGGCGACGAAGCGGCGGCTGAGGGCGCCGAGGATCGCGAAGACGATGAAGAACGTGACCGTCTTGTCGATCGGGTCGGACAGGAGGCCCTGTTGGAGGACGGCGGTCTGCAGGTCCGATCCGGCCTGCTGGAACGCCGCCACGAGGAGGTCCGTGCCCCCGCCTGTGACGCCGCCGAAGACGATCGCCGAGATTGGGGCCGAGATGATCGCCGACACGATTCCGACCGCCAGGCCCGCGACGAAGATGTACGCCGCACCGAGGTCGCGCTTGACGAACAGCAGGGCCAGGAGACCGATCAGCGAGCCGACGAGCAGGAGGGCCACGAGCCAGCCGAGGATCACGAAGATCGGATCGCTGGTCGCACCGAAGAAGGTGATGTCGAGAAGGTTGGTGTCGCTGTTGGTGTAGAACGGGATGAAGCCGTAGAGCCCGATCACCGCGACGATCACGACGACGACTGCGGCACCGATCGCGAGCTGGCCGGTCGAGCTGTTCGGACGGCTGCGGAAGAACCCGAGCCGGCCGAAGACGCCGGCCAGCAGGCCGATCTCCACCGCGACGATGAAGAACGGCGCGGCGTAGTCCGAGTGGAACGGGGCCGGCAGGACGTAGGTCCAGATCAGGTTCGCCAGGCCGCCGGTGAGCGCCCCCGCCAGCGGCCCGGCGAGGACGCCGACGAGGATCGTGCCGATTGAGTCGAGGTAGATCGGCACCTTGAGTGCAGCCGAGACGGTCTGGCCGAGGATGATGTTGATCGCGATCGCGATCGGGATCAGGACGATCGTCCGCGTGTCGAATTGCGAGGTGATCGACTCGAGTCGGTTCGTCTGCGCGTACTCGACCGCCGCATAGGCGAGGAACGCGACCAGGAGCGCGACGCCGAAGAGCACGATGATCGTGTTCTGGGCTGCGATCAAGCCGGTGTTCTCGTCGGCGGTCAGATCGAGCGGGCCGGTTACGTTGAGGCCCACGAGCAGAACGACGAAGAACGCGATGATTGCGACGAGCGCACGGACCCAACTGGCCGCCATGTGACCTCCTCCGTGCCGGACGCGGATCGTCGGTGAGCCCGTTCGGTCCCGTTTCCAGCCCTCCGCCGCTAGTGTGCTACGTCGGACGCGCCGCTGCCAGCCTTCCGACGCGCTCCACGAGCCGGCGCAGGAACTCCGGCGCGCCGGCTTCCACCGCCACGTCGACATTCGGCGG
>JBKJOK010000360.1:0-2600 GCA_046595595.1 Candidatus Limnocylindrales bacterium
CCCCGCCGGGTCAAGCTGGGCGGTCGGCTCGTCGAGGATCACATGGCGCGGCCGCATCGCCAGCAGCGAAGCGATCCCGACGAGCTGGACCTGGCCGCCCGACAGCCGCTGCGGGTCACGCTCGATCAGGTGCTCGAGCCGGAGGTGGGCGATCGCCTCGCGCGTCCGCTCGACCGTCTCCGCGACGGGCAACCCGAGGTTCATCGGCCCGAGCGCGATCTCCTCGAAGACCGTCGCGGCGATGCCCGACCGCTGGGTGTTCGGGTTCTGGAAGCCGACGACGACGCGCTCCGCCAGCTGATGGGTCGCGAGCCCCGCCGCCGGCGTGCCGTCGAGCGTGAGCGTGCCCTTCATGCTGCCCCCGATCGAGGCCGGCGCCAGCCCCGACGCGACGAGGCAGAGGGTCGACTTGCCCGCCTCGTTCGGCCCGACCAGGCCCACGATCTCGCCGTCGTCGAGACGCAGGTCGACCTCGTGGAGGACCTCGGTCGCGTAGCCGGCGTAGCGATACGAGACGCCCGTGAGCTCGAGCATCAGGGCAGTCTCGGGAAGGTGCCGGTCAACCGGCCGACGATCGCCGCGACGAGCGCGAGGAGCAGGACCGTCCGGACCGCCAGCTGCCCGCCGCTGTCGGGGATCCGCCAAAGGAGCTGGCGCCGACCCGGCCTCCCGAACGCCCGGACCTCGAGCGCCAGGCTGCGCTCCTCGACCTCCGTCAGCGATGACAGGATCACCGGCCCGACGAGCGGCAGGACGCCGCGAAGCCGCGCCCGGATGCTGCCCTCCGTGTCGAGCCCGCGCGCCCGCTGGGCGCTCCCGATCACGCCCGCTCGCTCGACCATCGCCGGCACGGCCTCGAGGGTCGCGAGGGCGATGAATGCGAACCGGGGCGAGAGACCGCGTCGCTCCAGGTCGAGTACGAAGCTGCGTGGCTCGGTCGTCAGTCCGAACAGGCCGATCGCGGTCGAGATCGCGAACAGCCGGACGAGGGTCTGGCCGGCGAAGTCCACGCCCTCGAGCGTCGCGTCGAACGGGCCGACCGTGAACAGGACGGTCGTCCCGGCCCGGGTGAAGACGCTCACGAGGACAACCGAGATCGCGATCGGCAGGGTCAGCAGGAGCGAGATCCGGACGAGACGCCCGGCGACGCCGGCGATCACCGCTGCCGGCAGGATCGCGATGGCGATCAGGGCGAGCGGACTGAGGTAGCCGCCGAGAACGAACGCCCCGATCGACTCGACCGTCGCGGCGACGGCCTTCGTCAGCGGGTTCAGGCGGTGATAGGGCGAGGGCGCCGCCGGCGCGAGCCCGGCGAGGAAGGTGGCGTCGTCCTCCGAGTGCGAGGCGCCGCCACCGGTGGTCGAGGGGTCGATGGGCTACCCCTCCGCGAGACCGACCGCCTGCTCGCCCTGCGGGAACCGGGCGACGAAGCGGCGGCTGAGGACGCCGAGGATCGCGAACACGACGAAGAACGTGATCGTCTTGTCGATTGGATCGGACAGCAGACCTTGCTGAACGACCGCGCCCTGGAGGTCGGAGCCGGCCTTCTGGAATGCCGCCACCAGCAGATCGGTTCCGGAGCCCGTGACGCCGCTGAAGAACACCGCCGCGATCGGGGCGCTGATCAACGCGGAGATCACCCCCGTGATCGCACCGCCGACGACGATGTACGCGACGCCGAGGTCTCGCTTTGCGAAGAGCAGATACAGGAAGCCGGCAACGGCGCCGACGATCAACGCGATGATCAGGTATCCGAGGATCTGGAAGAGGGCACTCGAATCGCCTTCCGGATTGAAGAACGTGAACGTCGTCGCATAGAACCGGGTGTAGGTGTAGAAGATCAGGGCCCCGACAATCAGGAGCGAGACCACCGCGCCGAGAACCAGGCGGTCGGTGGAGGTGTTGGGTCGCCTCCGGAAGAAGCCGAGCCTGCCGAAGACGCCTGCGAGGAGGCCGATCTCGACCGCGACGATGAAGAACGGCGCCGCGTAGTCGGAGTGGAACGGCGCCGGCAGGACGTAGGTCCAGATCAGGTTCGCGAGGCCGCCGGTCAGGGCGCCTGCGATCGGGCCGGCGAGCACGCCGACGAGAATCGTGCCGATCGAGTCGAGGTAGATCGGCACCTTCAGTGCGGCCGACACGGTCTGGCCGAGGATGATGTTGATCGCGATCGCGATCGGGATCAGGACGATCGTGCGGGTGTCAAACTGCGATGAGATCGACTCGAACCGCTTCGTCTGGGCGTACTCGGCGGCAAGGTACGCGATGAACGCGACGGCGAGGGCGATGAGCACGATCGCGACGACCTTGTCGGCGGAGCCCTTCAGGTCGGTGGTTGCGTCGAGCGTGCCGGTTGCGGGGACGCCGATGACCACGACGACGAGGAACGCGACGACGCCGACGAGCGCTCGAATCCAGCTGGGCGCCATGAGACCTCCTCCATGCCGTCCGGGTCCGCCGTCTCCGCGCCGTCCCGGCTCAATCCCTCCGCCGCTAGTGTGCTACGTCGGACGCGCCGCTGCCAGCCTTCCGACGCGCTCCACGAGCCGGCGCAGGAACTCCGGCGCGCCGGCTTCCACCGCCACGTCGACATTCGGCGG
>JBKJOK010000026.1:0-6358 GCA_046595595.1 Candidatus Limnocylindrales bacterium
CCCGGCGCCGGCCTTGCCGAACGCCTCGAGCGACTCCTGAATGGAGCGATGGCGGCCGGTTCGGCTGGTCGGGCCATCGGACTCGTGGTCGCGACACTCCCCGTGGCGGGCGTCGACCCGATCTCGCTCTATGCGGCGGCCCAGGAGGCGGACCTCGAGACCGCCCTGTGGCTCCAGCCGTCGACCGCCACGGCCTTCGTGGGCATCGGTCGGGCGTGGGCCGTCGAACCCGCCGGTCCGGCCCGGTTCCAGGCCGCGGAGGCCGCCTGGCGCGACCTCATCCGCGAGGCGCGGATCGACCGGCCCGACGGCGACAGCCGAGGAAGCGGCCCGATCCTGCTCGGGGCGCTGGGTTTCACCGGCCGATCGCCCGCGCCGGACGACGTGTGGGCCCCGTTCGGCTCGAGCTCGATGGTCCTGCCCGAGCTCCTCCTGTCGGTGACTGCCGACGGCGCCACGGTCACCGGATCGCTGGTCGCCCCGGCGTCCGACGCGCGGGCGATCGAGCGCCGCTGGGACCGGCTCGTGGCTCGTGCGCGCGAGCTCGCCCCGGGTCCCCATGGGCTCGTCGCGAGGCCCGTCTTCGGGGCCCTCGTGACCACCGACGAGCAGCCGTCGAAGGACACCTTCCGAAGGCTCGTCGGGATGTTCTCGGGCGCCGTCGGCCGGGGGCGGATCGACAAGGTGGTGCTCGCCAGGCGCGTCGGCCTGCGCTCGCCCGTGGAGCTCGACGTCGCCAACGCCCTGCGCCGGCTCGCGGTCAGCGCCCCCGAGAGCACGACGTATGCCTTCCGCCGCGGCGGACGCACGTTCCTGGGCGCGACGCCGGAGCGCCTCGTCAGGACCGACGGCCGGTCGTTCCGGACCATCGCAGTCGCCGGCACCATTCGGCGTGGCGCCGACGCCGCCGAGGACGCCCAACTCGGCCGGGCGCTCCTCGCGTCGGAGAAGGATCGCGAGGAGCAGGCCATCGTCGTCGATGGGATCCGGGACCTGCTGGCGCCCGTCGCCGACAGCCTCGAGGTGGCGCCCGAGCCCACCGTGATGACCCTGCGCTTCGTCCAGCACCTGGTCACCGAGATCTCCGGCACGGTGCCCGAGGGCCACGGCCTGCTCGCCCTGGGCGAGCGGCTCCACCCGACCCCGGCCGTCGGCGGCGAGCCGCGCGACGTCGCATTGGCGATGCTCGACGAGCACGAGGGCTTCGATCGTGGCTGGTACGCCGGCCCGATCGGCTGGCTGGCGGCCGACGGCGACGGCGAGCTGTGCGTGGCGCTCCGATGCGGGATCGTGGACGGCACGCGGGCCACGCTCTTCGCGGGCTGCGGCATCGTCGCCGACTCGGACCCGGACCAGGAGTGGGAGGAGTCGCGGATCAAGCTCCGGGCCGTGGTCTCGTCGCTGGGCATCCCCGAGGACGATCGATGAGCGACGCGACGGGGCTGCGGGCCTTCGTGGAGGCGCTGGTGGCGGCCGGGGTCCGCGAGGCGGTCGTCTGCCCGGGCTCCCGCTCCACGCCACTGGCGCTCGCGCTCCGGGCCGCCACCGGCATCCGCGTTCGCGTCCTGTACGACGAACGCGCCGCCGGGTTCTTCGCCCTCGGGATGGCCCGCACGGCGCGTCGCCCGGTGGTCCTGCTCGCCACGTCGGGGACGGCGGTGGTCGAGTTTGGGCCGGCGGTGGCGGAGGCGCAGCTGTCGCGCGTGCCGCTGGTGCTGCTCACGGCGGACCGGCCGGCCGAGCTGCGCGATCGGGGTGCACCCCAGGCGATGGACCAGACTCATCTCTACGGACGAACCGCGAAGTGGTTCACCGAGCTGCCGCTCTTCGACGACGACCCAGCAACGCTCGCTCACTGGCGCTGGGTCGCCGGTCGTGCGGTCGCCGTCGCGGCGGCCGGGCCGGCCGGTCCGGTTCAGGTCAACGTGCCGTTCCGCGAGCCTCTCCTGCCGGATGGGCCTCTCGACGCGCCGGCCGGGGACGCTCCGCCGGCGCCGTTCGTCACGGTGACGTCTGGGCGGCGGATGCTGGACTCCGCCGCGCTGGAGCAGCTGGCCGGACGATTGGCGAGCGCCCGGCGCGGGCTGATCCTGGCCGGGCCCGACGACGACCCCGCCCTGCCCCCGGCCCTCGCTCGCCTGGCCCGCGCGACGGGCTTTCCGATCATTGCCGACTCCCTGTCGGGGCTGCGCACCGGCCCCCATGACCGCGGCCTGGTGGTGGGTCGCGCGGATCAGCTGGTGCGGCCCGGCCCGTGGATCGACGGACACGAGCCGGATCTCGTGGTCCGCACCGGGGCGATGCCGACGTCGAAGCCGATCGTGGAATTGCTTGCTCGGGTCCGACCCGAGCTCCTCATCCTGGACGGGGATGCCGGCTGGCGGGAGGCGGCGCTCGTCCCGGCGACGTTCGTCCACGCCGATCCGGCGGCGACCGCAGACGCGCTGGCGCGCGCCCTCGGGACGGCGCCCTCGCCGACCGCGGCCGGCTGGACCGCCGACTGGCTGGCTGCCGATCGGGCCGCCGGCGACGCGATGGATTCCTGGCTCGCCGCCCTTGACGAGCCCTTCGAGGGCCTCCCGTTTGCGGTCCTCGCCGAGGTGCTTCCGGATGGCGCAGTCCTGTGGGCGAGCAACTCGATGCCCGTCCGCGATCTCGATGGCTGGCTCCCATCCACCGACCGTGCCCTCACGATTCACTCGAACCGCGGCGCCAACGGGATCGACGGCGTCATCTCCACGGCGCTCGGCTCGGCGGCGGTCGGGAGCGCGCCGGTCGCCCTCGTCGTCGGGGACATCGCATTCCTGCACGACCTCAACGCGCTCGTCGCAGCCCGTCTTCACGGGCTGTCCGCCACGATCGTGCTCGTCAACAACGACGGCGGCGGAATCTTCTCGTTCCTGCCCCAGGCCCAGCCTGCGGCCGCGCTCGCGGGCAGCGGCCTGCCGGAGCATTACGAGGAGCTGTTCGGTACGCCCCACGGCATCGATGTCGGGCCGATCGTGACCGCGCTCGGTGGCGAGCACCGGATCGTCGGGCATGCCGACCTTGCCCCGGCGGTCACCGATTCGCTCGCCCGGCCGGGCGTCCAGGTCCTTGAGCTGCGAACGGACCGGGGACGCAACGTCGAACTCCATCGCGAAGCGTCGACGATCGTTGCCCGAGCACTCGCGGAGCTGGTCGGGTGAGCGGCATGGTCGTGGACGGCCTGCGCTGGGAGGTCCGCCAGAGGGGCACCGGACGGCCGCTGCTCCTCCTCCACGGCTTCACCGGCCGGGGAACCGCGTGGGGTTCGCACGCGACCCGCCTCGCCCATGCCTTCCGGGTGATCACGGTTGACCTGCCGGGACATGGCCGGACCGCCCGGGCCGACCCCGAACGGCTGACGGTCGAGCGGACGGCGGACGACCTCGCCGCGATCCTCCACCGGACCGGCGCCGTGCCGGCCGACGTGCTCGGCTACTCGCTCGGCGCCCGGATCGCGCTCCGCCTCGCCATTGCCCACCCGTCTGTCGTCGGGCGGCTCGTCCTTGAAAGCCCCTCGGCCGGCCTGCCGACCGCCGCTGAGCGCGTGACCCGTCGCCGGGCCGACGAGGTGCTCGCGGCCAGGATCGAGCGTGACGGGATCGCCGCCTTCGTCGAGGAGTGGGAACGCCAGCCGGTCTTCGCCAGCCACGCTTCGTTGCCGCCGGCACGGGCAGCGCGGCTCCGGGCGATGCGCCTGGCCAACGACCCACGCGGCCTGGCGGCGAGCCTCCGGGGCGCCGGCCAGGGCGCGATGGAGCCCCTGTTCGACCGGCTCGCTGCCATCGAGGCGCCGACGCTCGTGATCGCGGGCGCGCTCGACGAGCGTGGTAGCACTCGAGCCGTCGAGGTCGCCCGACGAATCCCGGGCGCTCGCCTCGAGATCCTCGCGCGCGCCGGTCACACCCCCCACGAAGAGCAATCCGGAACCTTCCGGCACCACGTCCTCGACTTCCTGCAGGAGGCTCGCGCCGCATGACCACGACCGTCACCTGGACGCCCGTCGTCGACTATCGGGACATCCGCTACGAGCACTCGGGCACGGGCATCGCCCGGGTCACCATCAACCGCCCGAAGGTTCGCAATGCGTTCCGGCCGCAGACCGTGCGCGAACTGATCGACGCGTTCGCTCGGATCCGCGACGACGCCTCGATCGGCTGCGTCCTGCTCACCGGGGCTGGCGACACCGCGTTCTGCTCGGGCGGCGATCAGACGTACAAGAGCCACGGCGGCGGCTACCTCGACTCCGACGGCATCGCCCGCCTCAACGTGCTCGACCTGCAACGCCAGATCCGTTCGCTGCCGATCCCGGTGATCGCCCTCGTCAACGGCTACGCGATCGGGGGCGGTCACGTCCTGCACATCGTGTGCGACCTGTCGATCGCGAGCGACAACGCGATCTTCGGCCAGGTCGGCCCGCGAGTCGGCAGCTTCGACGCCGGCTTCGGGGTGGGCCTGCTGGCCCGCCTCGTCGGCGACAAGAAGGCCAAGGAGATCTGGTTCCTGTGCCGCCAGTACACGGCCGCGGAAGCCCTCGACATGCACCTCGTCAACAAGGTCGTGCCGCTCGCCGAGCTCGAGGCCGAGGGCGTCCAATGGGCGCACGAGATCCTCGACAAGAGCCCGACCGCGATCCGGTTCCTCAAATCCGCGTTCCTCGTCGCGACCGACGGCCTGGCCGGTCTCCAGGAGTTCGCCGGCAACGCGACCGGCCTGTACTACACCACCGACGAGGCACACGAAGGATCGACGGCGTTCCTCGAGAAGCGGCCGGCCGACTACCGCAAGTACCCGCGCCGGCCGTGATGACGACCGGTGCGCCCGGGGTCGCCGATCAGGCGCGGCCGTCGACCGTCCGGATCTGGATCATCGCCGCCCGGCCGGCCACGCTTCCGGCGGCGCTCGCGGGCGTCGCCGTGGGCCTCGGCGCGGCGCTCGGTGCCGGCGTCCCCTTCCGCCTCGACAGCGCGATCGGCTGCGTCCTCGTCGCGCTGCTCCTCCAGGTCGTCGCCAACTTCGCCAACGACCTGTCCGACTTCCGGCGCGGCGCCGACAGCGCGGCCCGGACCGGTCCACTGCGGGTGGCGGCGGCCGGACTCGTGACCGAGCGCCAGCTCGAGGTCGCGATCGCGCTGACGATCGGACTGGCCGGACTGGTGGGGCTGTGGCTGGCCCTGATCGGCGGGCCGGCGCTCATCGCGCTCGGCCTGCTCGCGGTCGTCGCCGCGCTCGGCTACACGGGCGGGCCGTGGCCGTACGGGTATCGCGGCCTGGGCGAGGTCTTCGTGTTCACCTTCTTCGGCCTCGTGGCGGTGATCGGGACGGCGTATCTCCAGGCGGGGAGCGTTGAATCCCTGTTCGTGGCGGCCGCGATTCCCGTCGGCGCGCTCACGACGGCGATCCTCGTGGTCAACAACCTGCGCGACATCCCGACCGATCGGGTGGCGGGCAAGCGGACTCTCGCGGTGATGCTCGGGGCGCCGGCCGCACAGGCCGAGTACGCCCTCCTGCTGGCCGTCGCCTATGCCGTGCCGATCGCGCTGGTCGGATTCTGGATGGCGACCGCCACGGGACCGGCCGGCGGGCCGTCGGGCCTGGCGCCGCTCGCTCTCCTGCCGCTGCTCAGCCTGCCCCTCGCACGGCCGCTCCTTCGCGTGGTCCGGACGTTCGGCGAGCCGCGCGAACTGAACCTCGTGCTCAAGGGGACTGCCCGGCTGACACTGGTGTTCGCGCTGCTGTTCGGGCTCGGGCTGGCGCTGGCCGGTGGCGGGTCCGGGCGCCTGCTCGGGTGACCGACATCGTCAGCGTGCGGGCAGACAAGGTCAGGGTTCCGTTTCGTCGCCCGATTGCGACGGCGCGGGCGATGTGGGTCGAGCGCGAGGCGTGGATCGTCCGGCTCGTCGCCGGCGACGGCCGGATCGGGCTTGGCGAGGCCGTCCTCGACAGCGGCGACGGCGACACGGCGTCGATCGTCCTCGACCGGTTGGTCCACGAGCTGGTGATGACGGCGCCGGGCGATCGACTGCCGACCGCGACCGAGCTCGAGCTCCATGGGGCTCCCGGCCGCGCCATCCGGGCAGCGCTCGATTCGGCTCGCTTCGATCTCGAGGGGGTACCGGGCGCGGACCTCGCTTCGGGAGGAACGGGCGTCGGCGTCAACGCGACGATCCCGTCGATCGGCCCGGCCGCCGCCGGCGAGGCGGCCAGCCAGGCGGTGGCGGCGGGCTACCGGACCCTCAAGCTCAAGGCCGGCGCGGAGCGGGAGACCGAGCTGCTCGTGGACCGCGTGCGGGCGGTCCGGACGGCGGTCGGCCCGGATGTCCGGCTCCGGCTG
>JBKJOK010000091.1:0-2362 GCA_046595595.1 Candidatus Limnocylindrales bacterium
CGCGACCCGGCCTGGGACCACGACGTGATCCGGGACGAGCTCCGGGCCCACGATCCGGCCCTCCTCGAGAAGCCGATCCTGACCGTCTTCAACAAGCTCGACCAGCCGGCGGCGGTCGAGGCGTGGCCAGCGTTCCGGGCCGCCCGCAAGAAGGCCGGCGAGGACGTCGTCGCGATCTCCGCGGTCGACGGGACCGGGCTTGAGGACCTCCGGGCACGGATCGCGAACCTCCTCCCGAGCGCCGACGAGATGGGCGCGCCACCGGATCCGGCCGGGGTCGTCGTCCACCGGATCGAGGCGATGGGCGACGGGTTCAGCGTCGAGGTCGAGGAGGACGGCGGGTTCCGGGTCCGGGGCAAGCGGATCGAGCGAGTCGCCGCCCAGACGAACTTCGACGTCGAGGAATCGGCCGAGCGGTTCCAGCGCGATCTGGGCCGGCTCGGCATCGACGACGAGCTGCGTCGCCACGGCATCCGGCCCGGCGACCCCGTCCGGATCGGAGCCGTCGAGCTCGAGTGGGAGGCGCAGCCCTGGGAGGGCGTGTGACGACGGACCACGGCGCTCCGCCGGCAATCCGGCCTGGCTCGATCGGGATCCTCGGCGGCACATTCGATCCGTTCCACCTCGGTCATCTCGCCCTCGCCCGCGCCGCCCGCGACCGGCTCGGTCTCGAGCGCGTCCTCGTGATCCCGAACGCAGCGCCGCCCCACAAGCCAGGCCGGCCGATCAGCCCGGCCAACGTCCGACTCGGTCTCGTCCAGGCCGGGATCGCCGGCGAGCCGCGCCTGTCCGCCAGCCGGATCGAGCTGGAGCGGGACGGCCCGTCATACACCGTGGACACGGTCGCCGCCCTGGCCGCCGCCGAGCGGATCGACGATCGCGAGGTCGACATCACGGTCATCCTGTCGGCCGAATCATTCGCCGGCGTGCCGACCTGGCGCGAACCGGAGCGCCTGCTCGACCTTGCCCGCATCGCCGTCGCCCCGCGGGCCGGCCACCCGCCGCCCGATCCGGCGTGGATTGCGGCCGCGTTCCCCGGCCGCACGGACCGGATCATCGTGATCGACGGGCCGGCGCTCGACATCTCCGCCTCGGCGATCCGGCGCCGCGCGGCCGCCGGCGAACCCCTCGACGGCCTCGTGCCACCCGCCGTCGCCGAGGCCATCGCCGCCGATCGGCTGTATCGTCACCCAGAACCCGTGGAGGATGAACCCATCGTGACCGAATCCGTGCCCGACGACGGGCCGACCACCGGCGAGGCGCCGGCCAGTGCCACCGCCACCGTCCCGCGCCCCGACGGGCTGCCCAATCGGGACGCCGCCGCAAGCGCCGCCGCAGCCGCCGCAGCGGCCGTGCCCGCCAACGAGCGCCCGGCCCTCGACATCGCCCGCCGGATCGTCGAGCTGATCGAGGACAAGAAGGCGGCCGACATCATCCTGCTCGACCTGACCGGGCTGACGACGCTGGCCGACGCGTTCGTGATCTGCTCGGGCGGCTCGGAGCGCCAGCTCGAGGCGATCGCCGACGGCGTGATCGAGGGCATGCGCGAAGAGAAGGTCCGGCCGATCGGCCGCGAGGGGACCGCGGCGTCGCACTGGGTCCTGGTGGACTTCGGCGCGGTCGTCGTCCACATCTTCACCCCACCGGAGCGCGAGTACTACTCCCTCGAGAAGCACTGGTCCGAAGCTCGCACCGTCCTCCGCGTTCAGTAGCCTCGCCCAGGAAGGACCCCTGAGCGACGGACGCGGTCTGGGCATCTGGACCAGTGTCTCTAGTCCGAGTACCGGTCGGGGGGCGGGACTGTCGGGTCATGTCCGGTTGCGATCCCGCACCGCAGCATCGGGTCAGGTGGTCGATCAACCGATCGGCCCGGACCCTGAGGCTCAGCAGATCCGCCGATGTCCCGACTTCGCGAGCGTTGCCCAGGCTGCAGCCGGCGCCTGATCACGACCCGGTTCGACACGACGTTCCGGATGTCGGATCGGACTGAGCGGCTGTGCTTCGGCATCCCCGGCGGGCTGTGCGAGGACTGCCACCAGCTCTACATCGATCCCGAGCTGATCGAGCTCCTCGACCTGCGCGACGGCCGCTGCGTCTTCGCCATCGAGAGCGATCTCGTCGTCCAGGAACAGGCCTGGTCCTCCGCCGACTGAGGCTCCGAGGCATCTCCGCCGTCCCGGACGAGATTTCGCCATACGCCACCCCCAGTCGCGTTAGCCCGCCTCCGACCCGCCCGTCCCCCCGAAACGTCGCCATACGCGCGCCAGTTCGAGCAGATGGCCAAGAAATCAGGGCCTGCGGGCGATCGACGCTCTGATCGGCTGCGCTAACGTCATCACCAGAGGCGTATGGCAACGGAGGT
>JBKJOK010000162.1:0-19133 GCA_046595595.1 Candidatus Limnocylindrales bacterium
GCGGATGGGCCTCGACCACGTCGACATCTTCTACAGCCACCGGGTCGACCCTTCGACGCCGATGGACGAGACGCTCGGCGCGCTCGACACGGCCGTCCGATCCGGCAAGGCCCTGTACGCGGGCATCTCGTCCTACTCCGCCGAGCGGACCCGCGCGGCGGCGGCGATCCTCGCCGACCTCGGCACGCCGCTTCTGATCCACCAGCCCTCGTACTCGATGCTCAACCGCTGGATCGAGGACGGCCTGCTCGACGTGCTCGGCCAAACCGGCGTGGGCTGCATCGCCTTCACGCCACTCGCCCAGGGACTCCTGACCGACAAATACCTCGGAGGGGTCCCGGCTGGCTCGCGCGTGACGGCCGAGGGCTCGTTTGATCGAGACTTCCTGAACGAAGGGAACCTGGCCAAGGTCCGGGCCCTGAACGAGATCGCGCGGAGTCGCGGCCAGTCCCTCGCTCAGATGGCGATCGCCTGGATGCTGCGCGACCCGCGGGTGACGTCCGCCGTTGTCGGGGCGAGCTCGGTCGAGCAGCTCGATGACACGCTCGGAGCGCTGGATCGACTCGACTTCAGCCCGGACGAGCTGGTCGCGATCGACCGCCACGCGACGGAGAGCGGCGTCAACCTGTGGGCCGAATCCAGCGACGCCTAGTCCCGGCGCTGCAATCAGTGGGTCGCCGCGGCTCGCACCAGACGCTACGATGTCCCGACCTTGCGTCCTCGAATCCGGGGCGTACCGTGATCGCTCCCGTTGGATCGCATCCCGTGCACCAACAAGGTGTCTGTTGTGACTGACCTGCTCGTCGAGATGACCGACATCAGCAAGAGCTTTCCGGGCGTCCAGGCCCTCGACGGCTGTCGGTTCGAGCTGCGGCCTGGCGAGGTTCACGCCCTGGTCGGCGAGAACGGGGCCGGCAAGTCCACGATGATGAAGCTCCTCGCCGGGATCTACCGCCGGGACGCGGGCACGATCAAGTTCAAGGGCCGGGAGGTCGACATCGCCTCCCCGCGGGCCGCCCAGGACCTCGGGATCAGCATCATCCACCAGGAGCTCAACCTCATGGGCCACCTGACCGTGGCCCAGAACATCTTCATCGGCCGGGAGCCGCGCGGTGCCCTGCCGTTTCTCCTCGACGAGCGGGCGCTCAACGAGAACGCCCGAAAGCTGTTCGAGGAACTCCACATCAAGCTCGACCCGCGGGCACGCGTCTCCAACCTGGCCGTCGCCCAGCAGCAGATGGTCGAGATCGCGAAGGCGCTGTCATTCAACTCCGACGTCCTGATCATGGATGAACCGACGGCCGCCCTGACCGACACGGAGATCGACGAGCTGTTCCGGATCATTCGCCACCTCCGGGAACGGGGCGCGGGGATCGTTCACATCTCGCATCGGCTCGAGGAGCTCAAGCAGATCTCCGATCGTGTCACGGTCATGCGCGACGGCCGTTACGTGGACACGGTCCAGACGGCCGAGGCGAAGATCCAGTCCATCATCTCGATGATGGTCGGCCGGACGATCTTCGAGGAGTCGCCGGAGCTGCCGGAGAAGCGCGATCCGGAGGTCGTCCTGTCGGTCCGTCATCTCAACCGCGGCCGGGTCATCCGGGACGTCAGCTTCGACCTCCACCGCGGCGAGATCCTGGGCATCGCAGGCCTCGTCGGAGCCGGCCGAACCGAGGTCGTCCGGGCCGTCTTCGGCGCCGACCCGCACGAATCGGGCGAGGTCCTCGTCCACGGCAAGGCCGTCCCGATCCGGACCCCGACCGACGCCGTCGGCTACGGTATCGGCTACCTTTCCGAGGACCGCAAGCGCTTTGGCCTGGCATTGACGATGGACGTCGAGACGAACACGGTCCTGGCCTCGCTGACCTCGTTCGCCGACCGGAGTGGCCGGATCGACGTCGGCCGGACGCGGGCCACGGCGCTGGCCCACGTCAAGAGCCTGGCGATCAAGACGCCCACGATCCGGCAACGCGTCCGGAACCTCTCGGGCGGCAATCAACAGAAGGTCGTCATCGCCAAGTGGCTGACCGCCGACACCGAGGTCCTGATCTTCGACGAACCGACGCGCGGCATCGATGTCGGCGCCAAGAGCGAGATCTACCGGCTCCTGAACGACCTGGCCCGGCAGGGCAAGGCGATCATCATGATCTCGTCCGAACTGCCCGAGATCCTGCGGATGAGCCACCGCATCGTCGTGATGTGCGAGGGACGGATCACCGGCGAACTCGCCGCGGCCGACGCGACCCAGGAGCGGATCATGGCCCTCGCCACCCAGCGCGAAGACGTCGCCGCCGCGTAGCGGCGCCCGACCTTCCGGCACCAACCCACACGAGGCAGCAATCCGATGGAGACGCCGAGCACGATGAGTCAGTCCCGGGTCCGGACCCTGGTCACGGGCGATGCGCTCCAGCGGATCCTGGCGCTCGGGGCGCTCGTGATGCTGCTCGTCTTCTTCTCGGCGATCTCGGAGCCGTTCCGGACGACCGAGAACTTCACCTCGATCCTCGTCGCCACCGCCGTCAACGGCGTCCTCGCCATGGGCGTGACCTTCGTCATCATCACCGGCGGGATCGATCTCTCGGTCGGGACCACGATGACCCTGTGCACCGTGGTCCTGGGCCTGGCGGTGACCAAGATGGGCCTCCCCCTGTGGATCGGCCTCCCGGCCGCGATGGCCGCGGGGGCGTTGATCGGCATGCTCAACGGCCTGCTGATCGCGAAGGCCAAGCTGCCTCCGTTCATCGCCACCCTGGGCATGCTCAACGTGGCTCGCGGGCTGGCCCAGATCCTGTCCGAC
This sequence comes from Candidatus Limnocylindrales bacterium, assembly GCA_046595595.1. Lineage (GTDB taxonomy): Bacteria > Chloroflexota > Limnocylindria > Limnocylindrales > CSP1-4 > CF-46. Next base: position 2,801 of record JBKJOK010000162.1, read on the forward strand.
GTCCGGCCGATCTACTTCGAAGGCAATCCTGAGTTCTACGACTCGTTCATGGGCAAGGCCGTCCTCGGCATCCCGAACGTCGTGTTCATCATGTTCGGTGCCGGGCTCCTTGCCCACCTCGTGCTGACCAAGACAGTCCTCGGCCGGTATACGTTCGCGCTCGGCTCCAACGAGGAGGCGACTCGCCTGTCCGGAGTCAACGTGGATCGCTGGAAGATCGCGGTCTACGCCCTGTGCGGACTGTTCGCCGGCCTGGCCGGCATCCTCATCGGCGCCCGGATGACGTCCGCCCAGCCGTCGGTCGGCCTGGGCTACGAACTGGACGCGATCGCGGCGGCGGTCATCGGCGGGACGTCGCTCAGCGGCGGCGAGGGGAGCATCGTCGGGACGATCATCGGCGCCTTCATCATCAGCACCCTGACGATCGGCCTGTCCATCGTCGGCGTCCCCGACCAGTGGAAGTTGGTGATCACGGGCCTCGTGGTCATCGGCGCCGTCTGGCTCGACATCCTGCGGCGACGAAGCCGAGCCTAGCGTCAGCACGACACCGAGCTCGGATCGGGCTCGGCGAAGTACGGGTTGGCCGTTGGCCAACCATCACGGAGGAGGAACAGATGCGCAGTTCACGGTTCTATCGTCCGGCAGCCGGGATCATGGCGATGGCCATGGTCGTGGCGGCCTGTGGAGGCAGCTCCACCGGATCAAGCGGCGCCGGCGGCGCGAAGCCGTACATCGCCATCGTGTCGAAGGGGTCCCAGCACCAGTTCTGGCAGGCCGTCCAGAAGGGCGCCACCGATGAGGCAGCCGCGAAGGGGGCCACGATCACCTACGAGGGCCCGGCCTCTGAGTCGGAGGTCGACAAGCAGCTCACGATGCTCCAGACGGCGCTCGACAAGAAGCCCGCGGCCATCTGCTTCGCCGCCCTCGACAGCAAGGCGGCCGGGCCGCTCCTCCAGAAGGCGAAGGACGCCAAGATCCCGGTCGTCGGGTTCGACAGCGGCGTCGACAGCGATATTCCAGTCACGACCGTGTCGACCGACAACATTGCGGCCGCCGGCGAGGCCGCCGATCAGATGGCCAAGCTCATCGGCGACGCCGGCAAGGTCGCGGTCATCGTCCACGACCAGACGAGCCAGACAGGCACGACCCGGCGCGACGGCTTCGTCAACCGGATGAAGGAAAAGCACCCGAACATCCAGGTCGTCGCCATCGAGTACGGCGCCGGCGACCCGGTCAAGTCGGCTGACCTGGCGAAGGCGATCATGACCGCCAACCCGGACCTCAAGGGCTTCTTCGGGGCCAACGAGGGATCCGCCAAGGGCGTCCTCAACGCCCTCAAGGAGACCGGCAAGGAAAGCAAGGTCGTGGCCATCGGGTATGACTCGGGCCAGCAGCAGATCGACGCGATCAAGAGCGGCGTGATGGCCGGCGCCATCACCCAGAACCCGGTCGGGATCGGAGCGAAGTGTGTCGACGCTGCGCTCGATGCCATCGCCGGCAAGACGGTGCCCAAGACCATCGACACCGGCTACTTCTATTACGACAAGGCGAACATCGACAAGCCCGAGATCGCGGCCGTCCTCTACAAGTAACTCCCGTTCATCGCGCACCGGCCGGAGGCTGTCCGCATCGCGGGCAGCCTCCGTTCATCGACGGGTCGCCCGGCTCGGGTTGTCGGGCTGACCCAGCGACCCGAGGAGGAGCCCGATGCTCAAGACCCAACTGCTCCATCCCGGGATCCTGGCCGCGCTCGGCGAGGCGGGCCATGGCGCCCAGGTCCTGATCGCCGACGGCAACTATCCCCTGCTGACCCGGTCCAGCCGTGACGCACGGCGCGTGTACCTCAACCTCGCGCCCGGGCTCGTGACCGTCACCGACGTCCTCGGCGTCCTGGTCGGCGCGATCCCGATCGAAGCTGCGCATGTCATGGTTCCGGAGAGCGGCGAGGAGCCGGCCATCTTCGCCGACTTCCGCCGGCTGCTTCCCGCCACACCGCTCGAGGCCCTCGGACGGTTCCCGTTCTACGAGACCGCCCGCGGCCCGGACCTGGCCCTCGCGATCGCCACCGGGGAGCAGCGGATCTATGCCAACCTGCTTCTGACCATCGGCGTGGTGATGCCCGCCTAGCGAAATCGCCGGCGAGCCCGTACCGGTTCGGCGAGCGCCCCGAAACCTCACGAACGACAGGGGAAGACGGATGACGACGATCGAGACCCGTGGCCGCTTCGTGGGCGAATGGCCGCGGATCGGCATCCGACCGGCGGTCGACGGCCGCCTTCACGGCGTGCGCGAGTCGCTTGAGGAACAGACCCAGCAGATGGCCCGCCGAACGGCCGACCTGATCCGGACGAGCCTCAGATACCCGGACGGCGCGCCGGTCGAGGTCGTCGTCCCCGATCACAACATCGGTGGCGTCTACGAAGCGGCAAAGGTCGCCGACCTGTTCCGCAAGGAGGGTGTCGGCGTCTCGATCACGATCACGCCGTGCTGGTGCTACGGCTCCGAGACCATGGACATGGATCCACTGACTCCGAAGGCGGTCTGGGGCTTCAACGGAACCGAACGCCCTGGCGCCGTCTACCTCGCCGCCGTGCTCGCCTCGCACACTCAAAAGGGGCTGCCGGCGTTCGGCATCTACGGCCGCGACGTTCAGGACGCGAGCGACGGCACGATTCCCGTCGACGTCCAGGAGAAGATCCTCCGGTTCGCCAGGGGCGGCCTCGCCGCCGCGATCCTGCGCGGCAAGTCGTACCTGTCGCTCGGCGGCGTCTCGATGGGCATCGCCGGCTCGATCGTCGACCAGCCGTTCTTCGAGAAGTACCTGGGGATGCGCGTCGAATGCGTCGACATGTCCGAACTGACCCGCCGGATGGAAGAGGGCATCTTCGACCCGGACGAGTTCACGAAGGCCCTCGCCTGGACCCAGGCCAACTGCCGCGAAGGGGAGGACCGCAACCCGGCCGCCAAGGTCAAGAGCCGCGAGGACAAGGACCGCGACTGGGAGACCGTCGTCAGGATGGCGCTGATCACGCGGGACCTCCTTGTCGGTAACCCGCGCCTCGCCGAGCTCGGCTTCGGCGAGGAGGCCATGGGTCGAAACGCCATCCTGGGCGGGTTCCAGGGTCAACGCCAGTGGACGGATCACGCCCCCAACGGCGACTTCATGGAGGCGATCCTCAACTCGTCGTTCGACTGGAACGGCATCCGCGCGCCGCACATCTTCGCGACCGAGAACGACAGTCTCAACGGGGCGACGATGCTGCTCAGCTACCTGCTGACGAATCGCGCCCAGATCTTCGCCGACGTCCGGACGTTCTGGAGCCCCGAGGCGGTGAAGCGGGTCACCGGTCACGACCTCGAGGGTCGCGCCGCCGGCGGCTTCATCCACCTGATCAACTCGGGCGCGGCCACCCTCGATGCGACCGGCGCCATGGAGGCCGACGGCCGACCGGCGATGAAGCCCTACTGGGACATCACCCCCGAGGATGTCGCGGCGGCCCTCGCCGCAACCACCTGGTATCCGGCTAATCGCGGCTACTTCCGGGGCGGCGGCTATTCGTCACAGTTCGTCAGCCGCGGCGGGATGCCGGTCACGATGGCCCGGCTCAACCTCGTCTCCGGCGTCGGGCCGGTCCTCCAGCTCGCCGAAGGCTGGACGATCGACCTGCCCGCCGAGGTCCATGACACCCTCGACCAGCGGACCGATCCCACCTGGCCGACGCACTGGTTCGTTCCCCGGGTCACTGGCCAGGGCCCGTTCCGCGACGTCTATTCGGTGATGGCCAACTGGGCCGCAAACCACGGCGCGATCAGCTACGGCCACATCGGTGCGGACCTGATCACGCTCGCGTCGATCCTGCGCATCCCCGTCCACATGCACAACGTGGCCGAAGAGGACGTCTTCCGGCCGAGCGCGTGGGCGAACCTCGGCACGGCCGATCGCGAGAGCGCGGACTTCCGCGCATGCAGCACCTTCGGTCCGCTGTACGGACGAAACTGAGTAGCGACGGCGGCGAGCACGAGTGGATCGGGGGCTCGCCGCGGCACGATCCCGCGTACGGCCGACCCTAGCCCGCCGTCGACGCGACCTGACGGCGATAGGCCTCGGCCTCCCAGCGCTCGATGAACTCGCGTTCCGCCGGGGCGAGCGGCCGGACGCCTCCCAGCCGATGGGCGCCGAGCGCGATCCGCATGGCGTCGAGATAGAGCTCACGCGCGGTATCGGCCTGACGTTCGGACCGTCCGACGGCGAACAGACCGATGCCGGCGACCAGGACGATGATCGGCCGATCGATGCCGGCCCTCGCGCGCCGCGCCAGGGCCGCCTCGAGCGTCGTGATGGCGGCCGGTCCGTCCGTCGCGACCGGCTCGACGACCAGCGGCAGCGAGCCCGCGTACACGATCTGGTCGGGGGTGAGCGGTCCGCCCGTCGCGAATTGCCGGCCGAGCGCCGAGCCCGCCGCGCCGAGCGCCAGGGGTGAGTCATCGAACACCACGACCGCGGACCGGTCGTCTTCGCCGTCCCCGAGGAACCCGCCGAGGGCGGATCGGAGTGCGTCGGCGATGGGATCCCGAAGGGCGACGTCGAGCCGTTCGACAGCTCCCCACGGATCCAACGGCCGCGCCCCGCGCAGTGCCACTTCGGACGCGATTCGCCCGGCAATCGCGTGCGAGACCGTGTCGATCTCGGCGGCCGTGTCGCCGCCAACGATGAGCCCGTGGTTCTGGAGGAGAAGCGTGCGCGACGCAGGGGCAGCGGTCCGCTTCACGTGAGCAGACCGGGCGTCGCGGATGGCGCGGGCAAGCGGCAGGCCCGGATCCGTGTACGGGATCCACAGGGCGCGCTCGCCCACGACCCGGTCGGCGAGCGCACCCGCGCCGCGGCAGCAGGTCAGGGCATTGATCACGGTCGGGTGCGTGTGGAGGACGATCGGCTCGGGCAACAGGGCATGGAACAGGAGCTCGACCGACGGCCGCCGCCCGTCGGCCGGCGACAGGCGAGCAGCCTCGGCCACGCGCAGGACCTGGTCCGAACCGGACGTCGACTCGGACGCCGAAACACCCTCCAGGAACGCGAGCAGCGGCTCGATGGCGAGGGCGATCAGGGCGTCCTCGGTGAGCGTCGCGAGAGGGACCCCGCTCGGCTTGATGTACAGGACGCCGTCAGCCTTGGCGGAGCTGTTGCCCCCGCCGGCCCGGACGAACTCCGGATCCGCGCCGAAGCGGCGCGAGAGCTCGACCATCTCCGCGAGCAGACCGATCGGGGCGGATTGCGGGCTCCCGCGGGCGCGGATCCCCATGGCTTCGACCTCCGGGTGGAGCGCCGGACGATGGCCGAACGACCGAGACACCTCGCCTCGTGCCCGCCCGGGTCGGCGGACCTATCCTAGGTCAGGTCCGCTCGGTCGAGACCATGCGACGGGATCACGAGCCGTGGAACGGACGAATTCCGAGGTGACTCGTGAACGACCTGCTGCTCGGCGTCGACATCGGCACATCGAGCTCGAAGGGTGTCCTGGTCCAACCAGACGGGACGCTCGTGGCGACGGCCCAGCGACCCCACCAGCTCTCGTTGCCCCGCCCGGGCTGGGCGGAGCACGACGCCGAGGCGGTGTGGTGGGCGGACTTCGTGTCGATCGCGCGCGAGCTCGCGAGCCACGCGGCCGGCCGGATCGCGGCCGTCGGGGTCAGCGGGATCGGCCCGGCCGTGCTGCCGGTGGACGCGGCAGGCCGGTCGCTCCGCCCGGCAATCCTGTACGGCATCGACACCCGGGCGATGCAGGAGGTCGACGAGCTGACCGAGCGCTTCGGCGCCGAAACCATCCTGGCCCGCGGCGGGACACTCCTGACGTCCCAGGCCGGCGGGCCGAAACTGGCCTGGATCCGTCGTCACGAGCCCGACGTGTGGGCCGAGACGCGCCGCTTCCACATGGCCCACTCGCTGGTGATCGAGCGGCTGACCGGCGAGTACGTCCTGGACCATCACTCGGCGAGCCAGTGCGACCCGCTGTACGACATGACGACCGCGGCGTGGGCGGCCGACTGGGCGGCGGACACGGTGCCCGGCCTGGATCTGCCCCGGCTGGCCTGGTCCAACGAGGTGGCCGGCCGGGTGCACGCAGAGGGTTCCGCGGCCACGGGCATTCCGGAGGGCACGCCGGTCGTCGCCGGGACGATCGACGCCTGGGCCGAGGCCCTGAGCGCGGGCGTGCGCGACCCAGGGGACACGATGCTCATGTACGGAACGACGATGTTCATCGTGGAGATCGCCCCTGCATTCCGCCCCGAGGCCAGCCTGTGGACCACCCAGGGCGTCTTCGAAGGCACGTGCACATACGCCGCAGGTCTCTCCGCCTCGGGCGGCCTGACTGTCTGGCTGCGCGACATTGCCGGCCGAGACTTCGAGACTCTCATCGCGGAGGCGTCGCAGACGCCGCCTGGCGCCGGCGGCCTCGTCGTGCTGCCGTTCTTCGGCGTGGCGCGCTCGCCGATCTTCGATCCGTTGGCCCGGGGCGCCATCTTCGGCCTCACCCTGAGCCACGGCCGCGGTCACCTCTACCGCGCGCTCCTCGAGGGCTCCGCCTACGAGGTCCGCCACAACCTGGAGGTGATGGCGGCAGCCGGCGCCGCGCCCGATCGGCTGACGGCGGTCGGCGGAGGGACGAAGAGCGACCTGTGGACCCAGGTCGTCTCCGATATCACCGGGCTCCGCCAGGTCATCCCGGCCGTGACGATCGGGGCGAGCTACGGCGACGCGCTGCTCGCCGGCGATGGCGCGGGGCTGGTGGCCAGTGATGCCCGCTGGAACGCGCCCGCCGCGACGCTCCAGCCCGACGAACAGGCTCGTGCCCGCTACGACGAGCTCTACCAGGTCTACCGATCGCTCTACCCGGCCACGCGGGACCAGGCGCACGCGATTGCCCGAGTGCAGGAGGACGCCGCGGGCATGACCCCGGGATGACGGTGGGCGCCTGCTGCTCGATCTGGAAGTCGGCGCGCTCAACTCCCTCTCTGCGACGTAACGATCCCCGGCGGTCCGACCGGCATGGATGCGCCGGCCACATCCCGGCAGCAACTGTCTCCCGCCGGACTGCCCGGCGAGGGCCAACCCGAGACGAGCTGACCCGCGGCGAGACCGACCCGTCGCTCAACCCGGAGGGCGTCGATCTGGCGACGAGCGCCACCGAGGCCGTCGCGGCCCTGGCGGCATCCGGGCCGCTCTTTGGCGACCGCCCCGTGGTCGTCCTCGGGGCGGCCGATCCACCCGTCCCGTTCGAACGACGCCCCGCGCGAGCCGCTCGCCGCGGGGCGTCGGCACGCCTTGTGCCGAGCCGCGACCCGGGGTTGACGGGCCAGATATACAACCGTATGGTTGTATCAATGGCCACGCTCGCCGGCATCGACCAGGTCTTCTCCGCCCTCGCCGACGCCACGCGACGCGACATTGTCCGTCGCGCGATCGACGGGACGGAGGGGGTCGCCGAGCTCGCGGCGCACTACCCGATGAGCTTCGCGGCCGTGCAGAAGCACGTCGCGGTGCTGGAGCGGGCGGGCGTGGTCACCAAGGAGCGGACCGGGCGCCGCAAGGTCGTCCGCACGAACCCCGACGGGCTGCTGATCGCCCGCCGCCTGCTCGACACCTACGAGGACCTGTGGCGCGGCCGCTTCGGTCGCATGACGGACCTCATCACCGATCGGAAGGAGACCGACGCATGACGCTCACGGCCGTCCGCAAGGACCCCGCCACCACGACGATGACCACGACCGCCGAGTTCAGCGCGTCCCCAGACCGCGTCTGGCAGCTCTGGGCCGACCCGCGCCAACTCGAGCGCTGGTGGGGACCGCCGACCTACCCCGCCACCGTCACGTCGCACGACCTCCGGCCCGGCGGTCGCGTCGAATACCACATGACTGGCCCCACGGGCGACCAGCCGAAGGGCTACTGGGACGTCATCGAGGTCGAGCCGCCGAGCTCGATCGTCTTCCGCGACGGCTTCGCCAACGACGACGGCACGCCGAACACCGACCTTCCGGGCACGGAGAGCCGGATCGCGATCGAGGCGATCGGCGACGGACGCAGCCGGATGTCGATCGTGAGCACCTTCCCGAGCGTCGAGGCGATGGAGCAGCTCCTCGCCATGGGCATGGAAGAGGGGCTATCGGAGGCAGTCGGCCAGATCGATGCGATCCTCGCCGAGGATGCCGTCCCGTCCGGCTCCGCCAATCGATGAGTTTCGCCGCGCGATCCGGTCGGAACCGGTGAACGACGGCTCCAGCGACCGAAGGAGAGACAATCGTGACGATGACCGAGACGGCGACCCGGACCCTGGACGTCCCCGGTGCCACCCTGACCTACGACCTGCGCCAAGGCGGCGCGCCCGGCGACCCCGTGCTCTTCTTGATCGGCTCGCCGATGGGAGCGTCCGGGTTCGGCACGCTCGCCGGCCACTTCCCCGACCGCACGGTCCTGACCTACGACCCGCGTGGCGCCGATCGGAGCGCGAAGGACGATCCGTCGACCCCCTCCACCCCCGAGCAGCACGCCGATGACCTCCACCGGATCATCGAGGAGGTCGGCGCCGGGCCGGTCGATCTCTTCGCGAGCAGTGGTGGCGCGGTGAACGCGCTGGCCCTCGTCGCGCGTCACCCGGAGGACGTCCGGACCCTCGTCGCCCATGAGCCGCCCCTGGCCTCGATCCTGCCCGATCGCGACGCGGCCCTGGCAGCCGTCAAGGCCATCAGCGACAGCTATCAGCGCGGCGGCTTTGGCGCGGGAATGGCCCACTTCATGGCGGTCGTGAGCCACAGGGGCCCGATGGACGGCGTCGCCGACCAGCCCGGTCCGGATCCGGCGGCATTCGGAATGCCGGCCGAGGATGACGGCTCGCGGACCGACGTGATGCTCGGCCAGAACATCCTCACCTGCGCCCACCACGAGCCCGACGTGGAGGCCCTCCGCGCGGCCTCCACCCGGATCGTCGTCGCCGTCGGTGCCGAGTCGGAAGGCGAGATGGCCTGTCGTGGCGGCCACGCAATCGCCGAACTGCTCTACACCGAGCCCGTGGTCTTTCCGAGCAACCACGGCGGGTTCCTCGGCGGCGAGTACGGCCAGACCGGCGAGCCCGAGGCATTCGCGGCGAAGCTGCGCGAGGTCCTCGCCGACAGCAACTGATCCAGGGCCCCCGTCCCTCGCACCGACCGGCTCCCCGCGGCGAGATCCTCGCCGACGGGGCGCCTCCGCGTGTCCGACGGGTCAGTCCGTGGCAGCGGACCGTGCGGTCGCCTGGTGGGCCACCCAGTCGCCGCCCGCGATGCGGCCGCCGAGAGCGTCGGGGTCGCCGCTGTAGCGGTATGCCCAGGCCCGACCGACCGGGCCCCCATCGACCCCCGTCTCGAACCGGACGTACTCGGATCCGGACTCGTCGCCCGGGTCGTAGGCCTCGAGCTCGTCGAGCCGGATCAGGCTGGCAGCGTCAGGCAGCCGATAGATCTCGACCACGACGCGGCCGTCCTCGTTGGCCTGGAGTGCCGGATAGCCGTACGCCCGGTCGGCGCTGGCCGGCATCTCGCGGAGGAACCCCCGGATCGTGCCGGCTCCGATGAGGTCCGCCGACACCATGAGCCCGTGGTTCCGCTCACCGCGTCGGAGCGTGCCGTAGACCGCCACGACCGGGCGAACCGCGGCGCTGCCCGACGACCGCACGCCGACCACCCGGACGATCTCCGCCAACCGCTCGATCGCCCCGTCGATCGCGCCCTCGGCGACCGCCCCGTAGCCGAAGATCAGGCCGGGCGGGCCGGGTGCGATCCGGCGCGGGCTCAACCCGGACAGCCCGATCCCGACCGCGGCGGCGCTCTCGACGATCGCCGCCTCGTCGAGATCCGGCGGGATCAGGGCGAGGACATGGAGCCCGGCCGACGCGCCGGCCGGCCGGAACCGGGGCAGGCGGCGCGCGAGAGACGCGAGGAGCGTGTCGCGGCGGCGGCGGTAGATCGGGCGCATCCGGCGGAGATGGTGGTCGAGCTCGCCGCGCTCGAGGAGGTCGGCGAACGCCAGCTGGTCGAAGGCGGGTGAGCCATTGTCGGCGGCCTGCTTCGCGGCGGTCAGCGGCGCGACGAGAGACGGCGGGGCGACCAGCCAGCCGAGACGCAGGCCCGGGGCGAGGATCTTGCTGGCCGAGCCGGTGTAGACGACCCGCTCGGGGCGGAGGCCCTGGATCGCTCCGATCGGCTCGCGGTCGTAGCGGAACTCGGCGTCGTAGTCGTCCTCGATGATCGTCGCCCCGCGCCGCTCGGCCCAATCGACCAGGGCGGACCGCCGGGCTGGCGACAGGACGCCGCCCGTCGGGTACTGGTGGGCGGCGGTCACGAGGACGGCATCGGCATCGGCTGCCTCGAGCAGGTCGACGCGGAGGCCGACTTCGTCGACCGGAATCGCGACCCACCCGAGACCCGCCGCGTCGATCGTGGCCCGGTACTCCGGGTCGGACGGGTCCTCGACCCCGACCCGCCGCGCACCGGCCGCGCCGAGCGCCCGGACGATCAGGCTCAGGCCCTGGGCGAAGCCCGAGCAGATCACGACGTCGGCCGGATCCGCGGCGGTCCCTCGGACGCGGTTGAGGTAGGAGGCGAGGGCGGTCCGGAGCTCGGGGACGCCGCTCCCGCCGAGGTACGTGAACCGGTCGCTCGGCGCGGTCGCCAGGACGTGGCGCATCGAGCGCAGCCAGGCCGCCCTCGGGAACTCGGACACGTCCGGCCGACCGGATCGGAAGTCGAGCTCGAACATCGACGGCGCCAGGTCGGCGCGACGGGTCGGCGCTGGACCGGCCGATCGGGCCACCCGGGTTTCGCCGCCGGGCCGGCTCACCAGGTAGCCCTCGGCAACGAGCTGCTCGTATGCCTCGACGACGATCCCGCGTGAAACGCCGAGCTGGGCGGCCAGGGCGCGGCTCGACGGGAGGCTCGCGGCCGGGCCCAGGCGGCCGTCGCGGATGGCCGCGCGGAGGCCCTGCTCGAGCTGTCGATGGAGGGGCTCGGAACGGTCGCGGTCGAGCGGGACCAACAACTCCAGGGACGAACTGGTCTTGTTTTTCGTCATCGGACTGGACCTTATCAGAGGACCGGTCGTGCGGGACGATGCATCCATCACGGCAGCCCCCGCCCAGTACCCGAGGTGAATCCAGATGGAAGCCCTGCTCGTCCTCGGCGCGGTCCTCGTCGCGCTCTTCGGTCTCGCCGCCGCCAGCCAGACGTTCGGCGTCGACAGCCGCGACGGCTTCGGCGACGATCGCCGTCACGCGACGATCGGCTGAAGCGGACCGACCCAGGAGCCCTGCATGACAACCTGGAACGACTTCGAAGCCGGCGCCCCGGAGCGGGCCGCCGCCGGCCGTGCCCTGATCGAGCGGTCCGGGATCGGCGAGGGCCTGCTCGCGACCGTTCGGGGCGACAACCCGCCGCGGATCCATCCGGTCAATGTCCGGATCGTCGATGGGCGGCTGCTCGCGTTCGTGATCGTCGGCTCGGCAAAGGCGGGCGATCTTGGCGCGGACGGCCGCTATGCCCTTCACGCTCACCAGGACCCGGCCGTTCTCCACGAGCTCCTCGTCCGCGGCCGGGCCAGCGCGGTAACGGACGCGGAACAGCGTACGACGGCGACGGCCGAGTGGCCGTTCGAGGTCGACGAGGGCTACGCCCTGTATGAGCTGTCGATCGACCACGCAATCGTCGGCGACCGGCCGACGGCCGACGACTGGCCGCCCGTCTACACCTCGTGGCGGAGCGGGACGAGCGCATGAGGCCCGGCGCCCCACGCCCGGAGTACCCTTCCCGGGCGTGATCGATCCAACCTCTCTTCGACGTCGCCCAGTGGCCATCGATCGCTCGGCCGATCGGGTGGTGGCGGTGGCCTCGATCGCGCTCGCAGTCGCGTTCCTCGCCGCCGCGGCGCTCAGCCTCCTGCTCCCGGCCGCCGATCGCCGGGGCGCCTGGCTGCCCATCCATCTCGCCCTTGCCGGCGCCGCCACGACGGCGATCGCCGGGGTGATGCCGTTCTTCGCCGCGGCGTTCGCGGCCGCGCCGCCGATGGACGCCCGCCTGCGAGGCGCAGCTGTGGCGGCGGTGGCGAGCGGCGCCTTGGGAGTGTCCGCCGGGTTTGCCGGGGCCTTGACCGGACTGGCGGTGGCCGGCGGCTGCGTGTACGTCGCCGGGATCCTCCTGACCGGTGCGGTCACGATCCGACCACTCGGACGGGCGCTCGGGCCGAGTCGCGGCCTGATCACGCAGGGCTACGTGGCCGCCCTGATCGAGGTCGCCGTCGGGGCAACCCTGGCGATCCTGCTTCTCGCGGGGTGGTCGCCGATCGTCGAGGCCTGGGGTCGCCTGAAACCGGTCCACGCCTGGCTCAACCTGGTCGGCTTCGTATCCGTCGTGGTCGCGACGACGCTCCTCCACTTCTTCCCGACCGTCGTCGGGGCGCGGATCGTGGTCCGGCCGAGCGCCCGCGTCGTCGTCGCCGGGCTCGCGGGCGGCGCGCCGCTCGCCGCGCTGGGGATGGCGATCGGGTCCGATGCCCTGGCCCGGATCGGCGCGATCGCCGTCGCCGCAGGGGCGCTCGGGCTGGTGGTCAATGCCGCGGCGACCTGGCGAACCCGGGCACGCTGGACGACCGATCCGGGCTGGCACGGCTTCGCGATCGGCTGTCTCGTCGCCGCGATCGGCTGGTTCGCCCTCGGGATCGGACTGCTCGCGGCCCGGGTCCTGATCGCCGGCGCGGGGCCGGCGGGCTGGGCGATCGATCCGATCGGCGGCCCGCTCGTCGCCGGCTGGCTCGGCCTCGCCCTGCTCGGGTCGGCGACCCATCTGCTCCCGGCCGTCGGTCCGGGCGACCAGGCGGCCCACGCCCGACAGCGCACGGTTCTCGGTCGGTGGCCGGCCGGGCGGCTGATCGGAGCCAACGCGGGGGTTGCGGGCCTCGCCCTCGGCTGGCCGCTCCGGATCGACGCCCTCGCGATCGCCGGTGCGCTCGCGCTGATCGGCAGCCTCGCCGCGACCACGATCCTGCTGGCGGTGGCAATCCTCACTGGCCGACGGCGGGTCGTCAGCTGACAACGAGCAGGGTCAGCTCCGGAGCAAGGTCAGCTCCGCCGATCCGTCTCGAGAGGACCGTGACGATCCCGCTCGAGCCATGCATCGAACGACTCCCAGTCGGCCCGGTCGCGGGCGCCGACGGTCGTCGCCTGCCAGCGGTCGACGAGTGCCGTCGCTCGATCGGGGAGTTCGCCGGCGCCGACCAGCCGGGCCATCGTCGCGCTGCGGCGAGCGACGTCGATGCGGGCTGGATCGGCGCGACGGGACACGAGCGAAGCGTCAGGGACGGCTGCGACAGGTCGGGTGGCGCGCCGGATTCCTAGACGACGCGCACGCCGCCCTGCCAGACCTGCTCGACCCGCTCCCCGTAGTCGGCGAAGTCGTACGGGTCGCCGCCGAGGACGACCAGATCGGCCAGCTTGCCCTCCTCGATCGTGCCGAGGTCGTCATCCACGCCGAGGAGCTCGGCCGCGGAGCGGGTCGCCGCCTCGAGGACCGCGGCTGGCGCCATCCCGCCGTCGGCCATGAGCTGGAGCTCGCGCAGGTTCCGGCCGTGGGGCGTGACGCCGCTGTCGGTGCCCATCGCGATCCGGACGCCGGCCTCGACCGCCCGGCGGAACGCGGCGCGGTGGATCTCGATGACCATCCGCGCCTTGTCGACGATCGCCCCGGGCAGGCTGACCCCGGCATCGACCGCGTCGAGGACGCCCTGCGGAGCCACGAGCGTCGGCACGAACCAGGTGCCGCGCCGGAGCATCAGCTCGATCGCCTCGTCGTCGAGGTAGATCCCATGCTCGATCGAGCGGATCCCGGCCCGAACGGCGTTCTTGATCCCGTCGGCGCCCTGGGCGTGGGCCATCACGAACATCCCGGCGGCCGTCGCCTCCTCGACGAGGGCGTCGAGCTCGGCCGGCCGAAAATGGGCGTGGCGCGGATCGTCGCGGGCCGACAGGACGCCCCCCGACGTCGCGACCTTGATCACGTCGGCCCCGGCACGGTGCAGCTCGCGGACCTTCCGCCGGACCTCGTCGACCCCGTCGGCGAGCCCCGACGGGCGGCCGGGATGCGGGCCCATGAACGGCACGTGGGCGCCGGACGGATACCAGTCGTCGCCGTGGCCGCCGGTCTGGCTGACCATGATGATCGAGATCTGGAGGCGCGGACCGGCGATCGTCCCGTCGGCGACGGCGTCCTTGATCCCGAGATCCGCGCCGCCGGCATCACGGACCGACGTGATCCCGATCGCCAGGGTCTTCTGGAGATTCTTCGCCGCCTCGTAGAACTGGCGCGAGAACGGCTGCTGGACGGCTCCCCAGAGATCGACATTCGAGATGCAGACGTGGGTGTGACAATCGAACAGACCGGGCAGGATCGTCCGCTCGCGAACGTCCACTTCGACGTCGCCATCGAGCCCGGTGCTCAGCCCGACGATCCGGCCGTTCTCGATCGCCACGTCGCCGAACTCGGGATCGCGGCCGGTGCCGTCGAAGACGCGACCGCCGCGCAGGACCGTGCGGGTCATCCGATTGCCTCCTCGTCGGCCGGGGCGGCCTCGGCGTCCGCCGCGCCGCCGGTCGTCATGCGCGCCCGGAATCGATCGATCCCGTCGGCCACGCCGGTCAGGCGGTAGCACCAGTCGGCCCCCTCCCGCCAGGCTGCCCCGTCAAGCTCGTCGCCTGCCTCGGCGGCCACGGCGAACTCCATCCGATAGCGCCGCGGCAACGTGCGGGTGGGCCCGTCGTCCGATCGCCACGCTCCCTCCGCTCCGACGGCGTCGCGGATGCTCTCCTCGAGCCAGTCGAGGTAGACGGCGTTGTTGGCGTGGTTCAACGGGTCAAGCTCGTGGGGCCGGACGGCGAAGCGGAGCTGCCGGGCATCGGGCGGGGTCGGGGGCAGCGGGATCCGGCCGATCGGGCCCATCGGGTCGGTCCCGCCGAAGACCTCCGAGAAGATCTCCGGGATCCGGGTCAGGGCGCCGCGCCGGTCGATCAGGACCCAGTCGGTGTGGACCCAACCGGCGGACGTGCCGTCGTCGAGGACGAACTCGCCGCGGCGGCGGGCGAAGACCCGCCGGATCCCGACGATCGCGGTCCGCGCAGTCACCGTCGCGCCCATCGCGGGCGCGGCCTCGATCCGAAGCTCGGCGGCTCGGACGAGCCACGTCAGGCCGTGCTCGGCGTACCACTCCTGGCCGAACCCGAGGTCGGTCGAATGCAGCCAGCCAAGATCCTGGGCGTAGCGCATGAAGCCCGACGTCCGGAGCCGGCTGTCCGGCCCGGCCTCGTCGAACCGGACTCGGTACGACGTCTGCCAGGCCGGCCGACCATCGTCGAGGACGCCGGTCGCGTCGCTCGCGCGCATCGTCATCGGCCGGCCAGCGCGTTGAGGCTCTCGATGCCGACGATCCGGGTGCCGGCGTGCGGCGCGGTCTCGCGCTCGAGCCGGACCGCGCACGAGCGCTCCGCGTCGAAGATGACGAGGGTGGCCGACAGCCTCTCGTCCTCGTCGGCGGCGTGGATCCGAGCGTCGTCGAGCTGGTGGAGGACGTCGGCACTGATCCCGCGCGCCCCCCACTTGCAGTCGATCGCCTCGGCTGCGCCGTCTGTCTCGACCGTCACGTCGTAGGGATGGATCTCGGCTCGAACCCCGTCGAACAGGATCCGGCGCTCGCGGCGGACCGGCGCCCCGCCACCGGCGCCCGAGGCGGCCAGGCCGGGCCGGGCCCGGACCAGGAGCTCGGTCAGCGACTCGACGATCGCGCCGCGGAACTGTGAGCGGACCTGCTCACCGCGTTCGGCGACCTCGAGGGCCGCGGCAAGGATCGCCTCGCTCCGCGCCCGCTCCGGGTCGCCGCTCGGCGCGGCCCCGGACCCGAACAGGCTCGGGAACATCGTCCGCCACGTCGGTGCGTCGGTCGTCATCCCGTTCATCGCGGCCCGGGCAAGGATCCGCTGGTCATGGGTCGCGGCCGCCAGCAGGGTGGCCGACCGGGCGACGAGGGGATCCGCCTGGATCCCGGCGTACACGATGGCCCGGGCGTCGGGCGAGGCATCCTGGAATCTCACGGCCGCTCCCCGAGCCCGATCAGAACGATCTGCGGGCAGGTCGAGAGCCAGTCGATCGCGCGATGCGGATCGTCGATCGCCGCAGCCTCGGCGGCCACGGCCTCGATCGCGGCCGGGACGCCGACGCCCACCGGCTCGTCCCCGCGGGCTGCGACCACCTCGTCGAACCGGTCGCGCCA
>JBKJOK010000199.1:0-1661 GCA_046595595.1 Candidatus Limnocylindrales bacterium
GCCCATCTCCCGGGGGTCGTGGCGTCCCAGACCACCCGGCCGGTGATCGGCGTTCCGATGGCCGGCGGCGTGTCCGATGGTCTCGATGCGCTCCTTGCGATCGTCCAGATGCCGAAGGGCGTGCCGGTCGCGACGGTCGGCGTCGGCAACGGCGAGAACGCGGCACTCCTTGCGGCCTCGATCCTGGCCGTCGGCGATGCCGCCCTCAGCGGCCGACTGGCCGCGCGCCGCGCCTCCCAGGCCGAGGCGATCGCTGCCGACCCCGCGAACGAGGGCCTCTGAGGCGTCGGGCGTCCGCACAGCTTCTCGCCGGCACCCGACCCGGGATTCTCACCCGGCGAGCGTCCGGAACACGTTTCTTCGTCGGAACCTCCCGAGGACGCCCCCAGCGGACCGAATCGGCGAAGAATGCTCGCCTGACGGTCCTGACACGCATCGTCGGCGGGCATCTCGTCGGATACGCTCGCCCCACGAACATCGTGGCTTGCGTCGTTTCCGTCAGCGGTCCCGGCGATCGCCGAAACCCGACGCCCAACCACCGAGTCGCTGGAACCATCGGGTCGGCGCGTGCGAGCCACCGGGCCGATGGACGGCCGGTCGTACACTCGGGGCGATGGATGACGAACGCTGGGAACCCGGGATGCCGATCATCGACCGACAGGCGGTCGTGGAGCCGGCCCGACCCGTCCGACTCAGCCCGACACTCCCGCCGAGCCTCCAGGGCCTTCCGCCCCGCTCCGTCCCCGAGACCGCCCCGACCCCGCTCCAGAAGCACTACGTCCTGCTGTCGGTCCCGGTCCTGATCCTCGGCGCGATCGCGATCACGGCCCTCGAGCTCGGGACGCCGCTCGGCAGCCCGCTGATCAAGCTGTGCGTCCTGATCGCGGCGCCGCTGCTCGTCATCACGACATCCGACGCGGTCGTCCGGATCTGGCGCTCGGCCTGGGCGTGGATGCCGGTCGACGCGACGAAGGGTGTGTTCCGGCTGGCGTGGGTCGCGGTCAGCCTGATCGGTCTCGTCGCCCTCGTCGCGGCGGCCGGATTGGCGGTCCTCGCATGACGGAGGAGCGACGCGGAACCGGGCGAGATCCGCTCGGGGACATGCTCGACACGTTCGGACGAGGCCCGGACGGCCGCTCGACGAGCATCCCGTCGGGCGGTGGCGTCCCGCCGTGGATGGCCGAGATGCTCAACTATTGCGCTCGCTGCGGCACGGAACTGGCGTTCGGCTCGATCGAGGGCGAGGACCGCGATCGGCTCGGCTGTCCGTCGTGCGGTTACGTCGCGTACGTCAACCCGCGCCTGGTCGTGACGACGATCCCGGTCACCGACGCCGGCGAGATCGTCCTGCTCCGCCGCGGGATCGAGCCCGGCAAGGGCTGGTGGGCACAGCCGGGCGGCTTCCTCGAGGTCGACGAGACCGTCGGGGAGGCGGCGGTCCGCGAGACGCTGGAGGAGACCGGCCTGATCGTCGAGCCGGGCGAGATCGTCGGACTCTACTCGCGCCTTGAGGCAGCGGTCGTCGTCCTGGCGTTCGAGGCCCGCGTCGTCGGCGGCGAGCCGCGCCTCAACCCGGAGGCGCTCGAGATCCGGACCTTCGCCCCCGACGCCATCCCGTGGCCGGGGATCGCGTTCAAGACGAGCTACTGGGCCATCCGCGA
>JBKJOK010000209.1:0-2888 GCA_046595595.1 Candidatus Limnocylindrales bacterium
AGCCGCTCCTGGACGAACTCCGCGATCTGCTGGGTCAGCCGTTCCTGGACCTGGAGCCGGCGGCTGTACATCTCGACGACGCGCGGGATCTTCGACAGCCCGATCACCCGGCCGCGCGGAATGTAGGCGACCGCTGCCTGGCCGAAGAACGGCAGGAGATGGTGCTCGCACAGGGAATAGAACGGGATGTCCTTGACGACCACCATCTCGGAATACGCGACGTCGAAGATCGCGCCGTTGATCAGCCGCTCCGGATCGACGTGGTAGCCGGCGGTCAGCTCCGTGTACATGCGATGGACCCGCTCGGGGGTGCCCTGGAGGCCCTGGCGCTCGGGGTCCTCGCCGATCTCGGTCAGGATCTCGTGGACCGCCGCCTCGACCCGGCCGTTGTCGGGGTGCTTGCCGGCACCCTCGATCAAAGCCTCCGCCTGGCGCGGGACCTCGCCGATCTCGGTCTCGATCTCGTCGACGATCGCGCGGACGTGGCTGGGCAGGTCGCGGGTGGTTGCCATGGTCCGATGGTACGTCGCGAGTCGGCGCGGGGCCGATCAGCGATCCGAGCCGTGCTCGCCGAACCCACCGGCCGGCAGCGGTTCGTACTCGCGGCCCTCCGCGCCGCGCAGCCAGGCCCGGGCGTTCGCTCCGAGCGACGGCCGGTGGTAGCCGCCCTCCTGGAGGATCACGAGCCGCCGACCGAGCGCCGCGACCCGTCGGCCGCACTCGTGGTAGACCGCGGTCGTCAGGGCGAAGTCGCCGATCGGGTCGTGGCCGTACGTGTCGAACCCGAGCGAGATCACGATCACGTCGCCGGGGGTGTCGGCGATGGCGACGAGGCCGCGGTCCAGCGCCGCGAGGTAGGCCGAGTCGTCCGTGCCGGCGGGCAGCGGGATGTTCAGGTTGGCGCCGCTCCCGTCCCCCTCGCCGATCTCGTCCGCGGCCCCGAGGAAGAACGGGTACTGCCGCTCCGGGTCGGCGTGAAGCGAGACGTACAGGACGTCACCCCGACGCCAGAAGATCTGCTGGGTCCCGTTGCCGTGGTGGTAGTCGACGTCGAGGATCGCGACCCGCTCGCCGGTCGAACGGGCGATCGCCTCGGCCGCGATCGCGGCATTGTTGAAGAAGCAGTAGCCGCCGACCATCGAGCGCGCGGCGTGATGGCCGGGCGGGCGGCACAGGCCGTAGGCCGCGCGCTCGCCGCCGAGCACGAGATCCACCGTCGTCAGCGCGACGTCCACCGCCGCCCTCGCCGCGCCGTACGTCCCGGCGACAAGCGGGTTCGCCGTGTCGAGGCCCCACCAGCCCGCCCGCCCCGCGGCGAATCGGGTCTCCGCCCGGCCGGCCATGAACTCGGGCGACATCCCCTCGAACATCCGGAAATTCGGGAACGTGTCGGCGACCAGATTGGTCCGATCGATCGATTGCGCCCGGGCAGCCGGCCAGGCTTCCTCGACGTAGCGCAGCAAGCCGGCGTCATGGACGGCGAGGATGGGCTCGCTGCCGTGCTCGGTCGGACCCTCCAGGGTGAACCCACCGTCGGCCTCGAGGGTCGCCCGGATCCGCTCCGCACGCTCGGCAACCTCGTTCGCGGGGATGACGGCGCCCATGACCGTCTCGGTCACCGTGTCGTGGGCGAGATGAGCTGGGCTGTAGACGACGCGCACGCTGCATCCTCCTCGATGGCCGGGCGGCGCCCGAGCGACGAATCCTAGCGGCCGAGGATCGCGGCCGTGACCTCGTCGGGCCGGTAGCGCAGCAGGTTGTGGCCCGGCGCCCCGAGCTCGACGACCTCGATCCCCGGCGGTGGCGCCGCGTCGCTCACAGCTTCGTCGCCGGGCGTGATCCGGCGGACCGCGACGATCGGCGCCGTGACGGCCGCGAGGCTCACGTCCGGGTCGTAGCCGAACATCGTCCGGACCGCCGCCTCGAGCGCGTGCGGCCGGGTCGCGGACACCAGCCGGCCGGCCGGCGTCTCGACGACCGCGGCCCGCGTCGCCCGCTCCTGGTCGGCGTCCCAGGTTGCCGGGTCCCAGGCGCGGCGGTCGGCCAGCCAGGCGGCCATCGAACGCATGACCTCGGGCGGCTCGACGAGGCCGCGCAGGAACTCGTCCACGTCCATCCCGGTCACGGTCGGCAGGTGCTCAAGCCCGCCGTCGACGAGGACGAGCCGAACGCAGCGCTCGCCGAGCTCGACAGCGGCCGCGACCGCGGCAATCGCGCCGAAGCCGTGGCCGACGAGCACGGCCCGTGCCTCCGGATCGTCCGGGTCGAGGACGCCCGATCCCTCGGCGACGGCGACGACGTCGGCGCCGAGCACATCGAGGTCGTACGCGCCGGTGTCCGTCGGCGCATCGGACAGCCCGTGCCCGCGGAGGTCCATGGCCACAGTCCGCCGGGCGGCGATCAGGCGACGCGCGACCGGCGCCCAGACCCAGGCGCTCGCGGCGAGCCCGTGGACGAGCACCACCCCCGGCTGACCGTCGCCGCCCCAGTCGAGGAAGTGGATCCGATCGCCGGGCTCGACGACGACGACGAATCCGGGTGGTTCGGCAACGGGATCAGGCGGGGCGGGACTCGGCACCCCGATACGATAGGTCGCCATGCCGAAACGCCGTCGCGGAGCCCGCACCGCGCTCCCCCGCTCAGCCCTGATCCACGCCCCGTTCGAGCGCCTCGTGGAGCGCGCCCTGGCTGGGATCCCGTCGCCGTTCCGCGACGCCCTCGCGGAGGTCGCGATCGTCATCGACGACGAACCGACGCCCCAGCAGCGGCGTGACAACGAGCTGCCCGACGGCGAGATGCTCTACGGCCTGTACGAGGGCGTGCCGCGGACCGAGTACGGCGCCGACTGGTCGGCCGCCCCGAACCGGATCACACTCTTCCGCCTTCCG
>JBKJOK010000230.1:0-3347 GCA_046595595.1 Candidatus Limnocylindrales bacterium
GCCGGGCGATGGCCGCGAGCGCCGAGTCCTGGCTGGCGGCGCTCCCCGCCGCGAGCGGCTGGCTGCTGGCGCTCGGTCTCGACCACGTGGCGGGCCTCGGCGTCCTGTGGCGGGCGATCGCCGGGCGTGTCCCGCTCCGGATCGGCGGTCGCCGGGATCCGGCCGGCCTATTGGCCGCGCTGGCGGAGGAGCCCGCCTCGAGCCACGTCTCGCTCGTCCCCACCCAGCTCGTCCGCCTCCTCGATGCGAGCGCCGGTGCGCCGCCGCCGGGCCTCCGGGCCGTCCTCCTCGGCGGGGGTCCCATCCCGCCCGATCTGGTCACGCGGGCGACTCGTGCCGGTTGGCCGATCGTGCCCACGTACGGGCTGTCCGAAGCCGGTTCCGGGGCCACGGCCCTGTCGGCCGACGAGGCGCTCGATCACCCCGCGTCCGCCGGCCGGGCGCTGCCCGGCGTCCAGGTGACGATCGAGGAGCCCGATCCCGACGGCGTCGGCGAGATCGTGGTCACGACCGCGGCTCGCTTCTCGGGCTACCTCGGTGACGCACCTGCGCTCGCCACCGACCGGGTCCGGACCGGGGATCTCGGCCGGCTCGATTCGGACGGCCGGCTGACCGTCGTCGATCGCCGTCTCGACCGGATCGTCCGGGGCGGCGCCAACATCTCCCCCGCGGAGGTGGAGGCGATCCTGCTCGCTCACCCGGCCATCGCCGACGCGGCCGTCGTCGGCCTGCCCGATCCGCTCTGGGGACAGGTGCCGGTGGCCGCGATCGTCGTGGGCCATGGTGCCGCCGACCCGGGCGATGCGGCCTTGATCGTCCATGCCCGGGCGGCCCTCGCCGGGTTCAAGGTGCCGACGGCTTTCCGGCGCCTGGACGTCCTGCCGCGGACCACCGCTGGCAAGCTCCGCCGCCAGGCCGTCCGTGCGCTGCTCGGCGGCGAGCCGACCGGAGAGCTCGCCCGGCCCGACGGCGCCGGAATCGGCTGGCGGGTGACCGGCGCTGGGCCGCTTGCCCTCCTGCTCCTGCCCGGCACGCTCTCCAACGCCCAGCAGCTGGATCGCCTCGGAGCGGTCCTGGCAGGCCCCGGCGCCGTCACCGTCCACGCCCTGGATCGGCGCGGCACCGGGACCGGCCGACTCGCGCCCGGGCTGCCCGAGGCCGGACTGGACCTCGCGGTCCACCTCGCGGACATCGTCGCGTACCTCGACGCCCGCGGGATCGAGCGGGCGGCCGTCGTCGGCATCAGCTTCGGTGGCGTGCTCGCGATCGAGCTGGCGGCGCGGCACCCGACTCGGGTCGCGGCGGTCGTGGCCTACGAACCACCCTACGGCCCTGTCGCCGACCACGCGACCCGGGAGGAGTTCCGGACGCTGGCGGCGGCGACCGTCGAGGCGCACCGCACAGCCGGTCCGGCCGCCGCGGCCGAGACGTTCCTGCGGGCGGTTGCCGGCTCCGACGCCTGGGCCCGCCTGCCAGCGCGGACCCGGGCGGCCCTGGCTCGCGAAGGCGATGGCGCGGCCGCTGATGCCGGCCTCGTCGGCGCCCGACCCGACGGGCTCGACCGGATCCGGGCGTCCGTGACCATCCTCACGGGCAGCGCCAGCGACGCGTTCTACGCTCCGATCGCGGACGCTCTGGTCGCCCGCATCCCGCGAGGGCGCCGGGCGATCCTCGCTGGCCTGTCGCACGTCTCGCCCATCACCCAGCCCGCGATCGTTGGCGGCGCCGTCCGCTCGGCGCTCGCCTCGGCTGGCATCGTCATCGACCCGGAGCCTGTCCCATGACTGCCGTCCCGCCGCCCGACCACACCCCGTCCGGAGCATCCACCGGAGCCGGCAACGCCGCTGCGCCGCCGGAGGTCCAGGTCATGTTCGATCGCATCGCGCCGCGCTACGACCTGATGAACCTGATCATCTCGGCGTTCCAGGAGCCGCGCTGGCGGAGGCGCCTGGTCGACCGTGCGGAGCTCCATGCCGGTGGTTCGGCCCTGGACGTGGCATCGGGCACCGGGAAGGTGGCCGCCGACCTCCGTGGCCGGGTCCAGCCGGGGGGCAGGGTGCTGGGCGTGGATCTCTCGCCGGGCATGACCGCCGTCGCGCAGCGGCGGTACGCCGACCGATCGGGCCTGACCTTTGTCGTGGGCGACGCGCTCGCCCTGCCGACCGACGACGGGACGTTCGATGCTGCGACGATCGCCTTCGGGATGCGCAATCTGCCCGACTACCGCCAGGGCTTCGCCGAGATGGCCCGCTCCGTCCGGCCCGGTGGCCGGGTCCTGTGCCTGGAGATCGCCAGGCCGCGCAGTCGCCTGGCCCGGTTCGTGGGCTGGTGGTTCGACCGGGTCGTGCCGATCATCGGCCGCGTGGCCGGCCAGGGAGCCGCGTACGGGTACCTCGTGAAGAGTGTCCGGGCCTATCCGGCACCGGAGCGAATCGCGGAGATCATGCGCGACGTGGGATTGGTCGACGTCACGTGGCAGGCGATGACTGGGGGAATCGTGACCCTCCACCAGGGAACGGTCCCGCATTCGGGCGCAGCGATGCCGTCGAGCCCGGGTTCGCCCGGATCCGGTCCGTAGGCGCGACGCGCGACGGCCGGCCCTCGGAGCCTGGACCTGCCTCCGGGGTACCATGCCCTGCCATGCTCGAGACCAGCCCCACCCCCTTGATCCATGCCCAGGGCCTGACCAAGCGTTTCGGCGCGTTCACGGCCGTCGACGGCGTCGACTTCTCCGTCGCCAGAGGCGAGTCGTTCGGCTTCCTCGGGCCCAATGGCGCTGGCAAGACCTCGACGATGCGGATGATCGGCTGCGTCTCGCCGATCAGCGGCGGAGCGCTCCAGGTGCTCGGTCACGATCCCCGGACGGACGGGCCGAGGATCCGGGCCCGGATCGGGGTCGTGCCCCAGCAGGACACCCTCGACACCGAGCTGACCGTACGCGAGAACCTCGTGATCTATGGGCGCTACTTCGGCCTGTCACGAGCCGAGTGCGGACGGCGCGCGGACGAGCTGCTCGAGTTCGCCCAGTTGACCGAGCGCTCGGGCGACCAGGTCGAGCCGCTGTCTGGCGGGATGAAGCGGCGCCTGACGATCGCCCGGGCGTTGATCAATGAGCCGGACCTGCTCCTCCTCGACGAGCCGACGACCGGCCTCGATCCGCAGGCCCGCCACCTGCTCTGGGACCGCCTCTACCGCCTGAAGCAGCGTGGCGTGACGCTCGTCCTGACGACCCACTACATGGACGAGGCCGAGCAGCTCTGCGACCGGCTCGTCGTCATGGACAAGGCGAAGATCGTGGCCGAGGGCTCGCCCCGCCAGCTGATCGAGCAGTACGCGACGAAGGAGGT
>JBKJOK010000337.1:0-3637 GCA_046595595.1 Candidatus Limnocylindrales bacterium
GGCTCCGGAACGCCGTCCTGGCCCGCGGCTTCGACGAGCACCGGGCGGGCGCTCTCGCCGAAGCGGATGCGCTATTCGCGACGGATCCCGGTCCCTGGACGTCGACGTTCTTCTGAGGTTCGTGCTGAGGTCCCCGCGCGGCTTCGTCGGTCGCCGCTGCCGGGTGCGCGCCTGGCGAGCGTTGCGACGAACGACAGCGGGTTCGCCCGCCCGATTGCGCGTCCGGCGCGCAGGACGACCGGCCAACGCCCGATTCAGGCGCGTCGCGATCGTCCAGCCGTCGTAGCGTGCGGGTGGCGCGCACGGCACCGCCGCCCTGTCGCGCGGCCTGGGTTCGCGACAGGCCGTCCGGTTCCGCTACGGGACGTCGCCTGATGCTCGATCCGACGCGCCCTCGTCAACGGCCATACCCGCCGACCCTGGATTCAGGGGGTCGTTGACGCCTCGGAAGTTAATTCCGATAATGTGACTCGGGATTACGAATTACCCGTGTCCGCGCCCGGTGGGCGCCCCTCCGGAGAACCGAATGACCGCGACGCGCGACCTCGTCGCCGACCAGCGCGAACAGTTCGCGTTCCATGACGACATCGACTACCTGCGCGAGACGAAGCGTGGGCTCAACCGGGCCACAGTCGAGGAGATCAGCGGCTTCAAGAACGAGCCGGACTGGATGCTCCAGTACCGCCTCCGGGCCTACGACCACTTCATGAAGCGCTCGATGCCGACCTGGACCGATGGTCTGGACCGGATCAACTTCGACAACATCGTCTACTACCGCAAGCCGTCCGAGCGCGAAGAGAAGTCGTGGGACGACGTTCCCGACAAGATCAAGCAGACGTTCGAGCGGCTCGGCATCCCCGAGGCGGAGCGCAAGTTCCTCGCCGGCGTCGGTGCCCAGTACGACTCCGAGGTCGTCTACCACTCGGTCAAGGAAGAGCTCACGAAGCTCGGCGTCGTGTTCATGGGCACGGACCAGGCCCTGATCGAGTACCCCGAGATCTTCCGCAAGCACTTCGGGACCGTCGTCCCGGCCGAGGACAACAAGTTCTCCGCGCTGAACGCCGCCGTCTGGTCGGGCGGCTCGTTCGTCTACGTCCCGAAGGGTGTCGAGGTCCCTCTCCCGCTCCAGGCTTACTACCGGATCAACGGCGAGAACACCGGCCAGTTCGAGCGGACGCTGATCGTCGTCGACGAGGGCGCCAAGGTCCACTACATCGAGGGCTGCACGGCGCCGATCTACGCGACCGAGTCGCTCCACGTCGCGGTCGTCGAGGTCGTCGCCCTGGCCGGCTCGAACGTTCGCTACACGACGATCCAGAACTGGTCGAACGACGTCTACAACCTCGTCACCAAGCGTGCCCACGCCTACGAGAACTCGCGGGTCGAGTGGATCGACGCGAACACCGGCTCGCGCAAGACCGTGAAGTACCCGTCGATCTACCTCCGCGGCGAGAACGCCTCGGCCGACATCATCAGCGTCGCGGTCGCCGGCAAGGGCCAGCACCAGGACACCGGGGCGAAGGCCGTCCACCTCGCGCCGAACACCCGGAGTCGGATCGTCTCGAAGTCCGTCTCGAAGGACGGCGGCCGGGCGACGTACCGCGGCCACCTCAAGGTCAGCCCCGGCGCGACCAACGTCGTCGCCAGCGTGCGCTGCGACGCGTTGATGCTCGACGACATCAGCCGGAGCGACACGTACCCGTACATCGACATCCAGGAAGACGACACGACGATGACCCACGAGGCCACCGTCGGCAAGGTCAGCGCGGAGCAGGTCTTCTACCTGATGAGCCGCGGCCTGACCGAGAACGAGGCGACGAACCTGATCGTCCAGGGCTTCC
This sequence comes from Candidatus Limnocylindrales bacterium, assembly GCA_046595595.1. GTDB lineage: Bacteria > Chloroflexota > Limnocylindria > Limnocylindrales > CSP1-4 > CF-46. The sequence goes on from JBKJOK010000337.1 coordinate 1,842, forward strand.
TCGAGGTGTTCACGAAGGAGCTCCCGATGGAATACGCGATCGAGTTCAACCGGCTCGTGAAGCTCGAGATGGAGGGGTCGCTCGGGTGATCGACGCGACCCCGAAGCCGGAGGCGGCCGCACCGGCGGCCCGCCCGGCCCGGGCGCCACGGCGCGCCCCGAACGAGCTCACCTTCACCCTCCAGGACGCCGCAGTCGCCGGTCATGCCGCCCATGAGCCCGACTGGCTGACCGCCGACCGGCGGGCCGCCTTCGAGCGCTACGCGACGCAACCGGTCGAGTCGAACCAGCTCTACACGACGTATGTCGACCTTCGGTCCGCGAACCTGGCCGATGTCGTGCCGTGGGACGCGCTGTCCGCGCCAGAATCTCCGGCCGTGTCCGCCACGGCGTCCGAGGCCGACCTCCCAACCGGCGCCGCCGGGCTCGCGGCGATCGCCGAGGACCGGGTCGAGGGGATCGTCCTCGACGGCGAGGCCAGCGCCGCCGGCGTGGTCCTCGACACGATCGCCGGCGTCGTCGCCCGCGATCCCGAGCTCGCCCGCCGCCTCCTCGCCGACGCGGGGTCGCTCCCCGACGACGACAAGCTCGCCCAACTGACCCGCGCGGGCTGGAACCAGGGACTCGTCCTGCACGTTCCGGCGGGGGTTCGACTCGAGCGCCCGATCGTCCTCCGCTGGCAGGCCGGCGAACCGGGCAGGGCGCTCCTGACCCGCACGATCCTCGATCTCGGCGAGGGCGCGTCGGCGTCGGTCGTCGAGGAGCTCCTGCCGTCGGCCGGGGCCGGCAATCGGGACGCCCCGCAGGCCCTCTTCACCGGCTCGCTGGAGATCCACCTCGCGGCCGGCGCCGCGCTCGCCGTCGCCTCGATCCAGGACCTCGCCGAGGGCACGGTTGCGTTCCAGCACCGCCAGGCCGACATCGGTGAGGGCGCGAAGCTCCACTGGGCGATGGCTCAGCTTGGGGGGCGTCTCGTCCGGAGCCGGATCGACAATCGCCTGGCCGGCGACCGGAGCTCGGTCGAGCAGGTCGAGATCGTCTTCGGTTCGAACGACCAGCTGTTCGACCTGACCTCGAACACCCGGCACATCGGCCGCGACACGACCGGCAACCTCCTCTCGAAGGCCGCCCTCCTCGACGCGACCCGGTCGTACATGAAGGGCCTGATCATCATCGAGCCGACCGCGATCGGGACCGACAGCTTCCTCGGCGAGTTCGGGATGAACCTGTCCAAGCAGGCCCGGGCTGTCGCGATCCCGTCGCTCGAGATCGACCAGCCCGACTGCCGCCGGGCGGCCCACTCGAGCGCCGTCGGGCCGATCGACGAGACCCAGCTCTTCTACCTCGAGAGCCGCGGCATCTCGCCCGAGGACGCACGCAAGTTCATCGTCCTCGGCTTCCTCGAGCCGGTCGTGGCGCGGGTTCCGCTCGTCGAGGCCCAGGATCGGCTGCGCGAGCTGCTCGAGGCCAAGTGGGATGCCGGTGCGCTCGCGGCGGCCGGGCCGACCTCGGCCAGGCCCGCGGCTTGATGCCTCCACAACGTCGGCTTCATCCATGAGGCGGATCGACCTCGCAGGCGTCGACGAGATTGCCGATGGCGAGATGCGGATCATCATCGTCGACGGCACCGACCAGGTCCTGCTCATCAACCAGGGCGGCGACTTCACCGCCACCCAGGGGATCTGTTCGCACGAGTACTTCGAGCTCGACAAGGGCTTCCTGACCGCCGGAACGCTCACGTGTGCACTGCACCTGTCGCGGTTCGATCTGTCGAGCGGCGAGCCGATCGACCCGCCG
>JBKJOK010000375.1:0-11285 GCA_046595595.1 Candidatus Limnocylindrales bacterium
CCGTTCCCGTCCGAGATCGTGTACTCGAAGTAGGCATCGCCGACGGCGTTGGCGGCCGGAACGAACCGAACCGTCCCGTTCGCGTTGATCGTCGGGGTGCCCCGCTGGGCCGCGCCGACGCCGCTCACGGTCAGCGGGTCGCCATCGGCGTCGGTGTCGTTGGCGAGGACGGCGACGTCGATCGCGGTGTCCTCGTTTGTCGTGGCGGTGTCGTTGACCGCCGATGGAGCGTCCGGTGCGGCCTGGACCCGGACCTTGACGGGCGCGACGTCGGTGCCGCCCCGGCCGTCCGAGATCGTGTAGCCGAAGTCGTCGTCCCCGAAATAGTTCGCGTCGGGGATGTAGTGGATCGTTCCGTTCGAGTTGATGCTCGCCAGGCCGTGGGTCGGGTCGGTCACGTTCGTCACCGTGAGCGTGTCGCCGTCCGCGTCCGTGTCGTTGGCGAGGACGGCGAGGTCGGTCGGCGTGTCCTCGGCCACCGGCAGGTCGTCCGCGACCGCATTCGGCGGGTTGTTCGGCGGTGGCGGCGGCACGAGACCCAGGACTGCCGTCTCGGCGTTGATCACGCCGCAGCCGAAGTACCTCGGGTAGCGCGGGTCCGTCGTCGGGATCGGCGTGCTACCAAAGGCCGACTGGACGCCGTAGCCGACGTCGGCCGTTGCGCACAGGCGAGCCTTGACGTCATCGACGAAGCCCGGCGTGCCGGTGTCGGCAATCCCGGCGCTCAGGAGCAGCGCAACAGTCCCGGCCAGGTGCGGCGACGCCATCGACGTCCCGCTCTGGGCCGAGTAGCCCAGGTCGGAGCAGAGCGAGCAGGTGCCAACCGGGACCGGCGAGAAGATCGCGTCCCCGGGCGACCCGAAGTCCACCTCAGGCCCGGTGCACGAGTAGCCGGTCAGGGCGTCGTTGGGGTTCGTGAAGGTTGTCGAGAGGACCTCGGGATAGGCGCCCGGATAGGCGACCGGGCAGCCGCCGAACATCTCCTGGAGCGTCACCGTGTTGCCGGACGCAGCGACGAGGACGACCCCGGCCGCGGACGCCGCGCTGACCGCGCTCGCGAGGGCCGGCGAAACCTCGTGCGTCCCGAGGCTCATGTTCACGACGTCCATGCCGTACGTGACGGCCCACTCGAGAGCGAGGATCAGGTTCGAAACATCGCCTTCGCCGGAGGCACCCAGGATCTTCAATGCGTAGAGCTCGACGGCCGGCGCGACACCGACGACGAGATAGCCGTTCTTCTCGGCCGCGAGGATGCCCGCGACATGCGTGCCATGACCGTTGTCGTCGAACGGGTCGGCATCGTTGTTGAAGAAGTCGAAGCCGCCACGGTAGTTCGAGTTGAACTCGGGATCGACGACGTAGGGCAGGTCGTCGAGGTCGTTGTGGATGTAGTCGATCCCGGTGTCGATGACCGCGACCTTGATCCCCTGGCCGCGAATGCCGGCGTCGTGGACGGGCTTGGCGCCGATGTGCTCGACGCCCCAGGCGTTGTCGTACTCGAGGTCGCCGGTCGCGGCGGCGGACGGCAGCGGCTCGAGGATCGTGACGGTGCCGTCGAGCTCGACGCCCCGGACGTGGGGCGCCGCGGCGAGGCCCTTCAGGCGGGCTCGCGGCAGCTCGATCGCAAGGCCGTCCACGAGGCCGAGCGTCTTGCGAACCGTGCCGCCGGCCTGGGCGACCGCCTGCCGGGCCGACCGACCCGGGGCGGCGTCGAAGGTGACGATCGCCCGCACCCGGTCCACCCCAGCAGGGGCGGCGGTCGCGGATCCGACCGACGAGGCAAGCAGGCCGACGGCGGCCGCGATCAGGGCGATCGTCCGCGTCCAGCCGGCGCGCCGTCGCCGTGTGTCCCCGCCACGCTCGTCACGGAACCCGATCATCGCGACCCCTCCGTTCCCTCCGGATCCGCCGTCGTGCGGCAGGTGAGGACCGTACGCCGGTCCGGGCGCGGGATCAAGGGGTCCGGCGCGGTCGGGCACCGCCCGTTCGTCCGGGACCGGTCCACCGCTAGGATGGCGCGGTGACCACCGGCCGACCGCCCGACCCGCAGCCGGCCGCGACGGTCGTCCTCCTCCGCCCGTCGGCGGGCGGCGGCGAGCCCGAGGTCCTCCTCACCCAGCGACCCTCGACGATGGCGTTCGGGGCCGACCTCCACGTGTTTCCGGGCGGCAAGGTCGATCCCGAGGACGCAGCCCCCGAGATGGCGGCTCGGTCGGCCCGCTCGGCGGAGGACGCTGCGCTCGCGTTGGGCGGGAATGAGTCCCCGGGCGTGGCCCTGGCGCTCCACGTCGCGGCGCTCCGGGAGCTGTCCGAGGAAGTCGCCGTCCAGCTCGGTGGGGGCCCTCGCCTGCCCTCGGATCAGCTCGTTCCGATCGCCCACTGGGTCACGCCGTCGTTCATGCCCCGCCGGTTCTCGACCTGGTTCTTCGTGGCCGACCTGCCGTCGGACGCCACGCCGGTGTTCGAGGCCGACGAGGTCGTGGCTCATCGCTGGGTGACGCCGTCGGAGGCCCTCGAACAGATGGCGTCCGGCGAGATCGCGATGTGGGTGCCGACCACGAGCGTCCTCCAGCGCCTGATCGAGAGCGGCGGCCGGACCGCCGCCGAGGTCGGCCGATCGATCCGGGTGGGACTGACCAAGTCGCCGCGGATCGTCGCCACCGATCCGGTCCAGATCCGGTTCGCGTTCGGCGCGGCGGGCGGCCTGCCCGGCCGGGCCGGTGAGACGTCGCTGATCGGCGAGCGCGAGCTCATCCTCCTCGATCCGTGCGATCCGTCCGACGCCGCCCTCGACATGATCCATGCGGCGGTCGGACGACGACGCGCGGCGATCCGCGCGATCGTCCTGACCCGGACCGATCCCGATCACGCCGCGGCGGCCGAGGCGCTGGCGATCCCGCTCGAGATTCCGATCCTCGTTGCGCCCGGGGCGGGCCGCCACCTGCCGTACGCGACCCGCGAGCTGGGCGAGGGCGAGGCGCTCCCGTCCGACGTCGACCTCCGCGTTCGGCTTGGGCCGCCGGGGTCCGGGCGGTTGGCCGTCGTTGGGGCCGCGTCAGCGGGGGAGTGACGCGCCCAGGTTGCGGAAGAAGTTGAGCGCGGCCGACACCTGCTCGGTCGGTGCGTACGGGCCGGGCATCAGGAAGCACGGCCGGCCCGACAGCGCGACGCCGTCGAGCTGACCCCACGGCTCCTCGAGCTTGCGCGCGGCGACGATCTCGGCGCCTCGCTTCCAGACGAAGACGATCGCTGCGGGCCGCCAGATCGCGACCTTCTGCCAGAGCGGACCGACGCCGGCTCGGAGGACGGCGTCGGTGGCTTCGTCGCGCGCGGTCGGCACCTTCAGCAGGTCGGTCACGCCGTGGCCGGCCGCGGCGAGGGCGTCGTCGGCGGCGTCGATGTCGGTGTCGGGCGGGAGGATGTCGGCCGTGATCAGCCGTCGCCAGAACATCCGCCCGAGCCGGCCCTGGAAGTAGTGGCCGGCCTCGACGCTGACCGGCGACGGGTTCAGCCCGACGAACAGGAGCCGGTCGCGGAGGGGCGGCAGGTCGGCAAGGGTTTCGAGTTCGCGGCCGTTGACGTGGATCATCGTCCGGTGCGAGCCGGGACCGGGCCGCTCGAGCAGGCTCTCGACGCTGGGCGGGATCGAATCGGGCACCGCGTCAGGGTAGCGATCCTGCGCGCCGCCGGCTGACGTCGCTCGGTGGGGCCGGCCGTCGGCGCTTCGTCAGGCCGGCCAATTCCGACCTCGCCGGCGCCGAGTCACGTCAGGCGGGCGGATCCCCGTCGGGGCGGTGACCGAGCTTCGACGCCTCGGATCGGGCTTCGCGGACCCCGCGCCCGAGGGCTTGCCCGATCTTCGGCAGCGTCTTGGGCCCGCGCCAGATCAGGACGGCGACGAGAACGATCGCGAGGACGACGAGGAGGTCGCTCATGGAGCGATGGTACTCGCCTCGGCGCCTCGGCCTCCGATGTCGTCGCGCAGTCGCCTGGTGTCGGGCCGGCTCATCGCGGCTATCGTGCCCGTGATGCCCGACCAGCCTCTCCTCGTGTTCGGTCCGCGCTCGCTCGACTACGACTTCGGGCCGGCCCATCCGCTGACGCCGCGCCGGTTCGGGCCCGGCATCGACCTGCTCCGGTCCGTCGGCGCCGAGCCGGGCCTCGCGCCCGAACCGGCAACGGACGACGAGCTGCTCTGGAGCCACACCCGCCACTACCTCGATGTCGTCAAGCGGTTCTCGGAGTTCGACCACGGCTTGATGGAGGCCGAGGCCGGGATCGGCTCGGGCGGTGACGATCCGCCGTTCCACGGGATGCACGACGCGGCCGCGGCCGTCGCCGGCGGCTCGATCCGGGCCGTCGCGGCGATCCTGCGCGGCGATGTCGAGCACGCGTTCCACCCGGGCGGCGGACTCCACCACGCGATGCCCGGCCGCGCGGCTGGCTTCTGCATCTACGACGATCCGGCCCTCGCGATCGCCCGCGCCCGGCAGGACGGCCTGCGCGTCCTGTACGTCGATCTCGACGTTCACCACGGCGACGGGGTCGAGGCGATCCACGCGGCCGATCCGGGCGTCCTGACTCTGTCGTTCCACGAGAGCGGCCGGTATCTCTTCCCGGGCACCGGGTTCGTGGACGAGGTCGGGCAGGGTCTCGCGGCCGGGACGGTCGTCAATGTTCCGCTGGAGGCCGACACCGGCGAGGACGCCTGGCTCGGCGCGGTTCGTTCGATCCTGCCCGAGGTCGCGGCCGCATTCGGGCCGGACCTCATCGTGTCCCAGCACGGCGCCGACAGCCACGCCTGGGACCCGCTCGCGCACCTCCGCAACACAACGACCGCGATGGGCGAGGCGGCCGGCCTCGTCGACGCGGTCGCGCACCGGTTCTGCGCCGGACGCTGGCTGTCCACCGGCGGCGGCGGGTACGGGGTGTACGCGGTCGTTCCCCGGATGTGGTCGTTGGTCTGGCTCGCGGCGGCCCATCGCGAGGTCCCGGATCGGTTGCCCGGGGAGTGGCGCGAGCGCTGGGCGGCGGAGGCGGCACGGTATGGGACGCCGGCCCTGCCGACGACCTTCACCGACCCGCCGAACGCGGGCGATCCGGCGTCGCGCGCCCAGGACGCGGCCGAGCGCCGGTCGCGGGGGACCGCCGCCGTCGCCAGGGAGCTGGCCGTTCCGCGCCTGCTGCGCGAAGCGCGGGATCGGGGCTGGTGGGATCCGGTGGCGGCGCCAAGTGGTCCGGCCGCGGGAGCCGTCAACGAGTCCGCGGACCCGGAGATCCGCACGATCGATCGCTCGGGGTGGGGTCATCTCCGGCTCGCGCCGCGGGTCGTCGCCCCGGCCGATCAGCGCGCCGGCCACGCGCTCCTCGCATCGGCCCTCGCCGACGGAGCGCGGGTGACGGCGGCGACCGTCGGGGACATGGCGATCGGCCTGATCGTCTCCATCGGCGTCGGGGAGGCGGATGAGATCCTCGCCCTGGGCGTTGCCCCGGCTGCGCGTCGGCGCGGGCTCGCGACCCGCCTGCTCGCGGCGCATCTCGGCGGGCTGCTTCCGGGCCGCGTGGTCCGGGCCACGGTGTCGGTCGGCGAGCGGGACGTCATCGACCCGCTCGATCGCGCCGTCCGCGCCGACGTGGCCCGTCGGCTGCTCGCCGGAGCCGGGTTCACGGTCGAGGCAGCCCCGGACCCGCTCGGCGTTGCCGACTCGCTGGCGATCACTGCGACCCGCCGCTGACTTCGGCGCCAGATCATCTCCCCAAGGCCACCCCCCGCGGTGGTCCATCCAGGATGCGGGTGCTCCCGGCGGCCACTTCCGCCCAGATGATCGCCGCGCCGGGCCAGGCAATGTCGGGCTCGCGAAGGCACCGAACCGCGTCGGCAGTCCGCGCCGGATACGCCGCTCGGAGCGTCTGCTCGAACGTCCGGGCGAGCTCCCGATTGCCACGGGTCGAGCGGAGGACCAGCAATCGCGAGATGGCGCCCGAGGTGGCGTCGGTCTCCAGAAACGACCAGGCCGCGGCCGACGGCAGCGACTCGGCCTTGTCGGCCGCCCATCGGATCTGCTGCTCGAGCCGGCGCAGCTCGGAGTGGATCTCGACGGCGACGACAGGCGAGCCGAGTCTGGAGAGGACGGTATCGATCGTGCCTCGCGCCGGGCGGTGAACGGAGACCTCGACGAGCCGACGCCACCCCGGATCCAGAATCGCCAGCAGCGCTTCGACGATCCGCGCCTGGAGGTGGTCGCGGATCCTTGGCCCGGTCGTGGGGTGAAGCCGGATCGAAAAGGCAGCGCCCAAGGCACTCGCGATCGACTCGAGGACGGCGAGGCTCGGCTCGGTCAGGCCGCGCTCGATTCGCGAGAGTTGGCCCTGGTCGACGTTGGCTTCGATCGCGAGCCGTCGCTGGCTGACCCCCGCGTCCGACCGCAGGGTCTGGATCTGCGACCCGACGGAGCGACGAAGGGTCTCGGCTCGTCGACCGGCGAGCGTTCGGCGGCTGGTGCGGAAGCAGCTCGGCATGCTTCAGTCAAGCAGGCGACGGTTCGCTCGCGCTTATTGCAGCCTTACCGGGGAGTCTGCGGCCACGACCTTGCGCGCGGGCGAGCCGCGGGCGAGCCGCGGGCGATCGAGCGATGTCCGTGCTGCATCGTTTTCGAGCCGAAGCCGGTCGCCGCCCTCGATTGGGCATCGTCCCAATGCCTCGCGGGCATCGTTCGGGCAGCAGCGCCCAATTTCACGTCCGCGCGATGCACGACATGCATCGAAACGACACGAAGCCATCGTCAAGTCCGGCTTCGCGTTGCAAACGATGCCCCTGGGACATCGGCCCGGCTCAGGGCTGGGATTGGCCCGCGAGGACGGGCCGCGAGGGCGGGCCAGGGGGGCTGCGAGGGCGGGCCAGGGCGGGCCGCACGCGCGCCGAGAGGCGAACCGCGAGGCGGGCCGCGCCAGAATGGGCAAACCCGGTCCCGGACGCCGAAGACCCGGGCTGGGGGAGCCCGGGTCTTCGCAGGGGAAAGCGTTGCTTGCCACTCTGCCGTCGTCCGGACGGGTTCGGTGTCGGCACAGGATGCTGCCGGACCGCCGAACGCGGATGTGTCCATCGGCCCGTCCTCGGTGGGCCGATGGACCCGACATCGCCGGTCGTCGCCGCGACCCGGCTACCCCGGCATGGTAGGCCCGCGAACCGGTTTCGCATGACGCGCCGTCATCTGGATCTCTTGATCGAATGGATCGTCGAGTATCCGGAGGCGGCGACGGATCACGCCCGGTGGGCGAGCGTGAAGATCGGGGGGAACGTGAGGGCGAAGCCCAACCCGATGAGCACGAGGCTCGCGAGCAGGACCGTCCGGAAATTCATCTCCTTGCCGCGCCACATGAAGTGCAGGGCGACCCACGAGATCACATAGGCGATGACGGCCATCCCGACCTTGCCCGACAGCGGGCCGACGCCTTTGCCAAGGCCGAAGTTCGCATCGAACTTCAGGAAGCCGTTGACGGCCGGGCTGAACTCGTTGAGCGTCACGAAGATTCCCAGGACCAGCGAGGCGATGCCTGCCGCGACGAATGCAGCGGCGACCGGCCCATTGGGTTTCGTGTCGGTTTGCGGCGTGTTCATGGTGCTTCCTTTTCAGTAGATCGGAGCGGCTTTGGTGATGAAGGCCCCGAACAGCCCAGCGACGCCCGCTGCCGCGAAGGCAAGGCCGAAGAAGACGATCAGGCCCGTGCGGATGTCGTGACGGCGAATGAGCTGGGCGCCGTAGTAGAGGACGGCGAAGGCGACGGCGGTGGCGAGGAACGGCGCGATCCACGCGACGTGCTCCTTCCACTCCATGCCGAACTCATGCCAGCCTGCCGTCTTCTCCTGCGCCAGCAGGAGGAACTTCGGGAAGTCGATCAGCGCCGCGGGATCCTTGAGGTCGATCCCGGCTGGGGGCGTGGCGCGATACCACGGGTAGGCGATGAACGTCCCGGTCAGGACGGTCAGCCAGGCCACGATGGCCATGACCCACGTCCCGATGAGGAGTCGGGGGGTCCGCTCCTGAACGCCCTCGACCGTGAGGAGGCGCTCGCGGAGGCTCCACAGGCCGGCCAGTCCGCCGCCAAACGCCAGCAGGAACAAGGTCCCCAGGACCAGCCCATGCAGCACAGTGAACAGCTCTCGATCGGTGAGCTCCATCCCATCCCTTCCTTCAACCGCGGTTGGTCGGGATGCTTGGGTGCACCGACCTCAGACAACACCTTGGGTCCGGGTGACCGAAGACAGGACGTGGCAATCGGCTCTTCCTCGGAGGGCCGAACATCACAAGATTGCAGGCCCCCTCGGCCGAGTCCGACCCTCCAGACTGGATCGCTCGTGACTGCCGGGGTGGCGGTCCGCTGTGCTCCGCGGTTTCGAACGGGCGGTCGATTTGTGCCGGGACGCCTATACTCGCGAGCCCGTGGCAATTGTGTCGATCCCGCCCCACGAGCGATCCGCCGCCGACCAGCAGAGTCCGCCGTCGACTGACCCGTTGGCGCCCTTCTCGCCCGCCGTCCGGGCCTGGTTCGAGAGTTCGTTCGCCGCCCCGACCCAGGCCCAGGCCGAGGGCTGGGCGGCGATCGCGAACGGCCACCACACCTTGATCCACGCCCCGACCGGGAGCGGCAAGACGCTTGCCGCCTTCCTCTGGACGCTGGACCGCCTCGCTGCGAGCCCGCCCCGCCCGACGCCGACGAAGCAGAGCCCGGGCTCTGTCCGGGTTCTCTACATCAGCCCGCTCAAGGCCCTGACCTACGACGTCGAGCGCAATCTCAGGGCGCCGCTGGCCGGCATTGCCCTCGCCGCTGCTCGCCTCGGCGAGCCCGCCCCTGACATCACCGTCGCGAGCCGGACCGGCGACACCCCGGCGGACGAGCGCCGGAACCTCGCCCGGCGCCCACCGGACATTCTGATCACGACCCCCGAGTCGCTCTACCTGATGCTCACGAGCCAGGCTCGCGAGGTCCTCCGGTGCGTCGAGCACGTCATCGTCGACGAGGTCCACGCGATCGCCGGCTCGAAGCGCGGCGCCCATCTCGCCTTGAGCCTGGAGCGCCTCGAGCGGCTCGTCGCGGAACGCGACGGCGCCCGCTCCCCGCAGCGGATCGGCCTGTCCGCCACCCAGCGCCCGCTGGAGCTCATCGCCCGATTCCTCGGCGGAGTCGGGCCCGACCGGGCCGTGACGGTCGTGGACGCCGGCGCCCGCAAAGCCCTCGACCTCCAGGTGATCGTCCCGATCGAGGACATGACCAGGCCCGGCGAGCTCCTCCCGCTCGATCAGCAGCCGGGCGGCCCGGCCACGCGTTCAGAGGCTCGGGTCAGCATCTGGCCGGCCATCCACCCCCGAATCCTGGAACTGATCCGGAGCCATCGCAGCACAATCGTCTTCACGAACTCGCGGCGCCTCAGCGAGCGCCTCGCCCAGCGCCTCAACGAGCTTGCCGGCGAGGAGCTCGTGCGGGCCCATCACGGGAGCGTCGCGCGCGAGCAGCGGATCCAGATCGAGGAGGACCTGAAGGCGGGCCGGTCGCCGGCGATCGTGGCGACCAGCAGCCTCGAGCTCGGGATCGACATGGGCGCGGTCGACCTCGTCATCCAGGTCGAGTCGCCGACGTCGGTGGCGCGCGGGCTCCAACGGGTCGGCCGGGCGGGCCACCAGGTCGGCGCGCCGAGCAAGGGCGTGATCTTCCCCAAGTACCGTGGCGACCTGCTCGAGGCTGCGGTCGTCACGCGCCGGATGCACGAGGGCGCGATCGAGGCGACCCAGATCCCGCGCAACCCGCTTGACGTGCTCGCCCAGCAGATCGTCGCGATGACCGTGATGGACCCGTGGACCGTCGACGAGATCCTCGCCACGGTCAACCGCGCCACGCCCTACGAGACGCTCAGCCGAGAGGTCCTCGAAGGCGTCCTCGGGATGCTCAGCGGCGCCTACCCGAGCGACGAGTTCGCCGAGCTCAAGCCGCGCGTCACCTGGGACCGCACGACCGACGTGGTCGCCGGCCGGCGCGACGCCCGGGTCGTGGCGGTGACGAGCGGCGGGACGATCCCGGATCGCGGCCTGTTCGGGGTCTTCATGGTCGGCGAGGCGGGGACGCCCGGCCGGCGGGTCGGTGAGCTCGACGAGGAGATGGTCTACGAAAGCCGGACCGGCGAGGTGATCACGCTCGGGGCGTCGAGCTGGCGGATCGAGGAGATCTCCCACGACCGGGTGATCGTGTCGCCGGCACCCGGCGTGCCCGGCAAGCTCCCGTTCTGGCATGGCGACGCGGTCGGCCGGCCGATCGAGCTGGGACGGGCGCTCGGGGCGTTCGTCGGCGAGGCCGAGGCTGACCTGGGTCGCGGCGCGCGCGGCCGGGCGGGCATGATCACTCGCCTGCGCGAGCACCACAGCCTCGACGCCTGGGCGGCCGAGAACCTCGTCGCCTATCTCGAGGACGAGCGCGAGGCGGCCGGCGCCCTGCCGACGGACCAGCGGATCGTCGTCCAGCGCTTCCGCGACGAGTTGGGCGACTGGCGGCTCGTGATCCTGACCCCGTTCGGTGGCCGCGTCCACGCTCCATGGTCGCTCGCCCTCGAGGCCCGGCTCGGCGAGCGACTGGCGAGCGAGGTCCGGACGATCTGGTCGGACGACGGGATCGCGATCCGCCTGCCCGACGGCGACGACGTGGCCGCGATCGCCGAAGAGCTCCTGTTCCCGGATCCCGAGGAGGTCGAGGACATCGTCGTCGGCCAGGTCGCGTCATCGGCCCTGTTCGCGTCGCGCTTCCGCGAGAACGCGGCCCGGGCATTGCTCCTTCCGCGCCGCCGGCCCGGGACCCGGACGCCCCTCTGGCAGCAGCGCCAGCGGGCCGCGGACCTGCTCGCGGTCGCCTCGCGCTACGGGAGCTTCCCGATCCTCGTCGAGACGTACCGCGAGGTCCTGTCGGACGTCTTCGACCTGCCCGCCCTGCGCGAGGTCCTCGGCGGCATCGCCCGGCGCGAGATCACGATTCACAGCGTCGAAACGCCGAAGGCCAGCCCGTTCGCGAGCAGCCTCCTGTTCGATTACGTCGCGGCCTACATGTACGACGGCGACGCCCCGCTGGCCGAGCGCCGGGCCGGCGCCCTGACCCTCGACCGCGACCTGCTCCGCGAGCTGCTCGGCCAGGAGGAGCTCCGCGAGCTGCTCGATCCCGACGCCCTCGCCGACCTCGAGCTGAATCTCCAGCTCCTCACCGAGGACCGCCTCGCCTCGACCGCCGACCAGCTCCATGACGTCCTG
>JBKJOK010000038.1:0-12004 GCA_046595595.1 Candidatus Limnocylindrales bacterium
CGCGCCGACGCGGGTCTGCCATCCTGTGGGTCCGCCTCGATCGGATGATCGGGTACGCCGCCAGGTGGAGCCTGCCTGAGATGTCGAAGCCGTCCGCCGCCGACCCGCTGTTCGCCTCGATCGCACCGTTCCTCGGGTTCATGGGCGGCCCGATCTTCTCCGCCATGGCTCGGCCGGGCGTCTCGAACTTCGCCTTCGGCAACCCCAACGAGATGCCGCTCCCGGGCTATGTGGCTGCGCTCCAGACCCACGTCGACCCCCAGGCAACGGACTGGTTCGCCTACAAGCTCAGCGAGCCCAAGTCGCAGCGAGCGGTCGCCCGATCCCAGAGCGAGCGGACGGGCCTCGACTGGGACCCGGCCGATGTCGCGATGACGAACGGCGGGTTCGCGGCGCTGGCGGTCGCGTTCCGGGCGATCCTCGAGCCGGGCGACGAGGTCGTCTTCCTGTCGCCGCCGTGGTTCTTCTACGAGCTCCTGATCCTCGCCGCCGGCGGCGTGCCGGTTCGCGTCCCGCTTCAGGCGCCGGCGTTTAATCCGGATCCGGCGACGATCACCGCCGCCATCACGCCACGGACCCGGGCCGTGCTCATCAACACGCCCCACAATCCGAGCGGCCGGGTCTACACGCCGGCCGAGCTCGTGGCGCTCGCGGCGACTCTGCGCGACGCGTCCGAGCGGACCGGACGCCCGATCCTGCTCGTCTCGGACGAGCCGTACAACCGGATCCTGTTCGACGGCCGGACGTTCCACAGCCCGGCCGAGGTCTATCCGGACACGATCGTCACCTACTCGTACGGCAAGACGCTGCTGGCCCCGGGGATGCGGATCGGCTACCTGACGGTGCCGCCGACGATGGCCGATCGGGCGGAGCTGCGCAACCGGATCCTCGTGGCCCAGTTGGCGACCGGCTTCGCCTTTCCCAACGCCCTGCTCCAGCACGCGATCGAGGATCTCGAACGACTCTCGATCGACGTCACGGCGCTGGAGCGGCGGCGCGACCGGATGGTCGGTGCTCTCGGCGGGATGGGCTACGAGCCGACGATTCCGGAGGGCACGTTCTACATCATGGCTCGGGCCCCGATCGACGACGACATCGCGTTCGGCGAGCTCCTGGCCGAGGAGGATGTGATCATCCTGCCGGGTGCGATCGTCGAGGTTCCGGGCTGGTTCCGGATCTCGCTGACCGCCAGCGACGCAATGGTCGAGGCGAGCCTGCCCGGGTTCGAGCGGGCGGCGGCGCGGGCGAGGGCCGGGGAGACGGCGCGGGCCGGGGATCGGTTGGCCCAGCCGGCGGGCGCCGTCCGCGGCTGAGAAGGGCCGCGCCGGCGTGGCGGTCACGCGGCGCCGTCCAGCGCAGCGCGCATGTCCAGGCTGAGATGATGGGCGTGGGCACGCCAGATCCCGTGTCGGATCGATGCCTCGGTGACCCGCTGGGCACGCCGCCGATGCGCACCAAGGTGACCTGGCGCAGGTCGATCGTCCGGATCTGAACGAGGACCAGTCCGTCGAGGTTCGGGCCCGCATGGTCCGCCGCAGACCGCAATCTCGCCGGGTAATTCGGCGGGCGGCTGGTGATCCGAAAACCGACCGGTGAGCCGGGCCTGCGATCATGGTCGAGATGCCGACCGATCCACCCGTGATGAGCGCGTCGCCCCTTGAGGACCACCTCCGCCGAATGCTCGGCCCTGACGCCGAGTTCCGCGATGGCCAGCGCGAGGCGATCGAGGCGGTGGTCGGCGACGGCGCGCGGGCCCTCGTCGTCCAGCGGACCGGTTGGGGGAAGAGCCTCGTCTACTGGATCGCGACACGCGTCCGACGCGACACGGGCCATGGGCCGACCCTGATCGTCAGCCCGCTCCTCAGCCTGATGCGCAACCAGATCGCGATGGCGGCGCGGCTCGGGCTCGAGGCGGTCACGATCAACTCCGGCAACGTCGGGGAGTGGCGCGAGATCGAGGGCCGCCTCCAGCGCGACGAGATCGACGTTCTCCTGATCTCGCCGGAGCGCCTCGCCAACGAAGGGTTCGTCAGCCGAGTGCTGCCGGCGATCGAGCGGACGATCGGACTGCTCGTGATCGACGAGGCCCACTGCATCTCCGACTGGGGCCACGACTTCCGGCCCGACTACCAGCGGATCGGGCGGCTCCTGCCGGCACTCGGATCGTCCGTCCCGGTTCTCGCCACCACCGCCACCGCCAACGACCGGGTCGTCGCCGATGTCGCCGCCCAGCTCGGCGAGCACGTGGCGGTGATCCGGGGCGCGCTGGCACGGGACACGTTGCGGCTCGATGCGATCCCCCTGGCCGATCAGGCGGAGCGGTTGGCGTGGCTCGCGGAGAACCTGCCTCGACTTCCGGGGAGTGGCATCGTCTACTGCCTGACCGTCGCCGACACGGAGCGCGTCGCGAACTGGCTCCGGAGCCAGGGAATCGACGCCCGCGCCTACAACGGCCCGATGCCCCAGCCGGACCGCGAGGTGCTCGAGGACGGCCTGATCGCGAACGAGATGAAGGCCCTCGTTGCGACCGTCGCCCTCGGGATGGGCTTCGACAAGCCGGATCTCGGGTTCGTCGTCCACTACCAGCGGCCGGGCTCGGCGATCGCCTACTACCAGCAGGTCGGGCGCGCCGGGCGGGCGGTCGAGCGGGCGTACGGGATCCTGCTGTCGGGGCGCGAGGACGACGAGATCGCCGACTACTTCCTGCGGACCGCGTTTCCGCCGGCCGACCGAATGCGCGACCTGCTCGCGGCTCTCGACGGGGTCGAGTCGGCCTCGATCGGGCGGTTCCAGCGGGCGGTCAACCTGACCCGCGGCCAGCTCGACCAGGCGCTCAAGCAGCTCGAGCTCGACGGCGCGCTGACAAAGGCCGGCGGGCGCTGGTCGCGAACGGCCGAGCCCTGGGCGCCCGACGAGGAGCGGATCGAGCGGGTGACGGCGACCCGCCGCGCCGAGCTCGAGCAGATGCGCGCCTACGTGACGACCGGCGATTGTCGGATGGCATTTCTCACGGGCCTCCTCGACGACCCCGCAACGGGGCCGTGCGGGCGCTGCGCGAACTGCGTCGGGAAGGGGATGGCGCACGCGGTCGATCCGGCCCGGACGCGCGCCGCGATCGACTTCCTCCGGCGCAGCCTCCGGCCGATCGAGCCACGCAAGCGCTGGGTCGAGGGGGCGGCCGGTGTCGGAGCCGACGCGGGCGGTGGGGCGGGCTCGACCGTGATCGTCGCTCCGAACGAGGCCGGGATCGCGTTGTGCGTGGCCGGCGATGCGGGTTGGGGCCGGGAGATCGTCCGCGCCCGACGCGGCGACGGCCGCTTCCCGGACGGCCTGGTCGTGGCCGCGGTCCGGGCGATCCGCGATCAGTGGCAGCCGGATCCAACCCCGACCTGGGTCACGTCGGTCCCGTCTCGGACGGTCGGGCCGCTGGTTCGGGGCTTTGCCGAATCGCTGGCCGCGGAACTTGGCCTGCCATACGTCCCGACCCTGACCGCGACCGCCGGCCCCCCGCAAGCGGCGATGCAGAACAGCGTCCGCCAGCTCGAGAACGCCCGAGCGACCCTCGCGATCGATCCGGTCGCCGCCGGGTCGGTGCCATCGGGGCCCGTCCTGCTTGTCGACGACCTCGTGGACAGTCGCTGGACCCTGACCGTCGCCGGCACGCTCCTGCGCGAGCACGGCAGCGGCCCGGTCGTCCCGTTCGCCCTGGCCGAGACGAGCGCCCGCGAGGGCTGACCGACGCGGTTCGATGGGCCCGCCGACGCGCGGTCGCGCCGCGCGGCTCGATCAGCTGACGGACCGCCGAGCCCGTCGCCTCACGGGGTGAGCAGGTAGAACCGGAGCATGTCGAGGGCGGGCTCGTCGAGCCGCTGGAAGCCGCCGAAACCGGCCTCGCTCGCATAGCGGGCGAGGGTTGACGCCCGCATGACCGCGCCGGTCGCGGCGGTCGGGCGCTCGGTCATCGCCGCCGGCAGGCAGACGAACGTGCTGAAGCCGTAGTAGATCCGCTCGAGCTCGTCGCCCGCGCCGGCGAAGGCATCGGCCGTCTTCTCGTCGGCGATCAGGGCGATGCCGTCGGGGCGGAGCATCCGGCGGATCGCGCCGAGGACCTCGACCGGCCGCGACAGATCGTGGATCGCCTCGATGACGACCGCGACGTCGTACCGGCCGAGTGCGGCCGGATCGGCGGCGTCGCGCAGGTCGAAGTGCACCCTGTCGGCCACGCCGTGGGCGTCGGCGTTCGCGCGGGCGAGCTCGATCGAGGACGGATCGAGATCGAAGCCATCCACGTGGACGTCGGGATAGGCCTTGGCGATCGCGATCGCGGCCCAACCGACTCCGCAGGCGACGTCGGCGACGCGGACCGGATGGTCCGTCGCGTTCAGGCGATCGTGGACCGCGGGGATCGCCGGCAGCAGCTCTGACCCGAACGAGCCAACCAGCCACGGCCGGTTGAAGTCGCCCTGGGCCTCGATCATGTCCGGTCCGTACTCGGCCCAGTCCACGCCGCCACCGGTCCGGAACGCCTCGAGGAGCGGTGCCACGACCTTGGCCGCGCCCACGAGCGAGCGGGCCAGCGGCGCGATCGAGAGCGGGCTGTCGGGATCGGTCAAGGGCGCGACGTACGCCTCGGGCAGCGTGAACCGTCGGCGGTCGGCGGGGAGGTCCGGATCGTCGACGTCGAGGATCCCGGTCGCGGCCTGCTGCTCGAGCCATTCGCGTGCGTAGCGCTCGGCGATCCCGGCCCGCGCCGCGAGGTCTGCCGACGTTGCCGGACCGCCGTCGGCGAGGCTCCGGTACAGGCCCAGCCGGTCGCCGAGGTAGACGGACAGGAGGTCGAACATGCCGATCGAGGCCTCGAAGAGGCGCCCCACGAGGGCGTCGCCGGTCCGTTCGTCGGCTGCGGGCTCGATCTCGCTCTCGGTCGTCATTGATCTCCCTCGATGCGGCGTGATTCGGCGCGGTGCCTGGCCGGTGATGATCCCTCCGGCGCGTGCGCTGGGTCAAGGAGGCTGACGTGTCGATCCGGGGGTTCGGCGTTCGTCGTCAGGTTGACGGAGGCGAGACGCACGACAGCAACCTCGCCCGGAGCGAGGAGGGGGCCTGCGATGCGCACCCGGAACTTCATTCGACGACGCGGACCGACGCTGGCGACGCCGCCCCGGCACCGGACCATGCCGACGCGCTGGTGGTCGACCGCGCGGATCGCCGCGGTCGGCGGCCTGCTCGCCCTTGGCCCCGGGATCCTGCCGATCCCGACCCGGATCGCCGCTGCCCCGGCAGGCTCCGATGCGGTCTCGGTCTTCGCCAGCGCCCCGGCGCCCGGCCATCCGTTCGGGATCGCGGTCGGCGACGGGCGCGTGTACGTCTCGACCAGCGCCGGCGACTTCTTCGCGGATCCGGCCAACGGCGGCCACCTGAACTCGGACGACGAGCGGATCTTCACCTACAACGACGGCGGCAACCTGGTCGACACGACCGTCATCGACACCGCCGACAACTCTGACATGGGCCTGTTCGGCCTCGCCCTCGACGGCAACCCGGGCCCCGCCCATCAGCTCTACGTGGCCGACATGAACGGCCGGATCCTGACCGTCGGCCTCGGACCACACGCCGGTCCGCCGACCGTGTTCGCGCAGGTTCCGGCCGACTCGGGCCTGGCCGGCGACTGGATGCTCGCGATGTGGAACGACCTCGTGTTCGATCCCGCGGGCAACCTGTACGTGCCCGACGACAAGCCGCGGATCTGGCGCGTCGGCCCGGACGGGGAGGCGAGCATCTGGTTCACGGATCCGCGCCTGACCGGGCTGTTCGGTTTCGCCGGGGGACCGCTCGGTGGCCGCATCGACCCGAGCGGTCAGTGGCTGTACATCTCGATCACGTTGGCCGCCGAGTTCCCGCTCGACGCGACGATCTACCGGATCCGACTCGTCGACCACCCGACGGCGGCCGACATGGAGCTCGTCCACCGCTTCGTGGCCGACCCGCTGACCGGCCCGCCGCAGGCGACCGGCCTTGCCTTTGCGAAGTCCGGGAACCTGTACGTCAGCCTGATCGGGCCGAACCAGATCGCGGTCCTCAACCCCGCTGGCAACGAGATCCGCCGGATCTCCGACCCGCGCTTCCACGCGCCGTGGGGTCTCGCGTTCCTGGGCAAGTCGTTGCTCGTGACGAACGGCGATCTCGAGCCCGCAGACAATCCGGACGCCTGGAAGATCTTCAAGGTCGATGTCGGCGAGCCCGGCCTCGCCCTCAACCGACCGCGGGTGCCCGGCAACTGACCTCTCACCCGCTCACGCCCACGGCCCGGACCGGCGACGCTGCCGATCCGGGCCGTTCTGCGTTCAGTGCCCGAGCCGACATCCGTCCCAGGCTCCGGAGACGAACTGCGGTTCCCGCCAGGAACAATGCAGCTCAGACATCCCGACATCGCGAACGCGGGCGGCCGCGGATTGGAGCCCGGAGCGGGGCTACGCCGGGGCAGCACCGCCTTCCGCGAGCGCGTCGTACGCGACCGCTTCGCCGCCGACGACCCGCGTCCGGCCACCGAGCGCCAGCGCCGCCACGGCACCGATGGCCACGACCACCGCTCCGACCTGCATGGCTGGGATCATCCCGTCAACGAAGGCCTGGCCGGTCTCGTAGGAGCCGTTGGCCGCGAAGATCGAGGCCAGGACCGCGACACCGAAGACGCCGCCGAGCTCGCGGATCGCGTTGTTCGCTCCGGACGCCTTGCCCTCTTCCTCAGGCCGGACGGCCGACAGGATGACGTTGGCGATCGGGGCGAAGAACAGGCCCATCCCGGCGCCGGCGAGGATGAACGCGGGCACGATCCCTAGGTAGTCCACGGTCGGGGTGATCACGATCGAGATCCAGCCCAGGGCGATCGCCTGGAGGGCCATGCCGAGAACCAGCAGCGGGCGGGTCCCCGTCCGGGCCGACAGCAGGCCCGCGAGGGGCGCCACGAACACCGGCATGATCGTCCACGGCAGGGTCCGCAGCCCGGCCTGGAGCGGGCTCAGGCCCTGGACGACCTGGAAGAACTGGGCGAGCAGGAAGATCGAGCCGAACATCCCGAAGGTCATCAGGATCGAGACCGCATTGGCGGCGCTGAACGACCGGGACCGGAAGAGGCGGAGTGGGAGCATCGGTTCGGCGGTCCGTGCCTCCCAGGCGGCGAAGCTGGCGAGGAGCGCGATTCCGCCACCGATCGAGGCGACGATCGTCGGGCTGGTCCAGCCGAGCTCGTTGGCCCGAACCAGGCCCCAGACGAGGGCGAGCAGGCCGCTGCTCACGAGGCCGAGCCCGGGCAGGTCGAGGCGAGTGGCCGGGCCGCGGGTCTCGTCGAGGCGCAGGATCGCCAGCGGGATCGCGAGCAGTCCGATCGGGACGTTGACCCAGAAGATCCACTGCCAGGCAAGGCCCTCGGCGATCGCGCCGCCGACGAGCGGACCGATCGCGATGGCGAGGCCGGCGATGCCGCCCCACGCACCGAGCGCGACGGCGCGGCGCTCACCCGGCACCGCGGCCGACAGGATCGTCAGGCTCAGCGGGGTGACGATGGCACCACCGAGGCCCTGGATCGCCCGGGCGACGATGAGGACGTCGACCGTGGTCGAAAGGGCGGCGATCGTGGATCCGGCCGTGAAGATCGCGAGCCCGAGGACGAACAGGCGCTTGCGCCCGAACCGATCGCCGAGCGCGGCGCCGGTCAACAGCAGGACGGCGAACGTCAGGGTGTAGGCGTTGACGATCCACTCGAGCTCGGACAGGCTCGCGTTGAAGCTCAAGCGGATAACGGGCAGGGCGGTGGTGACGACGAGGTTGTCGAGGGCCGCCATGAACAGGGCGATCGAGGTGATGACGAAGGTCCACAGGACACGGGACACGGCGTTGACTCCTTCACTGGCGTCATAGTTCTTAGTGAGTAGTTACTAGATACGGTCGGCAAATGAACGGGGCGGCCGGCAGGTGGTCAGACGCTGCCCTCCAGGTGCTCGAGCAGCCAGCTCTTCGGGTCGCCCTCGAGCTCGACCGCGGCGGCGATGTTGAGGAGCATGCCTTCGGCAAAGAAGTGATGGAGGTCGTGGGCGTCGGCGCCGGACAGTTCGGCGACGCGCCGGTGGAGGTGCGCGAACTCCTCGCGGACAACGAGCCGGACGTCGGCATCCGAACACGCTGCGTACGCCTGGAGCTGGACGAGGAGCAAGGTCCGATCGGCGAGGAGCTGCACGTACGACAGCCCGATCGCCTCGAGGACGGTGTCGCAGCCCTCGGTCACGCCCGGCTCGTACCGGCGGGCGGCGTCCTCGAAGGTGAGCCGGGTCCGCTCGAAGCAACGTCGGACGACGGCCAGGAACAGCTCCTTCTTCGTCCCGAAGAGCTGGAACACGTACGGCTGGCTGACGCCGGCCCGCTTGGCGATGACATCGGTCGAGGCGCCGACGAGGCCGCCCGTCGCGAACTCGGCGATGCCGGCCGAGACGATCGCCTCGCGGCGCTCGTCGGCGGTCATCCGGCCGGTCGACACCGAGCGGTTCGGGGGAGTAGCTGCGGTCATTGCGGTAACTTAGTGACTACTAAGTAATTTGTCAAAACGCCGTTTGTCGCGTGGTCCACGCGACCTCGAGCGTGCGTGCCGGGCAACGCGTGCCGGCATCCCCATGCGCCGGCAACGCGTGCCAACCGCGATATTCCAGAAGGCTTATCCGACACGCCGGACCGACGGTTCGCGGCCATTCATGCCGAGGAGGCATGGACCGAGATTGCCCACGACAACCCTGATCTCGCTTCATGCCCGCAAGGCATGAAGCGGGCCTTCTGCCGCGACGGACCTCCGGGCTAAGCCTTCTTGGCATCAGCAGATTTGCGACGGCGCCGAGGACGACGGCCACGCTTGGCTGACTTCGCCGCGATGGGCGAAACGGGTGGTCGTGAGTGCGGTTCCCCTGTCGAGCATCGTGCGGCTGTCGTGCCGGGTGGTCGATTCTAGGAACGGCTCGACTGCCCTGGTCGACCATGGCGTGCCGTCGCGATCCGTACGCGACGTGGATCGATGGACGGGTTCGACGAATGTCCTGCCCGCGCGCGATGCGTCTGGCCGCGTCGGTCCGGACCGACGAGCCGCGCCAGCCGGTATCGTCGGACCGTGCGGACGTGGCCGAACATCAGCTGGCGAGTCGCGGCGGTCCTGTCCGCCGCCGTGTTCGCCGTGCCGGTCCTGTTCGTGCTCGTCGTTCCTCATCCGCTCGAGCAGCCGCTCGGTGTCGACTTCGCCCTGTATCGCGACGTGACCACGCGCTGGCTGGCCGGCGGTCCGTTCTATGAGCCGTACCAGATCGCGGGACCGTACGAGATCCGGCCCGGCGACGTCCTGTATCCGCCGGCGGGGCTGTGGCTGTTCGTGCCGTTCGGGGCGTTGATCGGCGCGCCATGGTCGGCCGTCGCGGCGATCGCGTTCTGGGCGATCCCGCTCGGGATCACCGCCGCCGCGGTCATTGCCCTGCGACCGCGCCCGATCGTCTGGCCGCTGATCGCCCTGTGCCTCGCCAACCCGACGACGCTCCTCAAGATCTGGACCGGCAACCCGGTGATGTGGTCGATGGCGGCGATGGCCCTCGCGGTCGTCGGGTCGTCGCGGTTCGCGGCGCCGTTCGTGCTCCTCAAGCCGTCGCTTGGCCCGTTCGCCCTGTTCGGGATCCGTCGCCGATCGTGGTGGCTGGGAGCCGCGTCGGTCCTGGCCCTGAGCCTTCCGTTCGGGTCGCTCTGGGCCGACTGGCTGGCCACGGTCCTGAACTCGCGTGGCGGCGGGTTGCTCTACTCGGCGCTGGAGATCCCGATGCTCCTGCTGCCGCTCGCGGCCTGGGTCGGGCGAACGCGCGGCGGCTGAGCGCGGCGTCCGGGAGCGGGCCGGTCGTGCGGTTGCGGGCGAGCTCGAGCCGTGTCAGGCTGAACGGGCGCGACCGAGGCGCAAGCGTCCAGACGAGGGTCACGTGACGAACGTCGAGGGAGACGGGGCGGGTCTGCCGGTCGCCGCGACCCGCGCCGACTCGGTCGATGCCGTCGAGCGACGCCTCGCCGCGGCTCGCTCGATCGCGTTCGTCGCCGGCTTCGTCGTGGTCGCCCTCGGCGCGACGGCCGTCGTCGGCTGGCTCGCCGGCATCCCGATCCTGACCTCGTTCGTGCCCGGCCTTGCGACGATGAAGTTCAACGCCGCGGTCGGGATCGTCCTCGTGGGCGGAGCCCTGATCGTGCTCCTCCGGGCTCCGGAGCGACTTCTCCTGATTCGCGGCCTCGCGACCGGGGTGATCGTCATCGGCGGCCTGTCGGCCCTCGAGTACGTGACGGGGGCGTCCTTCGGCATCGACCAGCTCGTCGTCATCGACCCCGGCGGATCGGCGTTTCCCGGTCGGATGTCGCCGGCGACGGCCATTGGATTCATGGCCATCGGCTCGGCGGCGCTGGCGTTCTCGAGCAGGCGCGCCACCCGGATCGGGGTGATCGCGGGCCTCGCGACCCTCGGCGTGGCCGTCGTGACCCTCATCGGATACCTGTACGACGTCAGCGACCTGTATCGCTTCGAGTCGTTCTCGCCGGTGTCACTCCCGACGGCGATCGCACTCGCCCTGGTGTCGCTCGGCCTCCTGTTGAACCGGCCGATCGGGATCACCCGAGGGGCCTTCGAGGAAGGTCCCGGAGGCGAGCTGATCCGGCGCCTGCTGCCGGCGTCGGTCCTCATCCCGATCAGCCTCGGTTTCGTCGTGCTCGGCGCGATCCGGTCCGGCTCATTCGCGCCGGCCCTCGGCCTCGCCGCGTTCGTCATGGGCCTGATCGGTACGCTCCTGTTCCTGGTCTACCGATCGGGCGCAGCGCTTGATCGGGCCGAGGCGATCCGCCTCCGGGCCGAGAAGGTCCTGCGCGAGGCCTCGGAACGCGAAGCCGTGGTCACCGTGACCGTCGCCGATGCGATCGTGACGATCGACGCCGATTCGACGATCCGGTTCGTCAACCCGGCGACCGACCGGATCTTCGGCTATCCACCAGGGTCGCTCGTCGGGCGATCGCTCACGACCTTGATGCCGGCCCGAATGCAGGACCGTCATCGGCGAGGACTGGCCCGCCATCTGGCGACCGGCGGCCGACACATCGCCTGGGGGGGGACGGAGCTGATCGGGCGCCGGGCGAACGGCGAAGAGTTTCCGATCGACGTTTCGTTCGCGGATTCAGGGACGGCCGAGGATCGGGCGTTCACGGGCATCATCCGCGACATCAGCGCCCGGAAGCGCCTCGAAGTTCAACTCCTCCAGGCCCAGCGACTCGAGAGCGTCGGCCGGCTCGCCGGTGGGATCGCCCACGACTTCAACAACATCCTGACCGCGATGCTCGGCTTCACCCAGCTCGTCCTCGACGACCTGCCCGGAGACGATCCTCGACGGCCCGACGTCGAGGCGATCCGGGACGGCGGCGAACGAGCGGGCAAGCTGGTTCGCCAGCTGCTCGCCTTCTCCCGCAAGCAGGTCCTCCACCCTGAGACCGTGGTCGTCGCCGACGTCATCAGGGACATCGTCCCGATGCTGTCGCGCTTGATCGGGTCAAGCGTCGAGATCAGCATCGACCGCCTCGACTCGGCCGCGGTCGTGCTCGCGGATCGCGGTCAGCTGGAGCAGGTCATCGTCAACCTGGCGGTCAACGCCCGCGACGCAATGCTCACCGGCGGTCGCCTGGCTATGGAGGTCGCGATCGTGGACCTGGACTCCAGTGTCAATCAGATCTATCCGGGCCTGGCAGCGGGCCGCTACGTTCAGCTCACGGTGAGCGATACCGGCAATGGCATGGACGAGGAGACCCGCGCTCACATCTTCGAGCCGTTCTTCACGACGAAGAGCGAAGGCCTCGGCACCGGGCTTGGTCTGGCCACCGTCTACGGCATCGTCCAGCAGAGCGGCGGTCGGATCTGGGTCTACTCGGAGCCGGGCCTCGGCTCGAAGTTCCAGATCCTGTTGCC
>JBKJOK010000135.1:0-1138 GCA_046595595.1 Candidatus Limnocylindrales bacterium
GCTCGTCGTCGAGGACTCGCTCAACGGCCTGCGGGCGGCGAAGGCGGCGGGCATGGCGACCGTCCTCATCCCGAATCTCTCGGTGCCGCCGGCGCCGGGTTGGGAGCCGTTCGCCGACGCGATCCTCGAGCGGCTGGCCGACCTCGACCCCGATCGACCGTTCGCGGGGCCGCCGGTCGGTGCTGCTCGGCCACGACCGGCGAAATGGATTCCACCGACTTGACGCCGACCACCCCGCGACCCGCCGTGACCGGCCCGCACGGATTCGAGGGACTCCATCCGTGGCGCCGAGCGATCCGTTCGTGGGGCGCGCGGATCGTGTCGTGGCTCGTGGCCCGGGCGTATCTCCGGCTGCGCCTCGAGAGCCGGCGAAACCTCCCAAACGGTCCCGCGATCTACTGCTTCAACCACCTGAACTGGACCGATCCGTTCCTGCTGATGGCGATCCTCCCGATGCGGCCCAGGCTCACCTTCTTCGGGCCGAAGGAGGAGGACATGTCAGTCGGCGGTCGGAACCGGCTGATGACCTGGACCGGCGCGACCATCCCGTACCGGCCCGGCAAGAACGACCTCATCGTGGCGACCAGGCGGGTCCACGCCGTGATCGCGGCCGGCGGCGTCGTGGCCATCGCGGGGGAGGGCCGGATCCATCCGTTCGAGGGGCGACTCGGCCAGCTCAACGAGGGCGCGGCCTACTTCGCGCTGCGCGAGGACATCCCGCTCGTCCCGATCGCGATCCACGGGACGTCGTGGCTGGCGCTCGGCCGGCGTGTCCGGGTCGTGGTCGGCGAGCCGCTCGTCGGGAGCGGCCGGCCGAACCGCGAGAATGTCGATGCGTTGACGGCCCGCTGTCATGCCGCGCTGCTCGCCCTCGTCCGCGACGAGCAGGAGCTGGAGCGTCCCGGTCCATTCGGTCGGCGACTCACGGAGGCGTTCAACGAGTGGCCGGAGGGCGACCGGGAGGCGGCCGAGCGGGCAGCCCTCGCCCGGTCCTGAGCCGGGCGACTCTGGCATACTGCGCCCGATCCCCGAACCCTGGAGGCAACGTGGCGACGACCGGTCTGTCGGCCGATCCCGAGGAGTACCGCAACCGGCTCACGGACCAGAGCGACGACCAGATCGACGCCTGGGCCGCCGA
>JBKJOK010000165.1:0-8635 GCA_046595595.1 Candidatus Limnocylindrales bacterium
ATCAGCGTCTGGCGCTTGGGCAGCTGATCGGCGATCACCCCGCCGAACAGGCCGAACAGGATGACCGGCCCGAACTGGGCCAGGGCGACGAGGCCGAGGTAGAAGGGATCGTGGGTCAGCTGGAGGACAAGCCAGCCCTGGGCGACCTGCTGCATCCAGGTGCCGACGAGCGAGATCGCCTGGCCCGCGAAGAACAGCCGGTAGTTGCGGTGGCGGAAGGCGCGCGCGCCCGAGAACGAGATCGTCATCCGCCGGGTGAGGTCGTCGCCGGTCGAGAGCCCGAACGGGTATGGATGTGCGGTGCCGGTTCGCGCCCGGCGTCGAGCTCGACGAGGTGGACGCGGAGATGGTCGCGCCGGCCCTCTGCCTCCTCGATCATGCCGGCCAGGCGGGCCATCTTGTCGCGGAGAGTCTCGATCTGGCGCTCGATCCGGAGCAGAGAATCGTCAACGATCGCCTGCCGTTCGGCGGCGTCCCGGGTCGTCCGGAAGCGGTCGCGGTTGCGGGTCCGCATCGCCTCGTCCTCGAGGAGCTGTCCGATCTCGGCGAGGCTGAAGCCGGCGTCGTCGCGGAGGCCCTTGATGAACCGCAGGCGCTCGATGTCGTCGGCGTCGTACAGGCGATAGGCGCCCTCGGAGCGCGCAGCCGGCGCGAGCAGGCCGAGTTCCTCGTAATAGCGGATCGAGCGGGCGGTGAGCCCGAGCTCCGCGGCGACCTCCTGGATCCGGCGGAGGCGCGGCTCGCCCTCGGTCGGGGCGGAAGACGCAGAAGGGACGGGATGACTCACCCCCCGAGAATAGCACAACCTTGCCGTTAACGTAAACGTTCGAGTTGGCGAGCTGGACGACGCCGGCGGGGCTCCGATCGGTTCCGAGTTTGTGCCGCCCGGTTCTTGAGCGTGGCCGATCCCCGAAGTCCTTGACACGGCGCGCCAACCTCGTTATATATCGACCGTCGATATATCGAGTGTCGTAACAGCGCGGAGTGACATGCAGACCAAGCTTCCCGAATTCGGTCGACTCGCCGAGCCGACCCTCCTCATCCTGGTCAGCCTCAGCGACGGCCCGAAGCACGGCTACGCGATGATGCAGGACATCGAAGTGGGAACCGGCCGGCCGATGGGCGCCGGCACCCTGTACGCGGCGCTCGCCCGGCTCGAGGAGCGCGGAATGATCGAGCCGCTCCCGCCGGTCGACCGGCGTCGGCCGTACCAGCTCACGGCCGTCGGGGCCACGAACCTCGCCGAGCAGCTCCGGGGCCTGTCGGCTTTCGCCCAGATGGGCCTACGTCAACTCGGAGAGAACAGGCCATGAGCCTGAATGCGGCCTTGGTGCGGCTGTACCCGGCCAGCTGGCGCGCTCGCTACGGCGAGGAGTTCACGGCGCTGCTCGAGGAGCGCTCGGTTGGACCGTTCGACGTCGCCGATGTCGTCCTGGGTTCCCTGGACGCGCGGCTCCGGCTGCGCGGCCGTTCGGTCAATTCGCCTTCAGGTAGAGGAGCAACCACGATGTCACTGAGGATCGGTGGATTTGCCGCGATCATCGGCGCGGTGATCATGACGACCGCGCTCATCGTCGGCACCGGCCTCGTCGGCGTGACGGTCGAGCCAGTCCTTGGCCTGGCGGTGATGATGATCGGATCGCTCGTCCTGCTCGCGGCCCTGGCCGGCCTCAGCGCCTTCCAGGCACGATCGAACCCCCGTCTCGCTTGGGCGGCGTTCGCCGTGCCCGCGCTCGGCGTGATCGGGATGATCGTCGGCATCGCCGGGATGGGGATCGAAGACGGGCCGTTCTGGTACGTGTGGTTCGCCGGCCTGTTGGCCTTCTTCGTCGGATCTGCGCTCTTCGCTCTGGCGACGTTTCGGACCGGGCTCCTGTCGCGGACTGCCGCGACCCTACTCGGCGGCGGGTCGGTGCTGCCATTCGTTGCGGCGCTCATGCCGGCCGTCGGCTTCGCACCGGACCACCAGACCGGTGTCTTCGTGGTCGCCCTGGTCGGCTTCGCCCTGGGCTGGGCCGCGCTCGGGTTCGACGCCATCCGGATCGATGGCCTCGACCAGGCTCCGAGGCCGGCCTGACCGTTCGGTCTCGGGACCATCGCTCCTCCGTCATGATGCCGCAAGAACATTGACACCACCACCCGTGGTACCTACGCTCCGCGGGTGGAAGCCGCCGACCTCGTCGATCGCCTGGTCCGCCTCGGCCTGACCACGTACGAGGCGCGCGCCTACCTCGCCCTCGTCCGGCGCGACGCGTACACGGCGGCCCAGGTCGCGCGCCAGTCGGGAGTCCCCCGCCAGCGGATCTACGACGTCCTCGGCACGCTCGTCGAGAAGGGCCTTGCCTCGACCCGGCCCGGCACCGTCGTGAAGTACGCCGCGATCGCGCCCGAGCTCGCAATCGAGCGGCTCGTCGCGGCCCATCGCCAGTCGCTCGTCGACCTCGAACGCGACGCGACCGAGGTGGCGGTCTCGCTCGGCCCCGAGTTCATCGCCGGCCAGACCCACAGCGACCCGCTCGACTACATCGAGATCCTGCGCGACCGCGGCGCGATCAACGAGCGCTTCGCCGAGCTCCAGGCGGCGGTCAAGCGCGAGATCCTGGTCTTCACCAAGCCGCCCTACGCCACGCCGCCGCAGGAAAACGACGAGGGGATCCAGGTCACCCGGACCCACATCGCGCGGAGCGTCTACGAGCTCTCGATTCTCGACGACCCGGCATCGACCGAGGGCGTCCGGCGGTTCATCGAGGCTGGCGAGGAGGCCCGCTTCGTCGACGAGGTCCCGCTCAAGCTCGTGATCATCGATGAGGCCATCGTCATGTTCGGGATGCAGGATCCGGTCGCCGGGCCATCGGAGCTGACGATCATGGTCGTGGAGCACCCGGCCCTCGCCCGGACGCTCAAGATCTCGTTCCAGGCCGTCTGGGATCGCGGCCTGACGTTCGATCAGGCCTACGACCTGCGGGTCACCCGTCGCACGCAGACCGCCTGACCGCATGCGCAGGCACCTCCTCGTCGGGCTCACGATGCTCGGGCTCCTGGCCGGGCTGCCTGGTCCGACTCTGGCCGCCGGTACGGGCAGCCGCGACGCGGGCACGGACGCAGCCCTGGCCGCCGCCGCACCGGCATCAACCAGCGACCCGACGCCGAAGCTCCGCGCCGACCTCGCGGCCCAGGTCGCGGGCGCCGTCGCGCCAGACCCCCGGATCGCCAGTCTCGTCCCGGGTCTGGCTGCCGGTGAGCTGGCGTTCTTCGCGGTCCTGGACGGTCCGCTCGACGCCGCACGGCGGGCGAGCCTCGAGAGCTTGGGCGTCCGCGTCCTGCGCACCTATCGGACCGTTGACGCCGTCGCCCTTGCCGGCTCGCCGGTCGCGGTCCTCGGCGTGGCGGCCCTCGCCTGGACGCTCTGGCTGGCGCCGGTCGAGGTCGTCGTCGCCCTCGCCGACCCGCCGACCGATCCCCTCCCCGACCAGACCCGGGGCGGCCCGGCCGACGTCGGTGCAACGGACCAGTGGGCGAACGGGATCACCGGGACCGGCGTCCGGATCGCCGTCCTCGACACCGGCCACGACCCGATCCACCCCGACCTCGACGACCTCGACTTCCGACGCTGGTCGACCGTCCTGCCGCCGGCGGGCGCCAAGGTCGTGGATGCCCGCAACTTCAACGGCGGCGGTTGCGCCCCGTTTGCCGGCGACGGACATGGCCACGGGACGCACGTCGCGGCGATCGCGACTGGCACGGCCGAGGGTGGCCCGACGAACGCCGACGACGGCCGCTACCCGGGCATCGCGCCCGGCGCCGAGCTGGCCGTCGGCAAGGTCCTGACCGACGCCGGGGCCGGCGTCAACAGCGACCTGATCGCCGCGCTCGAGTGGGCGGCGATGCCCGCCGAGAGCGGCCCGACCGGGTGCGCGATCGGGGCCGACATCGTCAACCTCAGCCTCGGCTCGGAGGCCCGCCCGACCCGCCTGAACTCCGGCCAGGACGCGGACCTCGTGTCGCTCGTGGTCAATCGCCTGGCCGTCCGCTACGGGACGCTGATCGTGGCCGCGGCCGGCAACAGCGGGCCGTACATCGGCAGCGTGCTGGAGTCCCCGGGCTCGGCCGCCCAGGCCCTGTCAGTCGGTGCCGCGGCCAAGGACTGGGACCTCAACCACGACGACACCCAGTCGGGTGACACGTGCGCGGGTTACCGCCACCCGCGCTCGCCGTCCACCGCCGACAACGACTGCCGCGGCGGCGTCGGGACGCAGGGCCCGTCGGTCGCGGCCTTCTCGTCGCGCGGCCCGAGCGGCGACCTCTGGCTGCGGCCCGATCTCGTCGCCCCGGGCTATGCGATCGTGTCGGCCCAGTCGTCGACCGGGACGGCCCTCGCCGGCAATGACCTGAACCTCGGCACGCGGACCGATCCGTTGTATGCGACCGCGTCGGGCACGTCGATGGCGGCACCGACCGCGGCCGGCAGCGCGGCCCTCGTTCTCGAGGCGTACCGCGCCACCCACGGCGCCGATCCGTCCGGTGGGTCCGGGCTGTCTGGCCTGCGCGCGCCGACCCACGCCCTCCTCCGGGCCGCCCTGATGAACACTGCCGGCAGCGGCCTCGAGGAAGCCCGCTGGATCCTCACGACCGATGCGGCGACCCGCCTCGCCTGCCCGCATGAGCTGCTCGATCCGCTCGACCCGACGTACTGCTTCTTCGCCGACCTGATCACCTCGGCCGTGGCCGACAGCATCGGCTCGCTGACCCTGTACGAGGTGCGCAACGGAGCTGCCGATCCGCAGGTCGGCCCGCTGGCCGAAGGCGCCGGCAAGCTGAGCATCGGGCGGGCGATCGGGGCGCTTCGCGACGGCGTCGTGATCTACAGCGCCGCGTCGGGGACCGGCGCGGACGCGGGCACGGGCCCGCGCGACCTCCAGGGCAGCTGGCAGGTCGGGTCGATCGGCGCCGGGGCGACCAACAGCCAGCGCTTCGTCGTCCACGCCGCGCCGGGCGTGCCGGCGACGACGGTGTCCTTCGCCTTCGACCGCGGAGCGCCGTCGGACGGCAGCCGCGCCATCCCGAGCTCGTGGCCGGTCGCGCTGCCCGGCAGCACCTCGCTGCCGACCGGCGGCGACATCGTCGTCACGTTGGGCCTGACCGTCCCGGCCGATGCGGCCGCCGGGATCTACACGGGCGCCGTCCTCGCCCGGACGAGCGCCGACACGACGCTCCGGATCCCGGTCTTCGTCGCGGTGGCGGTCCACGATCCCGACCCGGCCGCGGCCAACGCGCCCGGCCCGCAGGCGGTGATCGCGTCCGAGCTCGACGTGTACGCCAAGGGCGACACGCTGTGGCCGTCGGCCGCCGGTGCAGCGGCCGGCGCGGCCGCCGATTGGCGGGTCTACCCCGTGGACCTCGCAGCCGGGCTCGGCGAGGCGCGGTTCGCGGTCGTGGACACCGCCACCGGCGACGAGACGTACGACGTCTATGTCTACGACGCGCGCTTCGACCTCATCGCGAGCACCCACCCGTTCGTCGCGCCGGGCGTCAGCGACGTCTCGGCCCAGCGGGAGCGCGGCCCCTCGACCGCCGCCGATCCCACGACACTGGTCCTGACCGCGCCCGCCTCGGGGCGGCACTACATCGCGGTGAACCGGGCCAGGATCGGGCACGGGACGACCGAGGCGGGTGGCGACATGGGCGCGTTCCGCCTGACCCTCGACGAGATCGCGGCGAGCGGACCGGCCGGGGCGACGGCGACCGCGTACGAGGGCGACCACGTGTTCCGCCAGGGCGCGGCCGGGCGGCTCGCTGCGCGCCTGACCGCCGCCGACGGGACGCCGATCGCGGGCCGCGCGCTGCAATTCACGTTTGACGCGGGCACGGCCCCGTGTCCCGGTGGCTCGTGCGTGGCGACGACCGGACCCGACGGACTCGCCCAGGTCGCGACCGACCCGATTGCGCTGGCCGCCGGAATCCATGACGTCCACGTCCGATTTGCCGGCGACGCCGCATGGGCCCCGGCGGCGGCCGACGCCCTGGCGATCGTCATCGGGACGAGCCCGCCGCCGGTCGGTGGTGGAGGCGGGGGCGGCACGGCCCAGGGCGGTGGCTGGTTCGTGCCCGACGGAACGACGGCGGGTCGCGGCGACACGGGCCGGATCCATCTCGCCCTCGAGATACGGACGGCCCTGCCCACTCCGACGGGCGACCTGCGCTGGACGGATCGGGCCGCTGGTGTGGACCTCCGCCTCGATGCCTGGACGAGCCTCGTCGTCGACCGCGACACGCGCGTTGCGACCGCGACCGGGCGGGCCCGGACCACGACCGGCTCGACCGTGTCGTTCGAACTCACGGTGCGCGACGTGGGCGAGCCGGGTCGCGCCCAGGACACGGTCCGGCTGCGCCTGCTCGACGGCTCGTACGACCGAAGCGGCATCCTCGGCGGCGGCAACATCCAGGTCCGCTGACGAGAATGACGACGACCGCCCGTGACGGGCGGGCGTCGGGTCCAGCGCGACGCGCGTCGGCCTCAGTCGAGCACCGGCCACGTCTCCCGACGACATTTCAGCGGCGTGACAAAGTCCCACTGCGACATTGACACCCCTTCCAGTGGTGTGGTAATCCGTGGACATCACGGGGACGAACCACGGGCAGTGGTGACACTGCCCCACTCTGGAGGAGACCGGATGTCGCACTGGTTGACTCTCGGCCGCGCCCGACGGCGCGCCGCGAGCACGCTCCTTGGCCTGACGCTCATCGGGACAACGCTGGGATCGCCGGTGATTGCAGCCGAAAGCGCCGCCCAGCGCTATCTCGTCGTGTTCGCGGGCACGTACGCCCTCGACGGCAGCTATGCGCTCGGCGGCAACTACGCCCTGAACCACAGCTACGCCCTGGAGGCGGTCGCGGCCGCCGGCGGGACCGTGGCGACCGACCTCAGCAAGCAGATCGGGGTCATGGTCGTCGAATCGTCGAGCGCCCAGTTCTACGCGCTGATGAAGAGCTACGCCCTGATCGAGGAGATCGGTCAGGACTGGCGCTGGCAGGGCATCGACGCCGGCAGCCCGGCCGGCGCCGCCCCGGAACCGATCGACGATCCCCTTGAGGCGGTGCAGTGGGACATGCGCCAGATCCGGACCGATCAGGCCCACGACATCCAGGCCGGCCGCCCCGAGGTCGAGGTCGGCATCCTCGACAGCGGCATCGACGGCAACCACGTCGACTTCCTCAAGAACGGCGTCTCGAACGTCAACTGCGCCAAGGGCCGCAACTCGGTCGCGTTCCTGCCGGACGGCCCCGGCGTCGGCAGCCCGCTCCCGTGCGTCGACAACCAGTTCCACGGGACGCACGTCGCGGGCACGATCGGGATGCGCGCAAACGGGTACGGGATGGTCGGGGTCGCCCCGAACGTGACCCTCGTCCCGGTCAAGGTCTGCGACGCGAGCGGGTATTGCTACGCGAGCGCGGTCGTCGACGGGATCACCTACGCCGGCGACGCGAAGCTCGAAGTCATCAACATGAGCTTCTTCGTCGACAACGACGAGTTCCAGGAGTCGACCGAGTTCAAGTGCTCGAGCGACCCCACCCAGCGCGCGTTCCGGCGGGCCGTCGAGCGGGCCATCCAGTACGCCCGGAGCCAGGGCGTCGTGCCCGTCGCGGCGCTCGGCAACAGCGATCAGGACCTCGCCCACCCGGTGGACGAAGCCGGCCAGCCGATCAACAACGAATGCGAGGTCGTCCCGGCCGAGACCCAAGGCGTCATTGGGACGATGGCTCTCGGGAACGCCAGTCAAAAGGCCAGCTACTCGAACTACGGCACCGGCGCGACGGATGTCGCCGCCCCCGGCGGAACCTCGACCGGCAACTGCGCCAGCGGCGTGCCCTCGACGGCTCCGGGCAACCTCTACATCTGCATCAGCGGCACCTCGATGGCGTCGCCCCACGCCGCCGGCGTCGCCGCCCTGATCGTCAGTCAGTTCGGGTCGATGGGCTCGGACGGCGACTGGAAGATGCCAGTCACGAAGGTCGAGGCGATCCTCCAGTCGACCACGATCGACATCGGTCTACCGGGCTACGACGAGTGCTTCGGCAACGGCCGGATCGACGCTCTCCGGGCCGTGACGAAGACCACGTCGAGCGCGTACGACGGATCGGCGCCGTTCTGCCCCGAGTACGGCGAATGAGCCAAACCTGAGCCGTCGAGCGACCGACGGCCCTCCTCCCGGCGACGCGCCGCTCCCCGGCGGCGCGTCGCCCTCACCTTGATCGTGTCTCGCCCCCCCGTCCAGGAGACCCCACCGATGCGCTCGTTCCGACTCCGATCCCTGAGCGCACTCGCGCTCAGCCTCGTCGTCCTCGCCCAGACCGTGGCCGGCGCCACGTCGGCGATCAGCGTGACCTCCGTCGGCGGCCAGACCGTCAGGAACGGTGCGATCAAGGACCCGCTCAGCGGCACTGTCGAGGTCCGCGGCAATGCGACCCTCGGCACCGCCGGCGGCGGAGGCGGGGCGGGAGCCACGACGCCCCTCGTCGCCGACGCGGGCGACAGCTCGTTCGTGAAGATCGGTCAGCCGGCGTATCTCGTGGGCGCGGGCTTCGGCGGCGTCGAGCCGTACACGTTTGCCTGGTCGACCGCGAGCGGGGCGATCGA
>JBKJOK010000335.1:0-11375 GCA_046595595.1 Candidatus Limnocylindrales bacterium
AGTTCCGGCCAACGCCGCGCCGACGCGTAGTGGTGGGCTGAGGTTCGCCAGTCGGATGTCTCGGCCCACTCGGCGACCGCGACGTGCAACGCATCGACGCCGGCGGGGCCGAGGTCGCGGAGCAGGCGCTCCTCGAGGAACTCGCGCACCAGCGGGTGGTAGCGCTGCTCCGGCGACCGCCGGCTCGCCCGACGGCCGAGCATCCCGAGCCGCTCCGCGTCGCCGATCATCGACTCGACCTCGACCGACGACAGGCCGGATGCGACCTGGGCGAGCTCCGGCGTCACCCGTTGGAGGATCGACGTGCGCATCAGGAACTGCTGCTGGATCGACGGCAGGTCACCCACGACCTCCTCGGCCAGGTAGTCGTGGAGCTCGTCGCGCGCCCCGGACAGACCTCGGACGAACGACCGGGTCTCGGCCGGCGTCCGTTCTCGCAAGGCGGCCTGGACCAGCGTCAGCGACGCCGCCCAGCCCTCCGTCCGCTTCGCGAGCTCGGTCAGGACGTCGGGCTCCAGCGGTCGCCCGTAGGTCTCCCGGAAGAGTTGCTCCATCTCGGCGTCGGAGAAGCGGAGGTCGCTGATCCCGATCTCCGCGAGCTCGCCGAGCGACCGCAGCTTCGCCACCGGAATCGACGGCACACGCCGGCTGGCGAACACGATCGACAGGCGTTCAGGCCCGCGGGCCACGATCTCGCGGGCGATCTGGCGAATGTCGGCGACCTCGTCGGCCAGGTGGAAGTCATCGAGGATCAGTGCCGCGCCGTCCCGGCAGATCGTCGGCAGCTCCTCGAGAAACGTCTCGATCGCGTCGTCGCGCGTCGGTCCGCCGGGCTCGAGCGCGCGCAGGATCGACGCGGTGCGAGGCGCGAAGTCCGGCTCGAACTCGCGTCCGGCGGCCACCAGATGGGACAGGAACCCGATCCAGTCGCGATCTTCCTCGTCGAGCCGATACCAGATCGTGCGCAACCGCGTCCGTCTGGAGAAGTCGGCCAGGAGGGTGGTCTTGCCGTAGCCGGCGTCGGCGATGACGAAGACCAGGCGGCTGTGGATCTTGAGATCGAGCCAGTCGAGGAGGCGCGTCCGGGCGAGCGTCTCGTCGCGCAGGCCGGGTGCCGCGATCTTGCCCGGCTGGATCGGATACGACACGCCGCCCCCTGGCTCGGCGCGGACGCGGTCGGGTGCCGCAATCGCCGCGCGACCCGGGCCGACGGCGATCGGCGCACGGGTGAGCGTCCTCCCTCGTGAACCGAGCGTGACCGGATCGGGCGGCGCGAACGATACGGACGCGGCGCTGGGTGTGTCAACGAGGTGGATCGCGGGATGATCGGGCATGCGGCGCATGGTGCCGCGCGGTGCTCACCGGCCGCTTAGCTGCGAGTCTCCCCGTGCCGCGCCCGGTCCCCGGGACGACCGAATTGCCTACTCGGTCTCCTCGACGAGGAGGGGTCGCAGGATGAACGTGTAGAGCTTGCCGTCGGGGGCCTGCAGAACGGGCCCCTTCAGTCCGCCGGCCACGTCGTCGATCTTCAACGCGTCGATCTCGACGGTGGTCATCACGCGATGCGGGAACACAGG
This sequence comes from Candidatus Limnocylindrales bacterium, assembly GCA_046595595.1. Lineage (GTDB taxonomy): Bacteria > Chloroflexota > Limnocylindria > Limnocylindrales > CSP1-4 > CF-46. The sequence continues at coordinate 1,578 of JBKJOK010000335.1, forward strand.
ACCGCCGGTGCCATCGCCGGCCCCGGGCTTGAAGTCCGCGGGCTTGACCGCCGGCCAGGGCCAGGCGATCGGCATCAATTCCGGCTCTGCCTCGCGCTTGATGATCACGCCTCGGAAGCGCTCGGGCTGGTAGATGTCGGAGTTGATTGTGCCGCCTCGATCGAAGTCCTTCAGTCGCTGGGCGAGCTTGGAGAACGCGGTCCGAACGACCGAATCGGGGCCTGGCTGCTCCAGTTCGAAGAGAGCATTGACTCGGACCGTCTTGTCGAGCCCGCCGGCGCGGATGATGAAGATCGTGTTCGGAGCATCAGCGACCGTGTCAGCGGGGTACCTCTCCCGTGCACCGCCAAGGCCGCTCGAGACGAGCGCGTAGTCGAGCAGCTCCTGGATCTGATCCTCGTCGAGCTTGGCCGTGCGCCACGGCGTGCTGTGGACGATCCCCGCGGCGTCCGGATCCGGGAACGTCGCGACGATCGGCTGGAAGACGACCACGCCGTTGCCGTAGAGCGTGAAGCTGGGGGCCTGGGAGGCGTTGAACTCCATCGGGACCAAGCCGCCGCCTTCCTCGAGCCGCAGGATGACGTCGGTTCCGCCGGTCTTGTGGTCGATCGCCCCGACGCTCGGGCCCGGTGTCCCGCTTGGCGGCGCGCTGGCCGGTGGGCCGCTCGATCTGGGCGATCCACTCGGGCTCGGGGCACTCGTCGGGCCGCAGGCGGTCACGAGGAGCGCGATGAGGAGGATGGCAGCTGACCGCGTGGCGGGCAGGACGAACGACAACTTCGGCATGTCGCTCATGACGCCGGGTCCGATGGGGAGGTTCCCGGCTCGAGTTCCCGCCCGTGGATCGATCGGTGCGTCCGCGCAGCGGGTCGACGAGGCGGACCCCTTGACACCCCCGCTACTGTCCCTTCATGAGTCCGGGTCCGAGCCGGCTCGATCCGTCGCGGCGCGTCCTCCTGGCCGCCCGACGAACCGACCTGCTCGAGCGGGGGGCCGCGACCGCAGACCGGGGCGACCGCGCCTACCAGGAGGAACGGGCAAGCGTGTTCCAGGACCGGATCCTCACCTGCCGCGACTGCGCAGGCGAGTTCACGTTTTCCAGCGGTGAGCAGACGTTCTTCTCGAGCAAGGGCCTGCTCAACGACCCCCAGCGATGTCCGGCGTGTCGGGCTGTCGCCAAGCGCGCCAGGACGGCCGGTGCCCCGCGCGAATTCCACGCCGCGATCTGCGGCAGTTGCGGTGGCCAGGCGATGGTCCCGTTCGCGCCCCGGAACGACCGGCCGGTCTATTGCAGCACCTGCTTCGACAAGGTCCGTGCGGCGAGCCAGCCGGTGAGTGCCACCGCCTGATCGTCGACCGACACGGACCGCGCGACCGTCACCGCGCACCGGAGGCCGGCCCGAACGGGTCGGCCTCATCGATTCCGGGGCTAGACTTCCGCCCACCGTACGCAGGAGGTCACCGAACGCATGGGCGTCATCATCATCCGGGAGATGGTCGGCCGAAGCCCGAACTCATGGAGCGACGCCGCGCGTCGGGCGGTCGAGACCGCCTCGAAGACGGTTCGCAACATCCAGACCGTCGAGGTCGTCCGCTCGACCGCCGAGGTCCGCGACGGCGAGATCGTCGAATACCGCGTCGATGTCAAGATCGGCTTCGAATACGAGGGCTAGATCCAACCCCGACCTCCGGTTGTCGAACTCAGTCAGCCGTAGATCAGCTTGTCGTTGCGTAGCGCTCGCCGGCGTAGGAGACGAAGCGCGTCTGCGCCTTCTTGAACCAGAGGTCGATGTTTCCGGTCGGACCGTTTCGATGCTTCGCGAGCTTGAGATGGATGACCTCGCCGTCGGCCTCGTTCTCCTCCGCCGAGCGCTCCTTCTCGCGGTACAGGAACATCACTAGGTCCGCGTCCTGCTCGATCGCGCCCGATTCGCGCAGGTCCGAGAGCCTGGGCTCGTTCTCGTTGCGCATCTCGGGTTGCCGGCTCAGCTGCGAGAGCGCGATGACCGGGACGCTCAGCTCGCGGGCCAGGGCCTTCAGCCCGCGCGAGATCTCCGAGACCTCCTGGACCCGGTTGGAATCGCGGCTGGTGGTGGCTGCCTGCATCAGCTGGAGATAGTCGACGATCACGAGGTCGAGGCCCGATTCGGCGTGTAGTCGGCGCGCCTTGGTGCGGAGCTCCATCGTGCTGATGCTCGGCGTGTCGTCGATGTACAGGGGCGCCTCGGACAGAGCGTTCATCGCCGGCGCAATTCGCGCGAAGTCGAGCTCCTCGAGGAACCCGCTCCGGAGCCGCTGACTGTCGATGTTCGCGACACTCGACAGGAGGCGCAGCACGAGTTGTTCCTTGCTCATCTCGAGGCTGAACACCCCGACGCTCTTGCGCTCCTTCACCGCGGCGTGCTCGGCGATGTTCAGCGCGAAGCTCGTCTTGCCCACGCTCGGGCGGGCCGCGAGGATCACGAGGTCGCTCTTCTGGAGGCCGGTGGTCAACGTGTCCAGGTCGGCGAAGCCCGTTCGGACGCCGCTGATCTCGCCGCGATGGGCGTGCAGGTAGTCGAGCCGGTCATAGGCCTGATGGAGGAGCGTGTCCAGCTTCTGGAACCCGGACGCGACCCGCTTCTGGCTGACCGAGAAGAGCTCCGCCTCGGCGCGATCGATCGATTCCTGGATCTCCGGGGAGTCCTCGTACCCGATCCCGGCGATCCTGCCGGCGGCGCCGATCAGGTTGCGAAGAACCGCCTTGCGCTCGACGATCCGGGCGTACTGGACCGCATGGACCGCCGTCGGGGTCGAGCTCGAGAGATTCGACAGGTAGGCGCGGCCACCGATCGCCTCGATGTCGCCGCTGCGCTCGAGCGCCTCGGCGACGGTGACGATATCGATCGGCTCGCGCTTCTCGAACAGCTCGAGGACTGCCTCGAAGATCCTGCCGTTGGCCTGGCGATAGAAGTCCGCGGGCCGCAGGAACTCAGCGACCTCGACAACCGCGTCACGGTCGATGAGGATCGCGCCGAGCACCGATTGCTCGGCCTCGAGACTCTGGGGCGGCAGACGATCGATCACGGGCACCTCGAACAGTGGCGGCTGGCTGTGTCACCTTCAGTGTCACGGCCAGCCCCGAGTGCCCTCTAGGGAGTTACCCACCATCTCCGTCCACGAACTACCCCGGATGCCCGGACGAGTGTGGATCGCTTGTGGAAAAAACTGCTTCTGCAGATCTGCCGTTCAGGTGGCGTCAGGCCAAGGCGCCGACGAGCACCTGAGCGAGCCCACGCTAGTGCGTGAGTGAAGGCGCGCAGGAGGCAACGCCGGCATGGCGGCGCATCAACGGCAGATCAGTCGAGGCGGCGGATGACGCCAATCAACTTCCCCTGGATCCGGACGTCGTCGTAGAACATTGCCGGGTAGTTCGGGTTGGCCGGCTGGAGGCGGACCCGATCCTTCTCCTTGAAGAAGCGCTTCAGGGTGACTGCGTTCTCCTCGACCTGGGCAACGACGATGTCGCCGTTGCGGGCCGTGTTCTGGGGGCGGATCAGGACGAAGTCACCATCGGCGATGTGCGCCTCGATCATCGAGTCACCGCGGACCTTGAGGACGTAGGCGTCCCCGGACGGCGCGAGCATGTCCGGCACCCCGATCGTCTCCGACGCGTCGGCGTAGGCCTCGATCGGGCCGCCGGCGGCGATCTCGCCGATCACCGGCAGGACGTGGGCCTCCATCGTCCCGGACTGGGGCACGAGCTCCGCGGCCAGCCCGAGGCGCATCGCCGCGAACGGCGTCAGCCGGATCGCGCGGGACTGCGCGGCGCCGCGCTCGAGATAGCCGTCCCGCTCGAGAATCTGGAGGTGGTGGTGGACCGCCGACGTGGAAGCGAGCCCGACGGCCTTCGCGATCTCGCGGACCGAGGGCGGGAACCCACGCGAACGCAGCGTCGCTGCGATGTAGTCGAGGATCCGTGCCTTGCGGTCGGCATCGTGCTTGGTCACCTGCGCCTCCTTGTCGAGCCATGATACCGAACGGACGTTCGATGTCAAGGAGCGGCCGCCGGCCTTCGTGGTCGGGGCTGCTAGACTCTCGGACCCCGGCCACGGCTGCGCGTGCGCGCGGCCGTGTCGGCGACGCGGAAGGGATCGAATGGCGCGCGGATCGAATGGCAGGGATCAGAAGGGACGACGGTCGAGCACGCTCGGCCGCGCGCTCGGGCTGATGGCGTTCATGCCGCTGGCCAGTCGTGCCCCGCTGTACGCCCGCCTGATGCTGGCGCTGGTGATGGACGAGCGGACGCCGGCGGCGCGCAAGGCGCTGCTGGCCGGAGCGGCCGGCTACCTGCTCGTCGGGCGCGACCTGATCCCTGACGACATCCCGATCCTTGGCGGCCTCGACGATTTCGTCATCGTGGTCCTCGCCGTGGACCTCTTCCTCGACGGCGTGCCCGAGGAGTTGATCGACGAGAAGCTCGTCGAGCTCGACATCGACCGGGCCGCCTTCAACGAGGACATCGCCCGGATCCGGCGGTTGACGCCGGGCCCGGTTCGCAAGACGATCCGCCGGATCCCGGAACTGCTCGGCCAGGCCGGTGCAGCACTCCAGAGCTCGGGCGTGGGCCCGCGCGTCCGGCAGTGGATCAACAAGGAGGAACCAAGCGCGTGAAGGTCATCCTGACCAAGGACGTCGACAAGCTCGGCAAGAGCGGCGAGATGAAGCAGGTGGCCGACGGCTACGCCACCAACTTCCTGATTCCGAACGGGGTCGCCGTGCCGGCCGCCGGCGGCGCCTACCGCGCCTGGCAGCACGACATCGCGAGCCGCGAGGACAAGCGGGTGCGGGAGCGCGCCGATGCCGATGTCGCCGCGACCCGGATCGCATCGACCACCCTGACGATGGGCGTGAAGGTCGGCGAGGGCGGCAAGCTCTATGGCTCGATCACGAACAAGGACATCGCCGACGCGCTCGCGCGGCGCGGGATCACGGTCGATCGCCACAAGATCGACCTCGAGGAGCCGCTGAAGTCGCTCGGGACCTACAAGGTCGCGATCAAGGTGTTCTCGGGGATGTCGCCCGAGGTCACGATCGTGGTCGAGCCCAAGGGCTGACTTCGCTCCGACGCGGTTTGACGACGCGCGGCTCGTGTCTGCGCCACTGTTGTTGCCGGGCGCGCCACGTTCTCGCCATACGCTCGCGTGGCGCGGATTAGCTCGAGCCGGACCCGCGTGTTGGCGGTCGGCGGCCCACTTGTTTGCCCTCGGCAGCTAACTCTCGTGCCGCATCGGCCCTGCGCCGCTCGACACCTGGTCTAGTGCGCACTGCAGTCGCGTCTGGCGAATTTCGACCGGGCCGGAGCCGGGGCCGGTGCCGGGGCCGGGGCGCGAGCGGGGTCCTGTGCAGGGCCGGGCTGCCGTAGGCTGGGCGACGAGCCCGGGGCAGGCAAGGGATGTGAACATCCGGTCGAAATGCTCGACAGGAGTGCGATGATCGCCGGGTGACGACGACCCCGCCCCGGGCCTGGAGCCGGACGATCCTGCACGTCGACCTCGACGCGTTCTTCGCGGCGGTCGAGCAGCGCGATCGGCCGGAGCTCCGCGGCAAGCCGGTGATCGTCGGGGGCGGCGGGCCGAACGATCGGGGCGTCGTCAGCACCGCGAGCTACGAGGCCCGAGCGTTCGGCGTCCACTCGGCGATGCCGCTCCGCCAGGCGGGTCGCCTCTGCCCCCACGGGATCTTCCTGCCGGTCGATGGCGCCAAGTACCAGGCGGCCAGCAAGGGGGTGATGGCCGTACTGCGCCGGTTCACCCCGCTCGTCGAACCGATCTCGATCGACGAGGCGTTCCTCGACGTCACGGGCTCGCGCGTCCTGTTCGGGGACGGCGAGGCGATCGGCCGCCAGATCAAGGATGAAGTCAAGGCGACCGTGGACCTGACGATCTCGGTCGGGGTCGCGACGACGAAGCTGGTCGCCAAGATCGCGTCCGACCTGCGCAAGCCGGACGGCCTGGTCGTCGTCGAGCCGGGGGACGAGGCCACCTTCCTCGCCCCGCTCGAGATTCGACGCCTGTGGGGCGTGGGCGAGAAGTCGGCGACGGTCCTGCGCGAGTACGGGGTCCGGACGATCGGCGACCTCGCGGCGCTGCCCGACGACCTCCTCGTCCGCCGGTTCGGGACGTACGGCGCGTCGCTCGCCCAGCGGGCCCGCGGCCTCGACGACGATCCCGTCGGCGATCGCGACGCGGCGAAGTCGATCGGACACGAGCACACGTTCGACGTGGACACATCCGATCGGGAACAGATTGAGCGAACCCTGCTCGCGATGAGCGAAGGCGTCGCCGGCCGACTCCGCGACAGCGGCGTCAAGGCGACCACGATCACGGTCAAGATCCGCGACACGACGTTCCGGACCATCACCCGCCAGCGGACCCTGCCCGACGCGACCGACCTGACCGACCCGATCTTCCGGACCGCCCTCGATCTCGCCCGACCCGAGGTTCGCGGTCTCCGGATCCGCCTGCTCGGCGTGACGGCGTCCGGGCTGGGCGAACGCGAACAGATGTCGCTCTTCGCCGCCGACGACCCGCGCCGCCGGAAGGTGACCGAGGCGGCCGACGCCGTCCGCCACCGGTTCGGGGAGCGGGCGATCACCCGGGCCCGCCTGGTGGGCTCGCGCCTGCCGGCGCCGTTCGAGCGAGATCCGATGACCCCGGTCGACCCACGCTCGCTGGACGTCGCGGCCGGCGACAAGGCGGGAGCCGGGAATGGCGAGACCGACGGGGATCGTGACAGCCTAGATGACACACCCGACGCGGAGGATCGCTTCGACGGGGCTTGACATCGAACAGGTGTTCGATGCAGGATCACGTCAGAACCGAACAGACGTTCCAGTCGCCGAGTGCACCGGACGACGGACGCAACGCCCAAGCGATCCAACTGCCGACGCTCCCGCGTCGGCTCGCCGCAAGGAGCCAGGCCATGGCAATGATCAGAGTCGAACCGGTCGAGGTCCACGTGCGGACGGGCTGGTTCGACGGCAGTCCTCGAGAGATCACCTGGGGCGACGAGCGCCTCCTCGTTACCCGCCTCAACGCCGTCCGCGAAGAGGCCGCCGCGTATCCGGTCATCACCGGCCCGCGGACCCTGTTCGAGGTCGAGACGCCGCGTGCCAGGCTCGCCCTCACCTACCAGCATCGCTCGCGTCGCTGGACGATCACCGCCCTCGACGAGGAGCGCCGCGCGGCCTGACGCCCGGGGTGTCGAATGCCGCAAACCGACGTGTCGGAAGCGGGGCGAGCACGCCGGTACCGTGCTCGCCCCGTCACGACCGCCGCAACCTACAATTCGGCGCATGGCAGATCCCATCGCTGGACCATCGTTCCGTGACCTGACCATCGGAGCGTTCGTCGATGACCTCTCTTCCGCGGCGCCGGTTCCCGGCGGAGGCAGTGCGTCCGCGGTCGCGGCGTCGCTCGGAGCTGCGCTCATCGCGATGGTCGCGTCCCTGTCGGAGGGTCGGCCGAAGTACGCCGCCCATGCCGACCTGCATCGGCGCGCTCAGGCGGTCGGACAGCGGCTCTCGGCCCGATTCCTGAGCCTGGCCGACGAAGATTCGGACGCCTATGCCGACTTCGCCGCGGCGATGAAGCTGGTGAAGGACACCGACGAGGAACGGGCGACGCGTCGGACCGCGCTGAGCGCCGCGGCCAGGCGGGCCGCCGAGGTCCCGATGCTGACCGTCGAGGCCTGCCTCGAGCTCGTCGCCACGGCCGAATCGCTCGTCGGGCGGAGCAACGTGAACGCATCGAGCGACCTCGACGTCGCGACGCTCCTCGCGGAGGCCGCGGCTCGCGGTGCAGCTGCCAACGTCCTGATCAACCTGCCGTCGGTCGATGACGACTCGTTCTCCGGCGAGGCCACGGCCCGGGTCATGGCGCTCCTCACGAGCGTCGAGGAGATCGTCGCGCTGGTCCATGCCGGGGTCCGCAGCGGCGAGACGCGCGACCCGCTGGAGCCGGAGTCGGACCCGGAATGAGGCCCTGACGGCGATGGCCCGCGCCGGCGCTCGACTCCTCCAGGGTGGCCCGATCGCCAGCGAGATCCGGCAGGCGGTCGGCGAGGACGTCACCGCCTATCGCGAGCGTCACGGCCGGTCGCCCGTGCTGGCCGTCGTGATCGTCGGCCGCGACGCGCCATCGATGGTCTATCTCGGTCAGATCCTGCGAAGCTGCGAGAAGGTCGGGATCGAGGGCCGCCTCGTCGAGGTCGACGGCGAGGCATCCGAGGCCAGCGTCATCGACACGATCCGCGGGCTGAACGCCGACCCGGCGGTCAACGGGATCATTGTCCAGATGCCGCTGCCGCCGACGATCCGCCTTCGGGCGATCGTCGACACAATCGATCCGGCCCGCGACATCGACGGGATCCATCCCATGAACGCCGGACTGCTCCGCCTCGGCTATGACGGATTCCTGCCGGCGACGGCACACGCCGCGGTCGAGATCCTGCGCCGCTCCGGGATCGAGATCGAGGGCAAGCGGGCGGTCGTCGTCGGCCGGTCCGCGGTGGTCGGCATGCCCGCCGCCTTCCTGCTGGTCCGCGAGAACGCGACCGTGACGGTCTGCCACTCCAGGACACGCGACCTCGCCAGGCACGTCAAGGATGCCGAGATCATCGTCGTGGCAGCGGGCCATCCAGGCCTGATCCGCGGCGACATGGTGCGCCGCGGCGTGGTTGTCGTGGACGTCGGGATCAACGTCGTCGATGGAGCGATCGTCGGTGACGTGGACTTCGAGTCCGTCCGGACCGTTGCGTCGGCAATCACGCCGGTTCCGGGCGGGGTCGGCCCGTTGACAAATGCCCTCCTCCTCGCCCATCTCGTGCGGGCCACACACGCCCAGGAGGGGAGCGGCCGTGAGGGGTCGGGACGTCTCTTCGACCCGCTCGCCGCCTCGCACGTTCCGCCCATCGAACCCGTCGCGCCGCCGGCCGATGAGCCTCCCACCGTGTCCCGCGACCGGATCGTCGCCAACCGAGGAGCCCGATGAGCTTTCCCTCCGATCTCGAGATCGCCCGTTCCGTCACGCCTCGTCCGATCATGGACGTCGCCCACGATCTCGGCCTCCACGACGATGAGATCGAGCCCTACGGCCACACGAAGGCGAAGGTCACGCTCGCGGGGATCGAGCGGCTCGAGGCGGAGCGACCGCGCGGCAAGTACGTCGTCGTCACCGCGATCAGCCCGACGCCGCTCGGGGAAGGCAAGTCCACGACGACCGTTGGGCTGGCCCAGGGGCTGAACCGGATCGGGAAGAGAGCTGCGGTGTGCATCCGCCAGCCATCGCTCGGGCCGGTCTTCGGGATCAAGGGCGGGGCCGCCGGCGGCGGGTACAGCCAGGTCATCCCGATGGCCGACTTCAACCTCCACCTGACCGGCGACGTTCACGCGATCGGGGCCGCCCACAACCTCGGCGCGGCCTTCCTGGACAACCATCTCCATCACGGCAACGCGCTCGGCATCGATCCGTTCTCGATCCTCTGGCCGCGGGTCATGGACATCAGCGACCGAGCCGTGCGGAAGGTGATCGTCGGGCTCGGCGGCAAGGAGAACGGCCTCCCCCGCGAGACCGAATTCGTGATCACGGTCGCGTCCGAGGTCATGGCCGTCCTCGCCCTCGCCCGCGACATCCACGACCTCCGCGCCCGGCTCGGCCGGATGGTCATGGCGACGCGCAAGGACGGCAGCGCGGTGACGGCCGAGGACCTCAAGGTCGCAGGCTCGATGACCGCTCTCCTGACCGATGCCATCAAGCC
>JBKJOK010000079.1:0-2168 GCA_046595595.1 Candidatus Limnocylindrales bacterium
CTCGGGCAGGACCTGCTCGACCGCGACCCGGCCGGGCTTGCCGATCAGGTCGCCGATCATCAGGATCCGGACGGCGCCGGGCGGCCGCGGGGCGTTGCCGTTGGCGGGGTTGCCGAGCCGGGTCAGCCCGATGGGCCGGGTGGGATCCGGGGTCGCCGGGTTGCTGTCAGTCACCCGCGGACGATACCGGACGAGGGGTTCCGACGACGCCCGGCTGGCGCGCCGCGGTCCGCCGTGCGCGTCTGGCGCGCGTTCCGACGAACGAGCGTGCCGGCGCGGGTGGCAGGCTTCGCGCTGAGAACCGGCCGGACGAACGATGCGCGCTGGGCGCGCATTGTGACGAACGACTGGCTTCCCAGCCGTCAGGATGCGCGCTCGGAGAGCAGATCGTCGGCTGAAGACATCTCGTGGGGCCTCGCGAGTCCAGCCCGACGTCGCAACGCGCGGCAGGCGCGCATCCGGCGTTGGCCTCCGGGCCCGACCGACGAAATTGCCTTGGCGCCCGTCCTGTTACTTGGCGTACTCGACGGCGCGCGTCTCGCGGATCACCGTGACCTTGATCTGGCCCGGGTAGGTCAGCTGCTCCTCGATCTTGCGGACGATGTCGCGGGCGAGGCGGGTCGAGGCAAGGTCGTCGATCTCGTCGGGCCGGACGAGGATCCGGACCTCGCGCCCGGCCTGGACGGCGAACGAGCGCTCGACGCCCTGGAAGCTGTCGGCGATCGCCTGGAGGTCCTCGAGGCGCTTGACGTAGGCGTCGCCGGTTTCGCCCCGGGCACCGGGCCGCGACGCGCTGATCGCGTCGGCGATCTGGACGATCGGCGACTCGATGAAGAGGTACTCGACCTCCTGGTGGTGGGCGGCGATCCCGTTCACGATCTTCGGATGGAGGTTGTTGCGAAGCGCGATCTGGGCGCCGATCGCGGCGTGCGGGCCCTCGATCTCGTGATCGACGGCCTTGCCGATGTCGTGGAGCAGGCCCCCGGTCTTGGCGATCTGGATGTCGGCCCCGACCTCGGCCGCGATCACCGCCGCAAGGCGGCCCGTCTCGACCGAGTGGTTCAGCACGCTCTGGCCGTAGCTCGTCCGGTACTTCAGCCGGCCCAGGAGCTTGATGATCTCGGGCGGCAGGCCCGGCACGCCGGACTCGTACGCGGCGGTCTCGCCGGCCTGCTTGATGATCAGGTCGACCTCGGCGCGGGCCTTGGCGACCACTTCCTCGATCCGTCCGGGGTGGATCCGGCCGTCCCCGATGAGCTTCATCAGGGCGACCCGGGCGACCTCGCGGCGGACCGGGTCGAACCCGGACAGGACCACGGATTCCGGCGTGTCGTCGATGATCAGGTCAACCCCGGTCGCCTGCTCGAGCGCCCGGATGTTGCGCCCCTCGCGGCCGATGATCCGGCCCTTCATCTCGTCGTTGGGGAGATGGACGACGGTCACCGTGTGCTCCGCGGTGTGGTCGGCAGCGACCCGCTGGATCGCCGTGACGATGACGTCGCGGGCCTTCTCGTCGGCTTCCTCACGAGCCCGACGATCGATCGATCGGGCAAGCTTCACGGCGTCGTGCTCGGCCTCCTCGCGGACGGCCTCGAGCAGGATGCCCTTGGCGTCGTCGGCCGACATGCCGCTGACCCGCTCGAGGGCGACGACCTGCTCCTGGTGGGCGCGGGCGAGGTCCTCGCGAGTCTTGTCCAGGTCGCGCTCGCGGTCGAGGAGCTTGCGGTCGCGCTGCTCGAGGAGATCGGTCCGCTGGTCGAGCTGCTCGTCGCGCTGGAGGAGGCGGCGCTCGAGGGTCGAGAGGTCGTTGCGCTTGGCCCGCGCCTCGTCCTCGGCCTCGCGCTGCATCCGGAGCTTCTCGTCCTTGGCCTCGAGGATGAGCTCCTTCTGGCGGTTGCGCGCCTCGGCCTCGATCCGGCGGGCCTCCGACTGGGCAGCCTTCATCGAGTTCGAGGCGAACATGCCACGGGCGATCATGCCCAGCACAATTCCGCCGACGGCAGCGACGAGCGCCACCGCGACGACGACCGGTGTCTCCATCTGTACCTCCCCGTCCGATGTCGCGCCTCGCGTGACCCGGAGGATGATGTGCGCGGATCCGGTGTCGTCACGTCGGGAACGGCGACATCGACCGATGGGCCGGTCGTGGGCGGTGACGGAACGCCGGG
>JBKJOK010000282.1:0-2019 GCA_046595595.1 Candidatus Limnocylindrales bacterium
CCGGGGTCAGCCGATGGTCAGCCGCCGTTGGCGAGGGCCGCGGACGGCGAAAGGCTCGGATCGTCCACCGCGAGACGAGTCAACCGCGCGGCAACCGCCGAAGCGCCACCGAGCTCACGGGCGCGTTCGAAGGGCCCGATCGGGTGGGCAGCCCCGAGGCGCAGGGCCAGGTCGATGTCGGCCTCCGTCGCGACGCCCTCGTCGCGCGCCCGGAACGCTTCGTCGACGATCGGCAGGAGGATCCGCTCGCGGATCGCGTCCGGGTCGAGACCCCCCGCGGCGGACGGAGGCGGCTCGGCCACCACGCGCTTCCCGTTGAGATAGCGATGGAACCCCTCGCCGGCCTTGCGGCCGAGCGCCCCGCCAGCGATCCGCTCGGCCTGGCTCGGGGACGGCCGGAGCCGATCCGGCCGCCCCAGGCCCTCCCAGATCGCGGACGACGCCGCGTAGGTCACGTCGATCCCTGTCAGGTCCATCAGCTCGAAGGGACCGAGCGGGAAGCCGGCCTCACGGATCGCCGCGTCGATGTCGTGAACGGTGGCGGCCCCGGCCTCGAGCAGTCGCAGGGCGCGAAGGGTGAACGGCCGGTTCACCCGGTTGACGATGAAGCCCGGGGAATCCGTGGAGCGCACCGCGGTGCGACCCCATCCCTCGACCAGCCGGGTCGCGGCCGCGGCGATCGCGGGATCGGTCGCGGATGGTGCGACGACCTCGACCAGGCGCATCAGCGGCGCCGGGTTGAAGAAATGCAGCCCGACGACCCGCTCGGGGCGGCCCGTCGCGGCGGCGATGGCGGCAACGGACAAGGCGCTCGTGTTCGTCGCGAGGATCGTCGCCGGGTCCGCCACGGCGTCGAGCGTCCCGAAGATCGTGCGCTTGAGCTCGAGCGACTCCAGGGCCGCCTCGATCACCGCGTCGGCCTCGTCGCCGAGCTGCTCGAGAACCTCGCTCGTCCGGAGCCGCGCGATGCGTTCGGACACCCAGTCGTCGATCCCGGCGGGCTCGTCGACGAGGGCCTTCGCGGCGCGCCGGGTCAGCCCATCGGCGATCCGGTCGCGACCGCGGGCGAGGGCTGGCTCATCCACGTCATGGAGGACGACCTCGTGGCCGGCCTCGAGGGCAAGCTGGGCGATCCCGGAACCCATGATCCCCGCCCCGACGATCCCGATGATCGGGAGCTCGAGGCGGGGATCCGAGGCGGCGGCCGGCGGCGGGTCGGTCATGGCCGGAGGGTAGGCCCTCGGCCGGACCTGCGTCGCCGGCGGCAGCGAACGGTGGCTGGCGATCAGCGGCCGCGACGGCGGCTGCGGTTCCCGGCACTGGCCATGGTCGGGCTCGGGATCAGGAAGACGGCCGCCGCGATCAGCGCGGACAGGCCGAGCAGGACTACCCGCCAGCCATCACCACCGGCGGCAGCGATGACGGTCTCGGTGTCGGTCGGGGGCGGGGTCACGCCGGCCGGCGGCGTTCCGCTGATGCCCTGGACCTCGCCGGTCGGGTTCGTCGACTCGAGCGGCAGGACGCCGCCGCCCGGGATCGATGCGCTGGCCGACGCCGACGCGCTGGCGCTGGCGCTGGCCGACGCCGACGCGCTGGCGCTGGCCGACGCCGACGCGCTGGCGCTGGCCGACGCCGACGCGCTGGCCGAGGCCGACGCGCTTGGCGCCTGGCTGTCAAGCGGGGACGGCTGATCGTCGTCACAGTCGACCCAGAACACCTTCATCTTGTCGTGCTTGTCGGTGTCGCCATCCCAGAACAGCTTGTAGTGGCCGTCCGGAAGGGTGTACACGCCGTCCTCGGGATCGCGATCCTCGCCGTCGCCGGCGGTGTCGTACGTCCCGCTCAGGACGACCGTGCCCTTCTGCCCGGTGGGAGCCCACTCCTGGATTTCCCAGGTCCCCGCCTGTGCCGGGTCGGCGAAGTAGAAGTGGAGGTGGAACGTACAGACATGCGGCTCGTTCCGGACCTCGCCCGGATCGTTCTCGGTGTTGCCGTCATGGATCTTGACGGTTCCGTTGT
>JBKJOK010000037.1:0-8788 GCA_046595595.1 Candidatus Limnocylindrales bacterium
GGTGGCGTACAACCGATTCGTCGAGATGCGCGAGATGTTCACGCAGACGATCGGGGCCCTGGCCGAGGCGGTCGACAAGCGAGATCCCTTCACGAGCAAGCACAGCCAGAACGTCAAGCTGATTGCTGTCGACATCGGGCGGGAGATGCGGGTCAGCGCGTCCGAGCTCGAAGCTCTCGAGTGGGGCGGCCTGCTCCACGACGTCGGCAAGATCGGGGTGCCGGACAACGTCCTGCTCAAGAGCGACCGCCTGACGCGCGACGAGCGGATGAAGATGAATGCCCACCCGGTCCTCGGCGCCCAGATCATTGCGCCGGTCACGAAGCTCGCTCCGGAGCTGCCGATCATTCGCCATCACCACGAGTGGTACAACGGCTCGGGCTACCCGGATCGGCTGATCGGGGACGAGATCCCGAAGCTCGCCCGGATCCTTCACGTTGCCGATGCGTTCGAGGCGATGACCGCGGCTCGCCCGTACCGGATGACCCCGCTCACCTCTGAACAGGCCCTCGGCGAGCTCCGCAAGTTTGCCGGCATCCAGTTCGATCCAGCCGTCGTGGACGCATTCGTTCGCACGTCATGGGTCCACGGCGTGTCGGACCCGGGTCGCCGCGAGGAGCCGCGCCAGATCCCGCTGATCGGCCAGGTAGCTGATCGGATGACCCAGGTGAACTCGACCGCCGGAATCGGCGCGACGCCCGCAACCTCGACCATGTCGGCATCGGCCGACCAGGCCTGAGCCGGCAGGGACCTCGACATCCGGGGATTTCGCGCCGATCGGTCACCTCGAGCCGCTCGAGTCGAACGCGCAAGACGCCACGGCACGTCCTCGGATCGAACGCCATGATCCGTCCGTGATGACGTCCGCCGGCCGAGACCACGACCCGTGCTGATCGGCGGCATCGCCCTCGGGCTCATCCTCGGCCTGCTCGCCGGCGGGTCACTGACCAACCTCGCGTCGGTTCGCCTGCGCTGGGTGGCGGTCCTGATGTTCGCGGTGATCCTCCGCTTCGGGACCGAGTTCCTCCTCGTCCGGGGCAACGGGCTCGTCGAGCTGATTCGGCTGCCCCTGTTCTTCCTCGCCTTCGTCCTGCTGCTCGGGGCCCTGTGGGTCAACCGCACCCAGCCGGGCATGCGCCTTGCGTTCGTCGGCATCCTGTCGAACACGATCGCGATCACGGCCAACGGCGGCCACATGCCGATCTGGATCCCGAGCCTCGAGGCAGCCGGCTTCAAGCTCGCCGACCTGACCTCGCCGTTCCACGTTCCCCTGGCTGCCGACCTGAACGCCGACTTCCTGTGGCACGCCGGACCGCTTGCCGACATCCTCCCGATCCCCTTGCCCTTCGTCCAGAACGTGGCCTCGATCGGCGACGTGTTCCTCACGGCGGGCCTCGCGTTCTTCCTCTTCGCGACGGTGGTCCGGACGCTCGGCGACGACGACCAGGAGCTCGATGCGCGCGATCACGACGGACCGCTGACAGGCCTGGCCGGCACGACACGCATGCCGCGGGGCATCGAGGCGGCCCTTGGTGGGCAACGGCTGCGGCCGGGAACGGGGCTCGCGACGGGCTTCGCGGAGACGGCTGCCCTCGACCGGCCGCTCGTCCTCGGTGGGCGCGGCACGGGGCTCGCCGGCCCGAGCGCGCGCGAGGTCGTGGGTCGCGTGCGCGGCGCGGATGGGCAGATCGTCGACGTCTGGGCACCGAGCCACCCGACGAGCCGCGCGATCGCCCTGGCGCCGGTGCCGTCGGCCGCGAGCGCGGGCACGTACGACGACGGCGCGATCGCGGTCCCGGGCCGGCCGCGGGTCGAGGTTCCGGAGCGGGTCCGCCGCCATCCGTATGTGCGCTTGGCGCTCAACGGGTCCTTCTCGGCCCTGTGGACGGGCCACGTGATCAGCATGTTCGGCGACCGGATCCACCAGATCGCCCTCGCGTTCCTGGTCCTCGGGCTCACCGGCAACGCGATCGCAGTCGCCTTCGTCTTCGTCGCGGCCACGATCCCGAACCTGCTCCTCTCGCCGCTGGCCGGCGCGTACGTGGATCGCTGGAATCAGCGCGACGTGATGATCGTGAGCGACATCCTTCGTGCGGCCGCCGTCCTGATCGTCCCGATCGTCGCGGTCACGTCGGTCCTGCTGGTCTACCCCCTCATCTTCCTGATCACCTCGATCTCGATCTTCTTCCGACCGGCCCGGGTCGCGATCCTCCCCCGGATCGTTCGCGACGACGAGCTGCTGACGGCCAACTCGGCGCTGTGGGCCGGCGAGACGTTCGCCGACGTCATCGGCTACCCGTTGGCCGGCATCTTCGTCGTGTTCCTCGGGCCCGCCCTGCCCCTGGCGTTCTGGGTCGATGCCGCGACCTATGCGGCGTCGGCGATCCTGATCGCGACGATCGCGGTGCCGGCGGTCGAGCGCCGGAAACGCCCGGCGCCGGCGCGGGTCAAGACGACAGCACTCGAGTCCGGCCCCGCGCCCACCGCCGCCGAAGAGCCCGAGCCGGAGCCCGCGCCGACCAGCGTCTTCACCGAGATGAAGGAGGGCTATCGGTTCCTGCGCGGCGAGCCCGTCCTGTTCGCCAATACGATCCAGGCAGCCTTCGCCCAGTTCGCGATCGGGTCGCTGACCGCGCTGACCCCGGTCTTCGTCGAGCGGGTGCTGAACCCGGTGGACATCGGACCGGAGGCGGCCTACGCCTTCCTCGAGACGGCCATCGGAGCGGGCAACCTGATCGGTGGCTTCGTGATCGGCCTGATCGGAATGCACCTCGCGAAGGGCAGGATGGTGATCGGCGGCTACGTGCTGTGGGGCCTGTTCCTGATCGCGTTCGCGCTCAGCGGCAACCTCATCCTCGACTTCGGGATCCTGTTCGGGGCGGGCGTCGCCAACATGATCTTCGTGATCCCGAGCCAGACGCTCTTCCAGCAACGAACGCCGCCGGAGATGATCGGCCGGGTCGTGGGGTTCCGGTTCGCGCTCGTCTTCGGATCGATGACGCTGGCGATGGGTGTCGGCGGAATCCTGGGCCAGACGATCGGGATCGTGCCGGTCCTCGTGGTCAGCGGCGTGGTCACCGTCCTCGCCGGACTGGCCGGCCTGCTGGTGCCCGAGATGCGCGACGCCTGACCTTCGGTACACTGGCGGCCGCACCGGGCGCCGCCGCGCGTCGTCACGCCGACCTGCGCGGATCGAGCCGCCGAGCGTCCACCACAGGAGAGACACGACGGGATGACCGAACCGAAGGAGACCGCGTCCGACGCCTCCGAGCCGACCGCGACGCCCGCCGAGGGCGCTGAAACGGCTGCGGCCGAGGCTGACGCCGCCCGAGCCGAAGCCGAGGCGATGGCCGCCGCGGCCGACGAGCTCGGCGCCGAGGACGAGCCGAGCGACACGCCCGCAGCGCCCGCGCCGGCCGATGCGCCCGACGACTCCCCGGCGTCCGAGGAGACCCAGGCGATCGCGATCGAGGAGCTGCCGCCGACCGAGGCGGCCCCGGTCGAGCCGGTCGTGGCCGAACCGGTCGAAGTCGTGGCGGCGCCCGAGCCCGAGCCTGCGGCGCCCGAGCCCGAGCCTGAGCCCGTCGCGGCCGCGGAACCGATCGGCGAGGAAGCGGTCGCCGACGAGATCGAGGCGGAGCTCGAGGCCGAGGCCACCGACGTCGAGGACGAGCTCGCGGCCGAGGAGGCCGACGTCACCGACGAGCTCGCGGCCGAGGAGGCCGTCGCCGCGTCGCCCGGGACCGCAGCCGCCGTCGCGGCCACGTCCGCCGCCGCTCGCGCCCGGGCTGCCCGCGAGGGCAAGCAGGTCAAGGCCGAGAAGGTCGTCGTCGATCCCGCGATCCGTGTCCAGGATCGGGCGTCGAAGATCTTCGTGATCGCGACGTTCGCCGTCTTCGGCCTGATCTTCGCCAACGGGATGCTGTTCGGAACCGGCGGCACCTTCACGCCCTACGTCTCGCCCAGCTCGTCGCCGACACCGAGCGCAAGCCCGACCCCATCGGTCTCGATCGCGCCGTCAGGCTCGCCCGCGGCGTCGGGCTCGGTGGCCCCGTCGGGTTCGCCCGCGGCCTCGGGCTCGCCGGCTCCGTCCGCATCGGTCGCCCCGTCGACCTCGCCGGCCGCATCGGGCTCGCCCGCCCCGTCCTGATCGGCCGTGGGCGACGGGTTCGATCCGGAGCGCCCGACGTTCGACGCTGATGTGGCCGCGGCACCCGAGCGGGCCCGGATGGTCGAGACCCAGCTCCGTGCCCGGCACATCGCCGACGAGCGAGTCCTGGCCGCGATCGGCAGCGTGCCGCGCGAGGCGTTCATCGCCGAGCACCTCCGCCGCTCGGCCTATGCCGACGACGCCCTGCCGATCGAGGCCGGCCAGACGATCAGCCAGCCGTACATCGTCGCCCGGATGACCGAGCTGCTGCGGGCGGGCCCGGGCGACCGCGTCCTCGAGATCGGGACGGGCTCCGGCTACCAGGCCGCAGTCCTCGCCGAGCTCGGCTGCCAGGTCGTCACGGTGGAGCGGCACGCCGAGCTCGCCCTCGGTGCCCGGGCACGGCTGGAACGCCTGGGCTACGGCGATCGGGTCGAGGTCCGGGTCGGCGACGGGTCCACCGGCGTCGCGGACGGCGCACCGTGGCGGGGCATCCTCGTCGCGGCGGCGGCGCCCCGGATCCCGGATGCGTTGCGCGGCCAACTCGACCCGGCCGGTGGGCGGCTCGTCCTGCCGGTCGGCGGCCTGGACCGCCAGGAGCTGGTCGTGGTGACCCGCGACGGCGAGCGATGGACGGAAACGTCGGACGGTCCGGTGATGTTCGTCCCGCTCATCGGCGAGGGCGGTTTCGCGGCGGAGCGCTGACGGCGCCACCGGACGAGGGCGCGGCGCCGCTCGGTATACTCGCCCGGCCATGACCCACGTCTTCGTCGCCCCTCACCCCGACGACGTCGCTCTTTCCTGCGGTGGGCTGATCGCGAGCCTCCGCGAGCTTGGCCAGAACGTGACGATCCTGACCGTGTTCTCGGGTGGCGCCCGAGCCGACGGCGACGACGGCACGGACCTGACCACCTACCAGCGCGAGGCGCTCGGGTTCGGGTCGAAGACGATGTGGCCCGTCAGCGAGGCGTTCAACCGCTCGCACATCGCGGCCGACTACCCGGTCTACGGCGATCCCGAGATGCTCCCCGCCTGGGCGGCCACGGACGCCAGGCTCGAGGCGACGCAGGCCGATGCCGACGGCGCGGCCAAGCGCTTCTGGCAGCGCTCGTCATGGTATCGCCGGGCGAGCATCCGGGCCGAGTCGCTGGCCGGCCAGCCGATCATGGACACGCTCTCGACACAGGGCGCGGTTGCGACCGACGAACTGGTCGATGCCGCCGACGCGGGCGAGGTGATGGCGAGACGGCGTCTGGAAGATGAAGCCTTCGCGGCCTTTGCCGAGGCCTCGATCGTATTCCTGGACCTGCCCGATGCCGTGTTCCGCGGCTACGCCAGCGACGAGGAACTGCTGAACGCGCCGCGTGCCGACGACGCCGCTCCGTTCGAGATCCTCCGCCGCGAGATCGCCAGGCTCGAGCCCCAGAAGCTGTACCTGCCGCTGGGCGTGGGCAACCACGTGGACCATCAGCTCTGTCGCGACGTCGGCGTGAAGCTCCTGGCCGAGAGCCGGCGCTGGGTGATGCCCGGCCCCGAGTACGCCGGGATCGTGACGTTCTACGAGGACTTCCCGTACGCCTGGTGGAACGACTTCTCGCACATCGGCGACCTGCCGCGGACGGCCTTCGCGGACCTGCCGGACGGCATCAACCTGAGCCCCGAGTACGCCGACATCGGCGATCAGCTCGAGCGCAAGATCACCGGCATCAACCTGTACGCGAGCCAGATGGACAACCTGTTCGGCGGGACCCAGGAGATGGCGCGCCAGGTCCGGGCCTACGGCCGGAAGGTCGCCCTGCTCGACGGCTCGGGCGGGGTCGCCGAGCGCTACTGGTCGACGGTCGCGTCGTAGGTCGATCCGGCGCCGAACAGATACCGTCGCCGCGCTCGTGCCAGGCGCGGTCGGTCATCCACCGTCGGCCTGTTTCTCCGGCAAGGCGAGACACCCATTTGTGGTGAGTCTGACCACCCAGATAGTGCCGGTCCGGACACCCATATGTGCCTCTATCGGACCCAGCCGTCGCCCTTCTCCGAGTGCAGTCCGCGGTCGCCGGTGAGGACCGGCTCGAGGAACCGGGCGAGCCTGTCGCGGGCCGCAACGGGCGTCTCCGGGTCAAGCCCCATTTCCTTGCGCAGCGCTCCGTACGGCCGCGACCAGGAGTCGGGCACGGTCGGGATCTTGGGCGGCCATGGGTGATCGCCACGGCGGTCGAACGTGGCGACCCCCGCGTCGATGAGCGCCGCGCTCGCGAAGGAGTAGCGCTCGACGAACCAGATCATGTCGGCGAGATCCTTGACCCGCGTGTTTTCCTGACCACGCGGCATGGTGAAGGCGTGCAGCTTTTCTGCGAACTGCTGTGCGATCGGATAGACCGGGAACCACGATGCCGGAAAGCCGATGGCAACGACGAGCGGGTCTGACGGGTGCCGCTCGAGCTTGCCGACAACGGCGTCCTGACTGCTCACGTCGACCCCGAAGCGCACGAAGTCGGACCCCGCGAGGAACGCGCGAATCGGAAACCGCAGGCCCTCGCCCGGTGGGCCGATGAGCCGCTGTGGCCCGGACGCGAACTCGTATGAGAGATCGTCGCCGAGGTCGGTGGTGGCCGCGCGCGACAAGATATCGCCCGCATCCTCGAGCGGCGCGTCGAGCTTGAGGTCGACGTCCTGCGTGAAACGCGCCTCTGCTGGTGCGCGGAGCTGATTCGCGTAACCACCCTTGAGGACCCACGAGCCCCAGCCGGTTGTCCCGAGGAGTCGGGCGAGGAAGCGATCAATCGCAATGGTGAGCTGGACGCGGCGTGCCGGCTCCGTGCCTCGCGTCGACGCCGCGACATTGCGCATTCGTGCGAGAAGCGATGCCCGCCTGCCCAGCGCGGTGGATCGATCGCCGCTCATGTCTCGAGCATCGTGAACGGGTAGTGCGCCATGAGCGCCGTCAGCTCGTGTGGGCCCAGCATGGCTCGCTCGCGCGCCTCGTTGCCGGCGGCGAGCAACTGTTCAGGGTCCGTGCCTGCGCGGGCAGAATCGAGCAGGGTGCGCGCCAGGGAGGTGAGCCAGAGACCGTCGCGAAGGATCCGCTCGCCGGCAGCCAGCGCCCGGCGGTGGATCGTGATCCCCGGGCGCCGCTTGAATCCGGACTCCTTCGGGACGGTGAAGTGCGTCGTCCGCGGGAGAAGGTCCGAGAGGCCCCACAGGATCAGCGCGGTCTCATGGCTGAAGGTTCCCTCTGGCACGGTCGTCTGGAGCTCGTGGAGCTCGTCCTGAGGCGTGGCCGGAAAATGCGCGAACCGGTACAGGCCGTAATGGACCGGCTCGATCTCGCCCTTGTGGGCGGCCCAGTTGATGGCGCGCCGCGTCCAGCCGGCATCGAGCGCCTGGCGAGTGCGGAAGAACCCCTGCTGGGCCGCCGCGACTTGGAAGAGGTTGGATCGTGACATGACCGAATGATGCGCTATACGTACTATTCAGTCAACCGAGATCAGCGGTCCCGCGGCTCTGTGGTTCGAATAGGCGCAGACCGCGGGGGCGATCGGGTCGATGAGGCTCAGGCGGCGGCGAGCGCGTCACGGCTCGGGCTGGGTCAGCCTTTGGCGCTGTTGCCGCCGTGGGTGCCCTCGTGCTCGGGCATGCGGTCGGGGGACTCAGTCGCGCCGCCAGTGCCCGTGCCGGTCATCTTCGTCTGATCCTGGTCCGGGCGCCCGGCGATCGCGTCCTCGGGCGCCTCGGCGGCGCCGAACACGGGATTCGGCTCGCTCGTCGGCCAGGTGCCCTTCTCGCTGGCTCGGCCGCCGCCGAACTTCGCCTGCCGTCGTTGCTCGCGGTTCTGCTTGTCCATGGGCGCATGGTCGCACGACGGTGGTCGAGGGGTCAGCCGGGCGGGCCTACGCCGGCTGCCGGCACCGCCTCCGGGCGGGATCGCCACGCACCGACGAACCACACGACGATGAGCGCGATGACCACCAGCGCCACGCCGCTGACGACCGTCTGGCGCGAGATCAGCCACGACAGCGAGACCAAGTAGGCGGCCACGAGGAAGCGCGTCCGGACAGGCTCGCGGAGGGCTCCGTTCCCGGCGACCAGCCAGAGGACGAAGGGGGCCGCCATCGCCGCGTCGTAGCCCCAGGCGTGGACGCTGACGACGACGCCGATCAGTGACGCCGCGACCGCGGCCTCGAGCATCGGAGCGCGGATCAGCCGGGGTATGGCGGCAAGGACGATCAGGCCACCGACGACGACGGGCACGACGGACGGGAGATCGAGCCGGGCGAGGAGGCCGGGAATGCTGACGGCCTTGTCGGCATTGCCGCCAAAGTCGCTCTCGAGGTACGCGCCCACCCCGTTCCACCAGGCCACCGGCCAGGCCCAGTCGCCACCCGCCGCCGCAACGCCGGCGAGAAACCACAGCGCGCCGACCGCCGCCACGATCGCGAGCTCCGTCCAGCGCCTGCGGAGCACGAGCAGACCGATCAACGGCAGCGCGTACGTCGGCTTGTAGAGCAGCAGCCCGATCGCCAGGCCGGCCGGAACCGCCCGGCCCGACACGAGCCCGACGATGGCGACCATCCCGAGCACCAGCCCGAGCGGACCGTTCTGGCCGATCACGATCGACGCGGTCACCGGGGCGAACGCCAGGAG